>NC_019567.1:2761334-3068149 GCF_000317895.1 Bdellovibrio bacteriovorus str. Tiberius
TACTGACAGAACGGAAGGTCTGGTTTGATTTGGCAGATGATTTGGCAGATCGCTGGATCACCAAGTGGACATTCGCCAGGCTGACCTGGGTCAGGCAGACCGCCACCATCATCTGGTGGAGCTGGATTGTTACCGCCACCAGAAGAAGCACCTACGTGCATGTTCAGAGTGGAAGCAGTTTTACCGTCAGCATCAGTCACAGTGATAACTGTGGAACCGTTGGAAGCTGCAGTCATAGTACCGTTGTCAGATACAGACGCTACTGCAGAGTTGCTGGAAGCAAACTTAAATGGCGTTTTACCGTGAAGAACAGACAAAGCCAGAGTCTCAGAAGGTTTGATAGTTGCCGCAGACGGAACTACAACCATTTTCTTGGACATAACAGCTTCAACCGCTTCGTAAGCGTCAACGCGGCAGTTACATGCAGTTTCGATGGAAACTTTAGCACCTGTCGTCTGAAGGATAGCGCGGATTTGCGCACCAGTCAGAGAAGGATCTTGAGCTTTCATCAAAGCCACCAAACCGGAAACAAGCGGAGTTGCCATGGAAGTACCAGACAAGTTGCCGTATTTGTTTTTTGGAAGAGTGGACATGATGTTCTCACCCGGAGCAGAAACGTGAACCGTCGCTGTACCGTAGTTAGACCAAGATGGTTTCGCATCTGCAGGGCCGGAAGCCGCTACTGTGATGGAATTTGGGTAACCGTTGTTCGCCGGGAACATTTCAGTTTTATCGTTGTTTTTACCGTCATTCGCAGCAGCTGCGATGAAGATAACACCTTTGTCGTCAGCACGTTTTACTGCCTCAAGAAGCGGAGCTGCTTGAGAACGAGGAACTGCCGCACCCCAAGATGCAGAAATGATCTGAGCGCCTTTTTCAACAGCGTAGTCGATAGACTTGATCGCATTGTTCAGGTCACCGGAACCGTCAGCACCCAGGAAGCGCAAAGGCATCATGGAAACTTCAGGAGAAAGACCTACGATACCACCGTCGATAAGACCCGTCGCACCAACCGCACCCGCACAGTGTGTACCGTGACCTGGGTTTTGGAAGCCAGTCAGATCCATTGGATCAGCGTCGTTGTCGCGGAAGTCATAACCAGTGATCATGTTCGGTGCCAATGCCGGGTGAGTGTAATCAACACCAGTATCGATAACCGCAACGATCACGTTTTTGGAACCTTTGTTACCAGCGCGCTGCCAAGCTTTTTCAGCCTGAACTTTCGCGATAGCCCATTGTTCTTTCAAAGCAGCAGCGTCAACTGGCGCTGTGAAAGCTCTGATTTTGAAGTTAGGAACGATGTACTCAACGCCTGGTTGAGACAACAAAGAAGCCAAAGCCTGAGCTTCGTGTTTCTTGTTCACATCAACCAACACCAAGCTAGCAGTGTCGTTGTGATCCATCATCTGGATCGTGGACACCTTAGATGTCGTCATTGTATTCAGCATGTTGAAAGCGCGTGTGTTCGAATATTTCACCAGGTATTCGCCAGCGAACGCCTGAGAACCAAACAGAACCGCACCAACTAGTAATGCACGTTTCATAATTAAACCCCCTCCGTGGTGAAAAAATAATATTCACCTTTCGTAAGCATTGAATACAAAAATCTTAAACAAATCTTAAATTTTTTGACACAACCCATCGAATATTGAACCCACCGGCGTTCTTTTCAATGATGTTCGCGACTGTTTTTTTGCAGCGAAAGAGGGTTCATCTATGAGTTATCTGCACGCCATCATCCTTGGCATTGTCGAAGGGATCACCGAGTTCCTGCCGATTTCTTCCACCGGTCATATGATTATTGCCAGCTCCATGATGGGCATCGAAGACAGTTCTTTCACAAAGGCCTTCGAAGTTATCATTCAGTTTGGTGCGATCATGTCGGTTCTGGTTTTGTATTGGAAACGCTTCCTTCCTCATTGGGGATTCTATCGCAAGCTGTTCGTGGCGTTCCTGCCTACGGCGATCATTGGCTTCGTCGTAAAGGATGTGGTGGAACATCTGATGGGCAGTGTGCAGGTCGTTGCCTGGTCACTGATTGTGGGTGGTGCGATCTTGATTTGGGCCGACAAGGCTTTTGCTCACCTGACAATGATGGGCCGAAAAACCGATGATCTGACATACAAAGATTCGGTGAAGCTTGGACTGTTCCAGGCCATCGCGATGATCCCGGGTGTTTCGCGTTCTGGTGCGACCATCATGGGCGGATTGACACTTGGCATGAATAAAAAAGAAGCAGCCGAGTTTTCATTTTTCCTGGCGGTGCCGACAATGGCCGCAGCCACGCTGTACAAACTGTTAAAGATCTATAAGACGATTGAGCCTGCACAGATCAATTTGCTGCTGGTGGGTTGTGCGGTGGCTTTTGTGGTGGCGATGGTTGCGATCAAGTTCTTTATCGGTATAGTGTCGCGCTATGGGTTCCGGGGCTTTGGTTACTACCGAATTGTTCTGGGTGTGGTGATTTTGATTCTGCTCTATACAGGGCATGACTTGCAGATGGTGTAATATGAAAGAGCTTTCTTCCATGGAAAAGTTTTTGTTTGAAGAATCCCAGTGGTTCACTCCCGAACTGACCGAGGTTTTAAAATCCACAACCTTTGTGATGCCGAACTGGAAGTGGGCCTTCCTAGCGCTGGCAATCACGGTTGGGATTTTGATCCGCCCCGTGTTTCACCTGATCCTGAAAGAACTTAAGAAACACAATCCGATCACCAAAAAGTACCCGAGAACGTTTTGGGGTTATTTTCTAAGAACCGACACGGATCGTCCGTTGGCCTGGATCCTGGTGATCCTTTTGTGGTTTGCAGCCGGTGATGCGGCTGAACTGACCGGCAAGTTCGCCAGCTACTATGAGCACTTCATGCGTGGCCTGATTGCGATCTTTATCATCCGTCTGGTTTATTATGCAGTGGATGCGGCTTGCTCCGTGCTCGCAGATTATACTTCAAAAACCCCGAGCACTTTTGATGACCAGTTGGTGCCATTTGCCTCCAAAGCCTTAAAGATCTTTGTCGTGGTTATGGGTTTCCTGATTGTGCTGCAAAGCTTTGGACTCAATGTAATGTCCTTGCTGGCCGGTCTGGGTTTGGGGGGCTTGGCCTTGGCCTTGGCAGCTCAGGACACAGCTGCGAATTTATTCGGATCCATCACCATCTTGTTTGACCGCCCTTTCCAGGTCGGCGACTGGGTGAAGATCAAGGACATGGAAGGCACGGTTGAAGAAATCGGTTTCCGTTCCACGCGCGTCCGCACGTTCTATAACTCTTTGATCACGATCCCAAATGCTATGATGGCTAAAGAAACTGTCGACAATATGGGTGTTCGTCCTGCCCGCCGTGTTCGTCAGGTGCTCGGTTTAGTTTACGAAACAGCCCCAGAGACTATCGAGAACTTCTGTGACCGCGTCCGCTACTATATTAAGTCAGACGAAAAGGTTATTGCGGACACCGTGACAGTTCACTTTAATAATTACAACGCCTCGTCTTTGGATGTTCTCGTCAATTTCCATTTGAAGGTGTACACTGGACCGGAAGAGCTGCAACATCAGCAAAGAATCTTTATTGAGATTTTGAAGATCGCAGCCGATATGAACGTCAGTTTTGCTTACCCGACTCAGACGGTTTATAACCAGGTGACCACGGTAAGATAAGGAGCCCAAGAAACCATGGCAGTCAAAGTCGACCACGTTATTTTAAAAGATCAAAACCTGGCTCGTGTCAGCCTGGGTGGCGTGCTTGAAAATGACGAGAAGGCTTTAACTGAACTGGCCATTCCGGCGGCTTTGGACCTGCACCTGCATCTTGAACAGCTGCGCGGGATCAACTCTTTGGGGGTCCGTGCGTTTGTAAATTGGTCTTCCAAGCTGAAAAACCCCAAGATCATGATTCACGACGCCCCGAAGGCTTTCGTCGACCAGGTCAATATGGTGGATGGCTTCCTGCCCGCCCAGGCGCGCATGAGAAGCTTCTTTGTGCCCTACTATTCCGAAGCCACTGGCGAAGAAACCCAAGTGCAGTTCACCATCGGTATCAATTTCTATCTTTACGAAGGCCAGTGGAAGTTTTCCTTCCCTGAGGTTCACGACAGCCGGGGCAACCTGATGTCGGTGGACATCCAGCCTGAACGCTACTTCCGCTTCCTGAACAGGATGAAATAAAAAAACCCACAAACTCTGAAGTTTGTGGGTTTTTTGTTTTTAAGACGTTAAGCAAAGACTATTTCTTTTTCTTGGTTTTCAAACCGGCATCGATGCGGATTTTAACCGCCTCCATGCGCGATTCTTCGGCTTCAAAGTTGGCTTTGGCTGTTGCCACCTTGATGCGGATTTCTTCAGCTTCGTTCTTGGCAGAATCCAAACGGCTTTCAAGCTTTTCACGCTCTTTTTTAGCCTTCTCGGTTTCTTCGGTCAGACGTTTCAATTCACTTTCAGACTTGGCCACTTCGGATTCGTACTCGGCGATGGCTTTCTTGGATCTTGCGATTTCCAAGTTGGCGGTCGCCTGCTCCTTACGAAGATTGTTACGGTTGCCTTCAAGCTCCTGACGGGCTTTGGCTGCCTGCTGTTTCAGCTTTTCTTCCTGCGATTTGGTTTCAGTCACTTTTTTGCGCTCGGATTCGGCTTCTTCTTTGGCTTTCTTTGAAGCCTCTGCTGCCGCTTTCAATTCGCTTTCGACTTTTTCAATCATCGCTTTGGATTGTTCATCCTGCGCTTTCAGGCGCGACATCTCGGCTTCCGCACGAGCCCGGTCGGCTTCAGCACGGGCGATTTCCTGCTTGGCTTTGGCTTCGCGGGCTTTGGCTTCCGCCACCGCTTTTTGTGTCAGCAGTTTGGCTTTGGAAAGGTTCTGCTCGGCTTTCAAAGTTTCATTCTTTGCCGCTTCGGCTTCTTTTGTTGCCGTCAAGCCAGCTTCCGTGGCAGAACTCGCCTGCTTTTCCTGATCTTTGGCCTGATCACCCAGCTCTTCGGCTTTCTTTTCAGCCTGCTTGCGCTTGCCTTGGGCTTCGTCGCGAACCTGGATGGCTTTTTGAGTTTTTTCCTGAGCGGCCTTGATGCGCGCTTGAGCTGAAGTCTGCTCTTTTTCAGCGACTGTCTTAGCTCTGTCATGTTCGTTAGTTTCGGCTTTTAGTTTTGCAGATTCACGTTCGGAATCAGCCTGTTCTTTTTTGGCGTCATTTTCCAACGAGCGGGCCTTGTTGATGGCCGACTGGGATTCTGCGCGGACTTTATCCCGGCGCTTGCGATCCTCTTCAGCACGTTTTTTCGCTTCATTGGCTTCGGCCTTGGCGGCCTCCGCGTCAGCGGTTGCCTCTTCGGCTTCAATTTGCGAGCTGTCGACTTGTGCGTACGCTGCCAAAGGCATGGTGCCGGTCATAAGAGCTGCCAAGAGAAGTGTTCCCAGTGGTTTTACCTGCATTGAAAATCTCCTTCGATGATTCATCGATGTTCAATAGCAACTAGGATATAGGGATTTTAGGCAAAAAAAAAGCGACCAGGATTGGGGGGGGAGGGTCCTGGCCGCCATGGGGGGTTGCCTTGTACTAAAGCAACGCAGATGCCATGCCCAGATGTTTGCCAAAACTGATTAAACTCACAGCCGAAGCAAATCCTATGTCGAGGTTTTTGACAGAAAACGACAATTGTCGGACCAAACCTTCGCATAAACGCATCTTTGTGGGAGCTTCGGCCCCTTGCAAACCACGACCTTCCGCCAAGAAAATTTCCTCCATCCCCGTCTCAATATGAGCTCAAAATCTGAGTCTATCGTCCAGTTTATTGCTAAAAACGAGCTGGATCATCCTTACATACGATCCCATTCAAGCGCTTCTTACCCCACAGTGGGTGAACCAACTTTTGTTTTCTTGAAAGGACAAAGAAGTGACGAACTTACGAATGAGTTTAAACATCGCGATTGTGACAACCCTTTTGGCAACAGCGGCCTGCTCTGGCAGCGGCAGTTCCAACTCCCCTTCCAAAGAACCCGAGCTGACAGGTTATTGGAAATCCGAATGCTATCCACTGGCCAGAACCACCGCCCCGGCCAATGGATTTGTGGTTTTGCAAATCAAAGAGGACGCAACTATTTCCAGAACCCGCTTTGAATTCAACAATGCCGAATGTACCGGTGATGCGGCGAACGCTTACAGCGATGACGGCACCTTTACAGCGGGTACCGTTGTAAGCCAAAATCCACTGACTCAGGAGTTCCATTCATTCATCAGCTGTACGGATCAGTACTCTACGGTAAAAATCGAAAACAGCACGCTGTTCATCGCCAACGGCCCTGGTGATGGTTTGTCTGAAGACCAACGCCAGACCGATTTCACGAACGCCGACGAATACACGCCTATTACTGAAGCGGACCTGCCAGCAGTCACGCAACCCGTGTCTGTGCAGCCAAGCCTTTGCCTGTTGTAAATTGATTCAGGGCCTGCTTCAGAGCGGGCCCTGCTTCTGCCCCTGACTCACGGCTAGGTTCCTGTCGCAAGCCCGTCTGGACTCGACACAACCAAGGCTTGTTTCTTATTCTGACTGCATGAACTTTCCGTTTCTGAAACGAAGCCTTGGCGCTTTGCTTATTCTTTGCTCCCCTTCTGCGTTTGCTTTGCACATTATGCTGGATCCCGGCCACGGTGGTGTTGATACCGGTGCGGTCTACGGTGGCGCGAAAGAAGCAGAACTGGTTTTGAAAGTCGCACAAAAGCTGCAGACACTTTTAGCCAAAGATGAAAAGTTCAAAGTCACCATGACTCGCACGAATGACCGCAACCTGTCCCTACCTGAGCGCGTGAAAATGGCTGAAGGCACGAAGGCGGACTTGTTCGTCAGCCTGCATGCCAACGCCGCATCTGACCAGCGCGCCAAGGGTGTGGAATTTTTCTTCCAAAACAATCTGCCACCGGATGAAGATGCGCTGTTTTTAGCCAGCCAGGAAAATCAGATGGTTCTTAACAGCCGCGAGTTGCATGACATTTCCGGCGGAGACGAACTTTCCAAAAAAGGCGATGTGGCCGCGATCGTGGAAGATCTGCACCGCCAAAACCGCTTAAGCAGCAGCCTGCGCCTGACACAAACCCTGACGCAGGTGTGGGGCACTGACAATAACGCGGCTCAAGCAACCATCAAGCAGGCCCCGTTTTATGTGATCTCAAAAACGACAATGCCTTCGGTTTTGATCGAAATCGGCTTTTTGACCAACCCGCGAGAAGCCAAAAAACTGGTCAGCGCAGAATATCAAAACGATCTTGCTCAAAAAATCTACACCGCCCTCCAGTCCTACAAAGAAAAGATGGACAACCACGCAGCAAAATCCTTAAATTAGTTTGTTTTAATCACCCCAAAACCAAGACTGAAAAAAGGCCACTTCTGAACGGCCTTACTGGAGTTTCTTATGCGTGCTGACGGACGCCTTTTTGACCAACTACGCCAAGTGAAAATCACACCGAATGTTTCTGAGTACGCAGAAGGTTCTGCCATCGTGGAATTTGGTCGTACCAAAGTTCTTTGCACGGCAACTTATGAATCCAAAGCGCCAAGCTGGCTTTTGGGCACCGGTGCTGGCTGGATCACCGCGGAATACGGCATGCTGCCAAGATCCACTCACACCCGCATCCGTCGTGACAAGTCCATGACGGGCGGTCGCACTCAGGAAATCTCTCGCCTGATCGGACGCTCTTTGCGTGCGGCGGTGGATTTGAAACAACTGGGTGAAAAACAAATCATCATCGACTGTGACGTTTTGAATGCCGATGGTGGCACGCGCACAGCTTCTGTGACCGGCGGTTTTGTGGCGCTGGCACTGGCTCTTAAAAAATTGCACGCGGTCAGCGAAATCAAAACTTTGCCGTTGATCAATTATGTTTCCGCTATCAGCGTGGGCCTGCATGAAAGCAACATCCTGCTGGATCTGAACTATGACGAAGATTCTGCCATTGGAACCGACATGAACTTTGTTATGACCGACAAGGGTCAGTTCGTGGAAGTCCAAGGCACGGCCGAACACGTTCCGTTCACTCGCGATCAGCTGTTCAAAATGATGGACGTGGCTGAAAAGGGCTGTCGTGAACTCTTCATTCACCAGGCGGCAGTGATGGGTGAAATCTACAAGATCGCAGGAGCATAAATGGAACTTTGGATTGCCACTGGAAACAAAGGAAAACTTGCTGAATACAAACAGCTGCTGCGTGAACTGCCAGACTTGAAAGTCTTTTCACAAGGCGACATTGCATCCTTCACTCCCCGTCCTGAGGACGGAAAAACATTCGAAGACAACGCACGCATCAAAGCCAAAACTTTGCGTGCGGTGAAAAACAATGTCTGGGTACTGGGTGAAGATGCGGGTTTGGTTGTTGAGGGCCTGAATGGTCTGCCCGGAATTCATTCGGCTCGTTATGCGGGACCGAAAGCTTCTGACAGCGAAAACGTTTCCAAACTTTTGAAAATGATCACTCTGAAACCAATGCCAAACAAGAATGCAAAATTCGTTTGTACGACCGTGGTTTACACTCCGACAGGCGAAGAGTGGGTGTTCAATGGAGAGATGAAAGGCACGATTGCTTCCAAACCTGCAGGCTTGCACGGCTTTGGTTATGATCCGGTCTTTATCCCGGAAGGCCAGACTCAAACGCTGGCGGAGCTGGGTACGGGCTATAAGAGCCTGCTTTCGCACAGAGCGATGGCTTTAAAAGCCTTCCTGGAAAAATTGAATCAGACTCAAGGCTAATTAAAAGGGAACCCGCAAGGTTCCCTTTTTTATTTGCTTATTTCGCAAGCATCAACGATACTGTCTTTAACACACCCGACAAGGAGGGCCTATGATTGTAACAACTTTTATCGCTAAAGCCGCTCTCCTTGCGTCTTTCTAGTTTTTTCATTCTTAAAACTTAAGTTCGCCAAGAGAGCTCCTGAATTTTAATTTTATTCAATGGAGTTATCCGTGACTAATTCATCAATCCTTCCCGCTTGGGGATGGAACGCGCTTTTGCAGGCGCAAATCGAACTTCGACCTCTGACATCAGGCGAAGTCGTTGGACGTATTATTAATCAAGAACGCGAAATGTACCGCGTGGTGTTCTTTAAAAACGACCACGAAGGCAAAGCCCTGGCTCAGCTTTCAGGAAAATTTCGCTATAACCATTCTGATCTGAATCTGGAATACCCTGGTGTGGGTGACTGGGTGATCTGCGAGCTGCATTCCCATGACGAGCACGCCGTGATTCACGAAGTTCTTTCGCGCCACAGCTGCTTTTACCGCAAGGAACCCGGCAGCGGGGCCCGAGCCCAGATCGTAGCCGCGAACGTGGATGTGATCTTTGTGGCTGTATCTGCCAATCAGGATTTCAACCTGAAGCGCCTGGATCGCTATATGAGCCTTGCGTGGGAATCAAATGCTTCGCCGGTCATCGTTCTGACCAAGGCTGACTTGGCCGAAGACCTTGAAGGCCTTATCGCCGAAGTGGAGGACCGCCACCCGGCAGTCCCCGTGCACGCCGTGAGTGCTTTGGATCCCCAAACCCTGGAACCGCTGAAGACTCACCTGCTGCCCGGAAAGACCGTGGTGCTTTTAGGGTCTTCGGGGGTTGGGAAATCGACTTTGGGAAATCTGCTTTTGGAAAAAGAACAGATCAAAACCCAGGGCATCCGCGAGGACGACGACAAGGGTAAACACACGACCACTTCAAGGTCCTTGTATCAGCTTCCCTCTGGCGCCCTTTTGATGGACACGCCGGGCATGCGGGAATTGGGGCTTTTGGATCACCGCGAGGGCTTTGAGAACCTTTTTGACGACATCCTGGAACTGGCGACCCATTGCCGGTTTAAGGACTGCCAGCATCAGACCGAACCAGGCTGCGCCGTACAGGCGGGGTTGGCTTCGGGGGAACTGGAGGCGGAACGTTGGGAAAGTTTTCAAAATCTGGAGCGGGAGCTGCGTTATTTTGAGCGCAAAACCGACCCGGAAAAAGCCCGGGAGGAGCGCCAGAAATGGAAGAAAATCACGCAAGGACTGCGAGTCCGCGTAAAACAGAAATCCAGAGGGGAAATCTAGGTATTTCCCACGGCAAAGGGGGTCAAAAAAGACCCCCTTTTCGTTGGACAAAATCAGGACCCCTTGCTAGCTTCCTTTAAACGCACTTTTGACTCAGGAGACTACGAGTGATGAAGGGCCTAAAGATCTTTTCCGCCAATGCCAATCCCACATTAGCCAAGAAAGTAGCCGAAGCCGCTGGAGTTGAGCTCGGATACTGTGAAGTCAGCAGTTTTGCTGATGGCGAAATCCAAGTTGAAATACATGAGAGCGTCCGCGGGCAACACGTGTTTGTTGTCCAAAGCACCTGCCCTCCTGTAAATCAAAACTACATGGAGCTGTTTGTGATGCTCGATGCCCTTCGCCGGGCCTCGGCCGCCTCCATCACCGCCGTGATTCCTTATTACGGTTATGCCCGCCAGGATCGAAAAGTGGCCCCGCGCGCCCCTATTTCGGCCAAATTGATGGCGGACCTGATCACGACGGCCGGCGCCGATCGTGTGGTGTCCGTGGACCTGCACGCGGCCCAAATCCAAGGTTTCTTCAATGTTCCGGTGGACCACTTGTTCGCTATTCCGACTTTGGCTCGCGCTTGGCGAGATGCCTACGGCCAGGGCTCTGAATTTGTTGCGGTGAGTCCAGATGCCGGCGGGGTTGAAAGAACCCGCGCCTTTGCCAAGAGAATTGAGTCCTCCATGGCGATCATCGATAAACGCCGTTCCGGCCCAAATGAGGCTAAAGCCCTGCACCTGATTGGGGATGTGACTGGTAAAACGGCCGTCATCGTGGACGATATGATCGATACGGCGGGAACTCTTACACAAGCAGTTGACAGCCTGTATAAGAATGGGGCAAAACGTGTGTTCGCCGTTGCAACCCACCCTGTTTTGTCAGGTCCTGCGATCAATCGCCTGAAGGAAAGCCCTATTGAAAAAGTATGGGTCACCGACACGATCCCGCTGTCTGAAGCGGCGAAAAACTGCGGAAAAATTGAAGTGGTTTCAGTAGCTCCGGTTCTGGCCGAAGCCATGAAACGAATCCACGGCAACGACTCCGTAAGTTCATTGTTTGACTAAGCGGCCTCGGCCGACAGAGCTGAAGCGCCGAAAGGCGCGCAAGCTGAAGTAGAAAACTTAACCCATCATTTGATGGATATTATTAACTTCCTCTATTGGACTAGAAGGATAAAAAATGAAAAACAGAATCGACCTAACAGTTGAAGCTCGTGAAACTGGTAAACACAACAGCCGTGGCCTGCGCGTAAGCCGCAACGTTCCTGCTGTAATCTACGGAGCTGTGTCTCCAATCAACGTATCCGTTGGTGAAAAAGAAATCGTTAAGTACAACACTCGTGCTTACGAGAATGCTCTTTTCAACTTGAAATCTTCTGACAAGAACGCAAACGGTATCGTTGTTCTTATCAAATCCGTAGACGTACACCCACTTTCTCGTCGTCCACAACACGTTGACTTCTTCGCTTTGGATCTGAAAAAAGCGGTTCGCGTTAACGTTGAAGTTCGTCTTGAAGGTAAAGCTATCGGTCTTTCTGAAGGCGGTCTGTTGAACGTTGTTCTTCGTTCCGTTGAGGTTGAGTGCTTGCCAACTGAAATCCCTGAGTTCTTCACTGCTGACATCTCTAACTTGGCAGTTGGTGACGCTCTTCACGTATCCGACATCAAAACTGCCGGCTCTGTGAAAATGATCACTGGCGCAGAACAAACTGTTGCAGTTGTTAACGCTCAAGAAGAAGAAGCTGCTGCTGCTCCAGCTGCTGCCGCGGCTCCTGCTGCTGCTGCACCTGCTGCTGCAAAAGCTCCTGCTGCGAAAAAGTAATTCGCACGCACGAATTGATCTTCAAAAAAGGCAGCTCACTCGAGCTGCCTTTTTCTTTTTCGATGGTTCTCTAAGAGGTATTCTATGTGGTTGATTGTTGGCTTGGGAAATCCGGGTGGCGAGTATAAACTGACCCGTCATAACATCGGCTTTATGGCCGTGGACTATCTGATGGAAGGCCTGGGAAATCCCCCGATCAAAAATCAGTTCAAAGCCGAAATCGCTCAAGGGAAAATCAAGGATCACCCTGTGATTTTCTGCAAACCGCAAACCTTCATGAATCTTTCCGGCGAATCCGTACAACCCCTGATGGGCTTTTATAAAATCCCTCTGGAACGCCTGATCGTCATCCACGACGAAATTGACCAGCCCTTTGCACAAATGAAAATTCAGAAAAACCGCGGGCACGGCGGCCATAACGGCATTAAAAGCGTTTCGGGCCTGATGGGCTCTATGGACTATACCCGCCTGCGTTTGGGTGTGGGTCGCCCTGCCAACCCGAACATCCCGGTGCCGGACTATGTCCTGGGCAAATTCACCAAGGAAGAGTTCGCGCAGATGCCGGATTTCCTGAATAAAGCCGGCGATGCTGTGGAAAGCATCATCCTGGATGGAATTCAAAAAGCTTCGACAAAATTCAACACTTAGGCTAGATTGAGCCGTCATTTCGCAAGGAGTTTTCAATGGCACTTCAAGTCGGTATCGTAGGTCTTCCGAACGTGGGTAAGAGCACGCTTTTCAATGCTCTGACATCTGCCAAGGCTGAGGCAGCCAACTATCCATTCTGTACTATCGACCCGAACGTGGGCGTGGTGACAGTTCCAGATCCTCGCATGGATAAAATCACTGAATTCATCAAACCTCAGAAGGTTGTTCCAACAACTATGGAATTCGTGGATATCGCGGGTATCGTAAAAGGTGCGTCCCAGGGTGAAGGTTTGGGAAATCAGTTCCTGTCCCACATCCGCCAGACAGACGCTATCGTTCACGTGGTTCGTTGCTTTGACGACCCAAATATCATTCACGTGGCGGGTTCTGTTGAACCTATCCGTGACATTGAAATCATCAACACCGAGTTGTTGCTGGCGGATTTGGACTCTGTTGAAAAGCGCCTTCAGCGCACAGAGAAACAAGCTAAAAACTCCACCGACAAAAAGCTGAAACTGGATGTTGAAGTTGCCAAGAAAATCAAAGAAGCTTTGGGCAAGGGTCTTCCGGCCCGCTCTGTAACTTTGGATGAAATGGAACAGGTTGCATTGAAAGAGATGCACCTTCTGACTGCAAAACCGGTTCTTTACGCGATGAACGTCAACGACGCTGACTTCGCAGCTGGCGGCAATGACTGGACAAAGGCTGTTGAGGCCCGCGCCGCGGAAGAAAACAACAAAACCATCCTGATCTGTTCTGCGATGGAAGCTGAGATCGCATTGTTGCCACCGGAAGAACGCAAGGACTTCCTGGATGCACTGGGCGCGGAAGAGCCAGGCTTGAACCGTCTGATCCGCGAAGCTTACACGCTGTTGGGTCTTCAGACTTACTTCACTGCAGGTGTGACGGAAGTTCGCGCTTGGACGATTCGTGCAAACACGAAAGCTCCACAAGCAGCGGGCGTGATCCACACTGACTTTGAGCGTGGTTTCATCAAAGCTGAAACTTACCACTGCGAAGATCTGTTCAAATACAAATCTGAACAGGCGATCAAAGATGCTGGTAAATACCGCATCGAAGGTAAAGAGTACGTTGTGAAAGACGGCGACGTTCTGTTCTTCAAGTTCAACGTTTAATTTCTTCTTAAGAAGGGAAAAAGGGGCCGCAAAGCCCCTTTTTTATTTTGTATGAATGAATTGCTGACTTTGTCCGCTTTGGATCTGCATAAAAAAGTTCAAAACAAAGAAGTCTCCCCGTCTGAAGTTCTTGAGGCGCACATCACCCGCATTGAACAGGTGAACCCCGCCTTGAATGCGATGGTCGAAGATGACTTCGTCCGTGCCAGAAAATTGGCGCACGAACAGACAGAAACTTTGGCGAAGAACAATTCGGATCTTCCGCCACTGTTCGGAGTTCCTTTCACCGTCAAAGAAATGTTTTCTTACCAGGGCATGAAACGCACCGGGGGCAGTATTCATCACAAGAATGATGTGATGGACTGGGACGCCACAGTTGTCGCGCGTATGAAAAAAGCCGGTGGCATTCCCATGGGCACCACCAATGTGCCGGAACTGGGATTCTGGTTTGAGTGTTTCAATCCCGTTTACGGTCGCACCAGCAATCCCTATGACCTGGGACGCACTTGCGGTGGCAGCAGTGGTGGCGAAGGGGCTTTGATCGGCGCGGGGGCTTCTCCGCTGGGTCTTGGCAGTGATATCGGCGGCAGCATCAGAATGCCGGCGTCTTTTTGCGGGGTCTTTGGTCACAAGCCGTCTCGCTATTTGTTGCCACTGACCGGCCATTTCCCGTTTGAACAAAATGACTTCCGCACCTTGTTGCTGGATCAAAAGTATCCTTACACTTCCATGGGGCCGATGACCCGCAAAGCGGTGGATCTGGCACCGATGATGAAGATCCTGATGGGCTCTGATGATATCGACCAGCACACGCTGAAAAATCCGACTATGGAAGAACTGTCCCAGGAATGGAAAGGCCGCAAGGTTCTGATCTGTTCCAACCCGATCTTCCATCGCGCACGCGGAACGGATGATGAGCTGGTGCAAGTGGTGAAAAACTGCGGTAAGCTGTTTGAAGAACTGGGCGCAGTCGTTGAAGAACTGGATCCAAGATTCTTTGTTCGCTCGGCAGAGCTGTGGTTTGCCGCGGTGAAAAATTCCAAGAACAGAAACTTGTATGAAACCCTGATGGGTCCAACCCAACATCTGTCGATTGGGAAAGAGATCCTGCAACTGACTTTCGGTAAAGGCAACTACACCCTGCCAAATCTGGTGGTATCCCTGGCTGAAATCTTTGACACCCGCAAAAAAGACTTCACCGAAGAAATGCAGGCCCTGGCAAAAATGAAAGCCGACCTCGATGAAAAACTGGGTGCTGACGGCATTCTGATTCTGCCTCCGCACCCGCGTGTGGCACCGAAACACCGAGCTCCGCTATGGTCCCCGTTTGATTTCATTTACACGGCGATCTTTACAACCTTAGGGCACCCGGCGACGTCTGTCCCGATGGGCTTGAACGAAGATGGTATTCCATTGGGAGTTCAGGTTGTCGGTCCTTACATGAAAGACCACCTGACGCTGGCCTGTGCAGAGTTCCTGGAAACAACTTTCGGCGGCTGGCAACCTCCGAAAAATCTGTAACAACTGCGGCCCCAGAGGTCGCAGCCCCATTCAAATTCTATACTTCGTACGCAGGTGATCCAAGATGATGTGGAAGCTCCAGACCGTCAGGAACAACATCAGGCTTGGATACAAGATCAGATGCGGGAAGCTTGAAAGGGTCTTCCATCCTTCTCGCACTAAAATTCCCCAACTGGTGTAAGGGGGATGAATCCCCAGACCGATAAAGCTCATGAAGCTTTCATACAAAATATTGGTCGGAATCTGCATCGCCACCAGAATCAGCAATGTTCCCAGCATATTCGGAAGCACATGGCGAAGCATCACATGCACGCGACTGCCCCCCAATGAAATTGCCGCTTCCACGTAGGGCTTGCGTTTGATTTCCAGAACCATGCCGCGCGTGACACGCGCCAAACTCATCCAATGTGTGACGGCGATACTGATACAAAGACCCAGCAGCGCACGACTTAAAGGGTCTTCAAACGGCAGCAGCAACTGCAGACTTAAACACATCACCGACACCAAAATGAAGCTTGGGACCGCTATCAGAATATCGCAAAAACGCATCAAGATGCGATCGACGATCCCCTCAAACCAGCCCGCAATGGCGCCATAGATAAAGCCAATCATAAACGCCAGGAACGAGCCTACAAGCCCCACCAACAGCGAAATACGCCCACCCATCAGAACCCGGGCAAACAGATCCCGCCCCAAGGTGTCCGTGCCAAACCAGTGTTCAGATCCCGGCGGTATGAGAATGCTTTCGACATTTTGTTCAAGCCCCGAGCTGTTCAACACCCACGGATAAAAAACCGTGGCCAGCACCAGGGTTGAAAGGAACAAAATGGCAAAAACCAGAAGCACCTTTTTCACGCGCGCTCCTGCAGGCGTGGATCCGCCAACTTCAGCAGCACATCAATAAAGGAGTTCACCACAATCAAAAGACTTCCATAGAACAACGTCAGGCCCACGATCAACGTGTAATCACGATCGTTCAGGGCCGCGATGAATTCACTGCCCAAACCCGGCACGGCAAACAGAACTTCCACCAGGAAAGAGCCTGACAGCAAGGACACAGTCAAAGGGCCTACGTAGCTTAAAAAAGGAATCAGCGAGTTTTTCAGCACGTGACGGATCAATACCCCCCACACGCCGACACCTTTGGCTTTGGCGGTGCGGGCATAGTCTTGATTCAGGTTTTCATTCAGGGAGTTTTTAAGCAAGCGAATCAGTGAAGCCAGCGGGCGCACACTTAAAGTCACCACTGGCAAAATGTAGTGCACGGGCGACGACAAAAATGCCACCGGTAAAAGGTTCCAGTAAAAACCAAAAGCGTAAATCAACAACGGCCCCCAGAACAGACTGGGCAAGGACAAGAATGCGATCACGGTCTGATCGACCAGACTTTCAAACCAGGTTTCACGGAAACGAGTCGCGGCCACCGCGATCACGAAAGCACCCGCCAAAATCACACCCAGCGCGATGGCGTTTAAGGTCAGGGTGTTACCCAGGCCCTGACCGATGATTTCAACCACCGTGCGATCAGGCTTCGACATCGAAACACCCAAGTCCCCTTGCACGACGGATAAAAGATAGTTCCCGATTTGGGAAGGAAGGCTTTGTTCAAGGCCCCAGTGTTGCGCCAGTTTTTCGCGCACCAATGGATTCAGGGCCGTCTCTTCATCAAAGGGACCGCCCGGAAGAGCTTTCAGCAGCACAAACGTCAACGCCGCTAGGACCCCTAGCGACGCTGTCATTTCCACTATTTTGTTAAAGACGAACCGAAACGCGCTGTCTATCAAATGTCATCCCAGTTTTCTTTCCCCGCCAGCTCGGCCTGGAATTTCACCGGAACCGCGCCTGCCATATAGGGGAAAAGATCTTTCTTGTTGCCGTACAATTGAGAATAAATATAAGCGTTTGAAACCACACGCTTTACATAATTACGTGTTTCCAGGAACGGGATGTGCTCGATGAACTCATCTGTTTCCAGGTTGCCGAAAGAAGACAGCCAGTTTTTCACGCGGTGTGGACCGGCGTTGTAACCTGCCGCCACCAGCGGAATTGTGTTTTCAAAACGATCCATCAGACGCTTCAAATAACGGCTGCCGATCTTCACCGATGTTTCTGGTTGCAGTAACAAAGGCGCTTTGAATTCTTTTTCACCCAAAAGTGTCGCCACTTTGTGACCTGTGAATGGCATGACCTGCATCAGACCCAACGCCCCTACCGGAGAAATCGCATCGCGACGGTAATGGGTTTCAGCGCGCATGATCCCCCATACAAGCTCTTCAGGCACAGTGAATTTCTTAGTGTATTTTTCAACATGCTCAGAATACGCACGTGGGTATGCAAACTCCCAAAGGTAACGGATGCCGTCCACGCCGTGAGCCGCTCTTTGACCACCGAAATTAATCTGCGCGATATAAGAAGAACGGTTGTAGTGACCTGCGGTGTTGTATTCGCTCATCAAAGTGCGCAGGTACTCGCGGTTGGAGGTCTTTCTTTCGATGTCATAAAGATCCCAGCGCGCCCATTCGTTTTCACCCAGGATCATCATGTCACGGGCTCTTTCAAAGCGCTTCATCAAAGCCGGGTTCGAGAACGTGGTCACTCTCTCGCTGCTGGCATCCGGCACTTCTTCCTCGGATCCAGCCACTTCCACAGATTTCAAATCCGGGTTGTCAGAAGCTTCCGCCTCTTCTTCTTCACCTTTTTCATCATCGGCAGAATACTGGGTCAGAATCAGTGTTTCTTCGGATTCAGACTCGTCCCCACGATAGCTGTCGGAAGAGTTTGGCATCAGGAATTCACCGGCAGAAAAACGGGAAATCACGCGCGGCTGCGTGGGCAGATTGGATTCAGCCAATCGAGGCACTTTTACTTCTTCCATTTTTTTCAAACGGCTTTGAGCGGCGATCGAGTAATAACCCAGCAAAGGGTCTTTCGCCAAAGACGACATCATGACCTTGGCTTGTTCGACCTTCCCCTGACGGAAAAGACTCATCGCCATCCAGTAAGTCACACGGTCTTCCGGGAAGGACTTCCAGGCTTTGCGGTTTTTCTTTTTCGCCGCATTCAGATTTCCCAGAGCTTTGTAAGCCCCCTGGTAATCACCTTTAAGATATTTCAACCAAGCCAGGTGCCACTGGGCATCGCGGTTCAGACCAGAATTTGGGTACGCTTTCATGAATTCCTGGAAGCGGCGGGCGGCCCCGTCGTAGTCCTGGAACTGATAAGACAGGAATGCCGACTGATACAGAGCCTGACGACCCGTTTTGGATTTCGGGCTTAGCTTGTAAGCAGAATAATAAGAACCCACGGCCAGTTGCACTTCTCCGGCTCTTGCCGCAGAAGATGCAAACAGGATCAGGAAATCGAAGTTTCTTTTGTTGGCTTCATAATACGGTTTCAGCAGTTCCACTGCTTTGGTGACTTCACCTTCTTGCAGATAGAACTGGGCCTGAAGTTTGTCTGCCAGGTACTTGTCAGACTTGGCCACTTTGGATTTCATGATATTGATTTCGCCCTGAGCTTTTTGGTCAAGACCAGCCCATAGCAGATAACGAACGCGCGTGCGGAAATCTTCTGGTGTGACTTTGCAGTCAGAAGGTTTGCCTTCAAATTCATTGATGGCCAGATCCACGCTCCAGTCCGCCACTTTCGGATAAGCGGGATAGCGTTCGTACAATTTCACCAGCCATTTGCACATTTGGCCGTGACGATTCAACCCTTTTTCCGCGATCGCCAGATTGTAAATCACATCCGGATAGTCTTCGGTGTTGCGGGTTCTTTTTTCCAGTTTCACAAACTGCGTGCTGGCCAGTTTATAGTTCTTCTTTTCCAGCGCGATCTGACCCATCAGGTTGGAGGCCTCGATGGACATTTTCACGTTCGGGGAAAGATCCAGAACTTTTTTAAGCTCCCCTTCAGCATCATCCCATTTGGAAGTTTTCATATAGGACTGCGCCAGATAGAAGCGCACGTATTCTTCCAGTGTGGTTTTCTCTTTCAGAATATCCTGAAGAGCGGGAATGGCCTGATCGTATTTCGCTGCGCGGAACTGATCCAGGGCCTTTTTAAAAGGCTCAAGGTCATTTTTAGTAACTTGGGCGCCGGCCACCGGACCGAGCAAGAGAGAAAACACAATACATTTCAGGGAGACCTTCATGTCCGCCACTCCAATACGAAAAGTTGTACAGTCCTTGTAACCGTCATTTAATAATGATACCGAATATCTATGGCAAAATCGAAAACTAAAACGATCTATACCTGTCAAAATTGTGGGGCCCAAAGACCAAGGTGGGAAGGCAAATGCTCTGACTGCGGCGCGTGGAACTCGTACGTCGAAGAACTGCAGATGCCGGAGGTAAAAACTCGAGGATGGTCTACAGGGTCTGGCGAACGCGAAAGCACAGGGTCCAAACCCGTCGCGCTGGACCAAAGACTTGAAGAAGTGAAATTGGATCGTTTTGATACAAGTTTCGAAGAGCTCAACCGCGTTTTGGGCGGCGGCTTGGCCAAGGGAAGTTTCGTGCTTTTGGGGGGATCTCCGGGCATTGGAAAATCCACTCTTTTGCTGCAAATGGCCGGTGGTTTAGCCAATAACAAGCATAAGGTGCTCTACATTTCCGGCGAGGAAAGCGTTTCTCAAACCGGGTCCCGCGCTCACCGTTTGGGAATCCGTTCGCCTCTTATTGAAGTCGGTTGCGAAAGCAATCTGACGGCCGTGATGGAGATGGCAAGATTCAAGAAACCAGATGTTCTGGTTGTCGATTCTATTCAGACGATGTTCCTGCCCGATTTGCAGGCCGCACCGGGATCGGTGTCCCAGGTGCGTGAGTGCGCCGGGCATCTGATGGGCCTTGCGAAGCACGATGGCATCACCGTGATTCTGATTGGTCACGTCACCAAAGACGGCAACATCGCCGGCCCTAAAGTTTTAGAGCACATGGTGGACTGCGTGCTGTCCTTTGATGGTGATATTTCCTACAACTTCCGTTTGTTGCGCTCTTTGAAAAACCGCTTTGGTGCGGCTCACGAACTGGGCGTGTTCCAAATGAACTCCAAAGGTTTGGAAGAGGTCACCAACCCCTCTGAACTGTTCCTGGAAGAACGCGGCGATCAGCTGATTGGTTCTGCCGTGTTTGCTTCGATGGAAGGCACAAGACCTTTGCTGTGTGAAGTTCAGGCATTGACGTTATCAAGCCCCATGGCGATGCCTCGTCGCACGGCTTTGGGTATTGATATCAACCGTCTGCATCTTTTGACCGCCGTCTTGGATCGTCACTTGGATGTACGCCTGGCCCATAACGATATCTTTATCAATGTCGTTGGTGGTTTGAAGCTGGTGGAACCGGCTTCGGATTTGGCGGTGGCGGCGGCCATCTTGTCGACCGAAAACCGTCGTGATCTTGACGCCAAGACTTGTTACTTTGGCGAGATCGGTCTGACCGGCGAAGTTCGTGGTGTGTCCTTTGTTGAACAACGAATCAAGGAAGCCGACAAACTGGGCTTTAAACACTTTGTCATCCCGTTTTCCAACAAACGCCACCTGGAAGAGGTAAAGCTTTCCAAGGACAAGAAGATTTCGTTTGTCAAAAACGTGCATGATCTGAATAAAATCATATAGGACCTAGAAAAGGATTTCCGGCATGGATGCTCAGGGCGCAATTGTAAAAGAGACTTATAAACCCGGTGACTTTATCTTCTTTGAAGGTGACATCGAAAATCACTTTTACATTGTCGAAAGCGGTGTGGTGAGCATCTTCACGAAAGACCAAATGGGCAAACGAATTCCCATTTGCGACATCGTGGATGGCGAATCCTTTGGCGAGTTCGCACTGATTTCCAAAAGCCCACGTTCGGCTTCGGCCCAAGCCGTTACGGATGTTGTGCTGGTGAAGGTCTCTGAAGAGGGGTTCCAGCAACTTCTGTCAGAACTGCCAACCTGGGCTGAGTGCATGCTGAAGTCTTTCACCGATCGCCTGCAGAACATGACGGAAAAAATTCGCGAAGCCGAACAGTTCCGCAGACGAGAGTCCTAAAAATCATAAAATTGTAATTTCATTGAGTTGGTTATTTTCCAATCCTGCTTGTATGCTGGAGAAAATGCTTAGCTCATTTAAACATCTTTTCTTAACAACTCTGCTTTGGCTTTTGCCGCTGTCCTTGGGGCAGGCTTCCGCTTTGGAAATTCCCACTTGGGAAGGGCCTGCCTCCGGCCCGAAGGCTCAGGAAGGCCGCAAGATCATCTTTATAGCTTCAGACATGAAGAATGGTGGCGCCGCCGCCGTCAGTGAAGGCTTTCTATCGGCAGGCCGTGTTTTAAAATGGAATATCACTGTTCGTGATGGCCAGGGCAGCCGCACCAAAATTCAAAAAGCTTTGAATGAGGCTATTCAAGCGGGCGCAGACGGAATTGTTCTTGGGGGTTTTGACGCTGCCGACTTCCGCCCCGAAATCAAAAAAGCCCAATCCACTCATATCAAGATTGTAGGCTGGCACTCGGCTCCCCGTCCTGGCAGCTCGAATCTGATGTTTTCAAATGTGACAACGGATCCTTTGATTGTGGCGGAAAAGGCCGCAAAACTGGTGTGTGAAAGCTCTGAAAAGTCAGGAGTTGTGATCTTTACGGACAACGACTTTTCCATCGCCCGCGCCAAAACCCTGCACATGAAAAAGATCATCGCTGAACACAAGAACTGCCAGGTTCTGGACATAGTGGATGTGCAAATTTCCAAGGCCGAACATCTGATGCCGGGTGCCGTTTCCAAACTGAACGACCGCTTTGGAAAAAAGTGGACTCACAGTCTGGCCATCAACGACATCTATTTTGATCACATCAATTTTCCCTTAAAAAGAATCGGACGAAAAGATCTGATCAACGTTTCTGCCGGGGATGGTTCCGCCACGGCCCTGCACCGAATTAAATCCGGGCTTTCCCAGCAGCTGGCGACAATCGCGGAACCCTTGAAGGCCCAAGGGTGGCAGGTCGCAGACGAAATGAATCGCGCCTTTGCCGGAAGCAGTGAAAGCGGATTTACAACAGAACCTTTGGTGATCACTCAGGAAATTTTGAAGAATTTAAAAGATGGAAATCTTGAGTCGAAGCTGAACTATAAAGAAGCTTACTCGAAAATCTGGTATCCCTGAGGCCGAACAGACCCCAGGGATTTTTTATAACTAGTAACGGATTGGATAGATAGAAGGCGCGCCGTAGCTGGAAGTCACAGTCACGTTCAGATCCGAATTCCCACCCATGGACTCAGCACGGATGTCGATCGCGGTGATACGCTCCCCTGCTGTCAGGTATTCAGAAGTCAGGCTGTAGTAGAATGTACCAGTGTAGCTTAACTGACGAAGCTGGATACGACGACCGCTTTGAGTGATCGCATAAGTTTCATGCAACTGAACGCCGTTGAAGTACGGATTCACGCGAACATAGTCCACGTAAGAAGCATAGTTGAACGCCACACGCAACCACTCGCCACCGCTGCGACGGGAAACTCCATAGAAACGCACCGTGGATTCACCGTAGTTGTTCGGTGGACGTGGTGGGTTTGGATACGGAGGATGTGGATCTGGACGGTGCGGAGGATACGGTTGTGGATATGGATCAGGACGAGGTCCTGGTCTTACCGGTGGACGATCCGGACGAATGCCGCCATGACGTTCATCTCTGCGGTCGTTTTCGTAACGACGGTCATCACGGTCATTGTATTGATCTGGTCCGCGGCGATCATCGCGACGGTCGTCTCTGCGATCATCACGGCGATCATTGCGATCATTGTCGCGGCGGTCGTTGTTGTCACGACGGTCATCACGACGCTCGTCGTTGCCACCACGATCTGGCGGATGACCCGGGCGGATTTGCGCTCCGGCTACGGGACCTTGCAGCAAAACGGCTGCGGTCAAAAGGGCACTCAACACTGGTAGTTTCATAAAGACTCCTTTTTTTGAAGACGAAGGAGTTATTCCAAGATCCGTGCCTGGACAAAGTGACACCAAACGGCCCTGCATGAACTTATTTCTTAGGGTACTTTAAGAACAATTCGCGCTGCAAATCCATCATCAAACTCAATAGGCGCGTTTCCAGGATGTTTGTGACGTTCAAGAACTGTAAACCAGCAGTTTGAATGATCTGCCCGTCGACTTCCCGCTTCTGGGCAAAACGCACCTCTACGTCGAACTCCATGGCGCGACGAACCCCCAGGCGCAAGGCGCCTTTGATTTGATCCCCGATTTTAAGCTCGGGAGCCGCGCCTTTGAATTCGACTTTCAGGCCCCCGGCGCTGATATCACGAACCCGGCTTTCAATGAAATGCACCTTACCGCCATGGAGAAGAATGCTGAAAATAGCTTCGTACTTGCCCGGAATATCAATGCGGGCATTGGCCCGTCTTTGCAGCTGGAAAAGATCCACATCGGTTCTTAGCACCGCCCAACCGACACTGAAGCTGAGCTCGGTCTGAAAGAAATAGCGCTCGCTCTTAAACGGAAAATTCACGACCACTTTCTGAGGTTGCGTGACGTCTTTAGAATCGGCCGTATGATGACAAAGCAGAGTTTCATCCTTGTCGGTTTGCACGGCGATCAGATGAAACACATCTTCATTAACCGAGCCCTTCATCGACAGCTGCAATTTATCGTCAGCAATTTCGCGGAAAAGCATTTTCTTTTCCGACACTGCGACTTTCTTGAAAATGGTCTGACCTGGCATGTTCACGGCCATGTGATTACACTCGCTCCAAAGCCTGCGCCCAGCGCTGCAGACGCTCTTTGCGTGCCTTCGGGGTCATTTTCACTTTGAATTCTTTGTTCACTTCCCACACGCGTTTGATTTCTTTTAAATCTTTCCACACACCCGCGCCCAGCCCTGCCATGAAGGCCGCGCCCAAAGCTGTGGTTTCCAGATTTTGCGGGCGAACCACGTTGGCTCCGCAGTAGTCGGCCTGCAGCTGCATTAACAAATCATTGGCAGCAGCGCCGCCATCAACACGGACTCCGCGCAGTTTCTTGCCCAGATCCCTTTGCATGGTGTTTAGAATATCCACATTTTGCAATGCCATGGCTTCCAGGGTCGCACGCGCAATGTGTGCCTTGGTACTGCCACGAGTAAGACCACAAATCAGCCCGCGGGCTTCCGGCTGCCAGTGCGGAGCTCCCAGTCCCGTCAAAGCCGGAACGAACTCGACCCCATCGGTGCTGTCGACGGTTTTTGCCAATGCTTCGATGTCCGAAGATTGCTGGAACAATCCCAGTCCGTCGCGCAGCCACTGAACTGCAGCGCCGCAGACAAAGGCGCCGCCTTCCAGTGCGTAAGTCATTTCCTGGTTTTTTAGTTTCCAGGCAATCGTTGTCAGCAACTTGTTTTTGGACTTCACGGCTTTTTTGCCGGTGTTCAGAAGCAAGAAACTTCCGGTGCCGAAGGTGCACTTGGAATCACCGGTTTCAAAACAAGTCTGGCCGAAAAGGGCCGCTTGCTGATCGCCGACGATTCCGGTGATTGGAATTCCGTCCGGCATAAAGCCCAGACCTTGAGTCACACCAAAATCAGAGTTGGAAGGACAGATCTCTGGCAAGATGCCTTCAGGCACGCCAAAGATTTTCAAAAGGTCTTCATCCCACCACCCCGTGTGGATGTTCATCAGCATCGTACGAGAGGCATTACTTACATCCGTCTTATGCGAGTGCCCTGCGGTCAGTTTCCACAACAAGAAGCTGTCGACCGTACCGGCCAGGGCCTGACCGTCTTTGGCTTTCTTTGCCGCATTCGGAACGTGCTTTAACAACCACTGGATCTTTGTGGCTGAAAAGTATGGATCCAGCACCAAACCCGTCTTGGCGGTGATGATCTTCTCTTTTTTGTTTTTCTTTAGCTTTTCGCAGATATCCTGCGTACGGCGACATTGCCAGACGATGGCATTATGCAGAGCTTTTCCGGACTTCGCGTCCCAAAGCATCACGGTTTCACGCTGATTGGTGATCCCGATCGTGCGAATCTGAGAACCTTTGATTTTTGCTTTTTCCAACGCCAGACGCATGGATCTTTGCGTGGAATACCAGATATCTTCTGGATCGTGCTCAACCCAGCCTGGTTTCGGGAAGATTTGTTTGAATGCCTCACGAGCCTCGGCGACAAGACCTCCGGCTTGATTGATAATGCATGTTCTTGAGCTGGTTGTCCCTTGGTCAATGGCCATGATAAAAGAAGACATAAACACTCTCCAATCGATGTATTAATAATGAAGAATTTCCTGAAGAAACCCAACGAAAAAATCTTTGGCTTACGATCTCTGGATCGTGACACTTTGATTTTCCGTGTGCTGCCGCGTTTTCTTTTGGAGATCCTGCGCAAGTACTTCCGCCTGGAAATTGAAGGTGTTGAAAACATCCCTCGCCGTGGCGCCGTGATCCTGGCGCCCAATCACTCGGGTTACACCGGTTTTGATGCTTTCTTGCTGGGCCACGTGGTGCAACAGGAAGCTAAACGCATTCCCCGTGTGCTGACACATCACTTCTGGTTTCTGACCGAAACGACCGCAATTCCAGCCAACAAGATGGGCTTCACCGAAGCCACTTATGAAAATGGCATCAATGCGCTGAAAAAAGGAAATGCGATTGTTTTGTTCCCAGAAGGTGAACAAGGTAATTTCAAGCCGACCACCGAGCGCTATCAACTGCAGGAATTCAAACGCGGCTTCGTGCGCATGGCCCTGGAAGCCCAATGCCCGATCGTCCCGGTGGTGATCTTAGGTGCCGAAGAAACTCATATTAATTTGAAAAAACTCAAATTCACCAAGTTCCTGAAGGGCTCGGTGATTCCATTGCCCTTGAACGTGATTCCGCTGCCTGCCAAATGGCGCATCCGCTTCCTGGAACCAATCACTCTTCCTTACAAACCATCAGCTGTAGATGATGCAGACTTGGTCCACGAGATCGCGCAAGACATCCAAGAACGCATGCAAACCGCCGTAGAAGAAGAAATCCAAAAACGCGGCAACGCCTTCCTATAAAAACAGTAGAGGCTGCTCAAAATAGCACAGCCGCAAAGCCGCCCGACAATGCAGTCGGATGGGCTACTTTCAGCAGCCGGTTCATTTTTTATCAGGTAAGTCGTCGGCGATGACTTGTAAGATATTCTGCCACTTCGCCACGAGGATGCCTTCATTGCCTTCTTCCCGACTGACAAGTCGGCTTACCAGCAAAGCAGCAAGACTGACGGCTAGGACGAGGAGGAGCACGTACTCCACCACGATTTGACCTCGTTTATTCATGTATCAGATTCTATCACACTTCCGCAGGAGCGGAAGCTTTCAGCATGGCGGCTGGACGCCAGTTTTCCATTGTGAGACGCAGAGACTCGACCAAAAGGTCCAAGTTCTCATCCGCAATCGGCCCGCGAAGACCAATCACCACATCGTCATGCCATTTCTCTACTTCCAGAGGGCTGATGTGTTTAGCGGCATCTTCAAAGGACAACAAGAAGCTGTCTTCAGTCGGATAAATCATCACAAGGATGTTTGCCCCAGCTGCTTTGGAAACCTCTTTGGCCTTAGCCATTTCCACCGTCAACTTCTGTTGAATCAGGAAATAGATTTTCAAAGCCAAAGCTTCGTGGAACTGGGCAAAGTAGATACGAACAGGGCCATCAAAGATGGCACTATTAAAAGCAGGATTAAAATATTTCGACTGCATTAACGTGGTGTATGACGACCTCATGTTGTAGCTCCCCCCTCCACAGACACACCCCAAGACTAGGAAGAAAACCCTTCCTAATTCAAAGGAAATTTTAAGAATCTTAAATTTTCTGACGCATCAGATTATTTAAGAGTGCCAAAAACCTTCTTTCCTCTCGAGAAAACCACCTTCTCAGAGGCTTCACCCACACTGTAGAACAGCGTCTGCCAGTCTTGATCTATGCACAAAATATCAGCAGACTTGCCAACCTCCAGCGAACCCACTTGATCCTGCAGATTCAAAGCATAGGCTCCGCCCACTGTGTATGCGGCAATGACTTCCGGCAAACTCATCTTCATTTCAAGGCGCGCAAGCAATCCCACCAGATTCAAATTTTGCGTTGGCGAAGTCCCGGGATTGAAGTCCGTGGCCAAGGCCACACGCACTCCCGCATCGATCATCGCGCGAGCCGGTGGATATTTGGTTTTGGTATAAAGATCCGCGGTTGGCAAAAGCACACCGGTCACTTCGCTTTGTGCGAGCTTTCTGATTTCTTTGTCCTCGATCTGTAACAAGTGATCGCCAGACAAGGCCCCCAGGCGCACAGCGATCTCGCTGCCACCGCTTAAAGACATCTGATCGGCGTGAATCAGGATTTCAAAACCCAGCTCTTGGGCGCGACGCAGATACTTTTCAGAAGCTTCCGGCGGGAAGAATCCTTTTTCAATGAAGACATCCACCCGTCTTGCCAGTTTCTTCTTGGCAACGACTGGCAGGACTTCGTCTGCCAGGAAGGTCAGATAGTCTTCATAGGATTTAAATTCCGGTGGCAAAGCATGGGCCCCCAGGAACGTGTTCACCGTGCGAATGCCTGAAAGCTTTTGTGCGGCTTGAAGCATTTTCAGTTCATCTTTCAGGTTCAGGGCATAACCGGATTTAATTTCAACCGTGGTCACGCCTTGAGAAATGAAGTTATCCACACGCTTCTGCCCGGTTTTCACCAGATCATTAACGCTGGAAGCACGGGTCTTTTTCATCGTCGACAGAATCCCGCCGCCCTTGGCTGCGATCTCCTGATAGCTGACGCCCTGATTGCGCATTTCAAATTCAGCCGCGCGATCCCCGGCAAAGATCAGATGCGTGTGACATTCGATAAAGCCCGGCAAAACCGTACGCCCTTTCATGTCGTAATCACGCAAGTTCTTTTTCCGCGAGAATTCTTTGGGAAGTTTCTTCTGCGGGCCCACCCAGGCGATCTTGTCTTTTTCAATGACGATGGCGGCTTGTTGCAAAAGGCCTAGATCCTCTTCCTTGATACGACGGCCTTGTTTGGCAGCGGCGCCCTGAAGAGTCAGAAGTGTCGATATATTTTTAAGCAGAATACCCATGCACTTATTCAAGCACATGGGTTTCTGGGATCAAGCTAAAACCGTGTTCCTACATAATCTTGATACTATGACTGCGTGCGCCCTCTGATTTAGGCAGGGTCAGGCGCAAAACTCCATCTTCAAAGTGAGCTTCAATCTTTTCTGTCTGTACTTTGACCGGCAAAGTGAAAGATCTTTGGAAGCGACCATAAGATCTTTCTGAATAGTGCCCCTCGGATTTCGTTTCACGGGTGCGCTCTCCGGAAATCGTCAGAATATTGTCATTGAGCTCGACCTTAATGTCTTCTTTTTTAAGGCCTGGCAGATCCGCACTGACCAGATAGGCATTATCCTTTTCTTCCACATCCACCGACGGAGAGAAATCAAATCCCGCCCGCGCCAGGGCACTGGATTCATTGCGGTCGAATTCATTGATAAAATCTTCGAACTGACTGAATAGATCCGACGAAGGCAGACGACGGCGACCGCCCCAAGGACTTAAGCTTCGCATAGGCATGGCATCCTCCTTATTGAGATGCCTTAAACCTAAAAACACCGCGCTAAAGCGTCAAGAATGCACAAGGGTCAGTGTCAAAAGTAAAAAGCCGGAGTGCTATCACACACTCCGGCTTTTCGGTTTAAATTTTCAATTAAGACTTACTTCATTTTTGGCGAGAACCAAAGATCGATCACACGACCTTCTTTCTTTTTGCCTTTTTCAACAAAGACGAAGGTGCTCTTCTCTCGGATCTGAGCACGGTCCGCAATACCGCTCACGGCGGAATCATCATATTTCAATGACACGGATTCAATGCGGGACTTCAGTGGTACAAGCTCACCTTTTTGCACTTTGCCATCGCCGTTTTTATCAAACCACAGCTGAAGCTTTGCAAAGTCCTTGTCGTTCTTGTCGATCACATTGTCTTTGTTCGAATCAAATTCGCGCAAAGCCTCGAAACCATTTTTGAACTTGTCACCCTGATTACCGAATAGTTCGTCCTCAGTCGTGATCTGACCATCACCATTGCGGTCCACGGCAATGAAGGCACCTGGCGCACCAGCTTCAGGCCACATTGTTTTGCCCGTTGGATTCAATGGGAAGTCGGTCACCGCTGTGAAGTTTGGCATCTTGTCATCGAAGAACACCATTAGTGGTGAGAAGTAACCGCCGCAATAGCCGTTTTCGCCCGGGAAGAAGGCCGATACGCTGTACTGCTTCCCATCTTTGGAGTTACTGGTGTAAACAGACGCGGAAAGCGCTCCGTTATAACCCATGTATTCCCCACCCTGCTTTTGGCCCGGCGCAAACACCTGGTCAAAGCTGACGGCTTCAAGCTTGGCTTCAAAGTCATTCGAGATATTACCCTCTTCATCCACTGTCGTGGTGAAATTCACCGGCAAGACTACACGCACGCTGTTACCAGCATACTGAGCCTTTACCCCGGCAGTGACATCTGAAATCTGAGTCACTTGCGCATCGTTACCTGCTTGGGTCACGACATTGGCCGGATATTTCACGGTGTAAGTTTTAAGTGCGCCCTTTTCCCGCAAGGTCAGCTTTACTGACACGCTGGAAACCGGCGAAAGCGGATTGGAAACGTGTCTTAAGTTAGTACCAAAACACGTGTTGGAGATATTCACAGTGATTCCATCAACCGAAGCCCTGGCGGCCTGGCCGGAAAGAACAACCCCTTGAAAACCTGCTGAGCCCCCGGCTCCCGAATTCACGGCTGCAGGCTGCTGTTCAGTCTGTGCATTCGCAGTGGATGACACCACCATGGCTGTTGCACAAGCCCATCTTAACCAAAACATACAAGCCCCCTTTTGGTTTCCCCTTTTTATTTCTTATCATTGCGCACGATCTTGAAATAAATCAAAGCATCGTGTGCACTCTTTCTGGAAAACTCCACTTTCGCAACATCCGATGCGAAGAGCTGTCCAGGGCCAAACTGCCTACCGGTATACATCGACCGATAAACATTGACCTGTCCCCCTTTGGTATCCTTCTGTAGATAATACTTGATAATACTGACAACTTTCAAGCGCACCAACGGGGCTGCCCCCCCCATAGGCGGTATATCCCTTAAGAACTTATCTTCATCCCCGATTGTCTCACTTGGATACATCGGATTTGTCGTGTTGACGAAGCCCGGAATATTTAAAGCCAACAAACGTGTGGCGCCCGGCGCCTGCACACTGCCCAGGAAAATCGGCGATCTTGCCGGCTTGCTGTAATCCGGACCCGAGGCCGTCATCTGACGAACCATAGTGGGAGTATCCAGCATCAGCACATTTCCGACTTGCCAGTAGCGACCCAGCCCCTGAGGATCCGAGAACTGCACTATGCTGTCTTTATTCAATGAAACAAACGTCAAAGAGGCCGCAACAAAAGGGTCCCCCGGTGCATTTCCAATTTGATAGGCATTCGACGGCGCATACATCATCGAACCGCCCATTTTTTCATTGGTCGCGATAAAGATAAATTCATTGCGGCGGCCCGCTTCCAGAGTCAATTTTCTGGCAGCATTATCCACCGAGGATTGCGTCACATCCGCCACATAGTCAAAGAACTGACGGCCGTTATCATCGGTGATGATAACATTATTGAATGACGGCTCAGAGTACTTTAAGTCCCGCAGGATCATACGCTCTGCCAGGATGTTATCGACTTTGTCTTCGATCTCGTTGGTGATTTCTTTTTTGGTCTTTGCAGTGAATACAAAGAAAGAGGCCGCGACCATCCCCATGATCCCCATCAGGGCCACGCCGACAATCATCTCTGCTAAAGTTAAACCGCGATTATTCTTGATTATCATCATTGTGAGTTCACCACGAATTGATAGTCCACATAGCCATATGACTTGGCATCACCGGCCATTGCGGCTTTTTCACCCTGCGCCCAGTCCCGATGGGTCAAACGCACCGTCACCAGATAAAGCCCCTTCATGCCGGGATAGGCCTGAATCACAAAACCATAGCGACCCGGGCAACCCGGGCATTCTTTTGCGGTAGACATCATCCCGTTACCCCACGCCATTGGCAGGTCGCCGGGATTCAAGGCGTTTTCACGCTCTTTGTCGGTGGTGAAATAGTTGATCTGATACATACGCACATTCGGACGGATGTTTTCGATCACGTCGTTGATTTGTTTGTACAGCGAGTTCTTGGTACCACTGTCCATGGCGACCTTTTTCATGCTCAGGATCCCTGAGATAAAGAAGGACCCCACCAGCGTGATCATCGCCAGTCCCAGCAGGACTTCCAAAATGGACATACCCTTTTGGTTTGATGCTAATTTCATCATATGCCGGACTCCCTGGAGACTTCGAGAACGTAGAATCTCATCAGACGGTTTTTACACATCGTCGAGTTGCTGTTGTTGATCAGACCGCAGTCCGGATCCACCGCTGTCCAGCGGAAAGGATCGGCTTTTGCGCGCAACGAAATCGAATTACATTTATAAAGATTCGAGACGTCACGCATGCTTGGATATGGATGCCATACCGGATAGCGATTGATAGTCGTGCAATCCTGAGCATTCAAACCTTTCAAAATCCCCGCTTGTCGAAGCTCGAAGGTCGCCATCGGATGATAGATGGTGCTCCAGCGAATACCGGCTTTATACGCCTGCTCGTCCACCTCAATGCCTTGAGAAACAATGATGCTTCCAATAATTCTTAAAGGAGCCGAACGGCTTCGGATCTCAAGTTTTTCACAGTTCAGGAATCCAGAAACCAGATTCGCTGATGATTCGATAATGCAGGTTTTTGCCATGGACACGACATGGAAGACCGCCGTGCCTGAACCGCCTGCAGGTGCATACGCATTACCGGCATTGAGGATCAGATCTTTGCGATCATCATACTTGTTGGTGAAGGACCAGGAATGCTTGGAATTTGGAGCAAAAGATTTAGACCAGTCCGTTCCGGCGAAAGCCGACGTGTTGGTTCCCAAAGTCTTACAAGCCAGATCCAGATTCACAAATGGATCTTCTCCGTCCGGCAGACCGCCTTTGGACTGCCCGCGAGAGTCCAACAACGTTTGCGACACATCAAAGCCGCCACCGTCAGGCCTGAATACCAAGGCCCCACGGTTGTTATTGGACCACGGACGCATGGAATAACCTTTATAATAAGCCACATCAAAGGCCTCAAATTCAAAGGACACCGGAACACGCTCGCCATTGGAATTCACCAGGGCGTTGCTGTTTTCAAATTTGATTTCCAGGTCTTTGAACGAAGCATTGGTGTTTTCCGGGTTGTCCCCTGCTTTCACCGGATTCTTCATGGTGATATTTATTTTCGGCTGAATACCCATGTTCGCACGAACTTCACTCAAGTCACCGCGCAACGTGGAAACACGCTTTTCAGAATTTTCCACCTGCTGTTCCAGACGGTTTTTATTGGCTTCTGCATTTCGCAGGTCATTTTGCGCATTGTTCAGGGCATATCGCGCATTTGCCACCCTGCCCGGATCAGCAGGTACACGGTTGCGCGCACGTTCCAGATCATCTTCAGCCTCGTTCACATCACGACGAGCTCTTTCCACAGCACGGGCGGCCTGATTCAGGTCGCGGCGGGCATCATCCAAGTCGCCTTCAGCATTACTCAACTGACGCTCGATGCTCTTTTCCAATGGACGCAGGTCAATTTTAGGCTCCAGGGTGACAGTTCCGTCCAAAGGAACTTCCCCTTCAACCTCAAGGTTACCAAATCTCATGGTGAACTTACTGACCGGAGTCGCACGACTTGTCAGACCCCAATCCTTAAGCAAATCACGAGAGAAGAAGTTTTTCACAGATGGTTGATCGACTTCCTTGGTCTGGGGATTGAACAAGTTACCGTCTGTCAAAGCCAGACGGTAATTATACTTGCCGCCACTCTTACTAAGCAGCGCCCCCGTCAACTGACTGTTCTCTGTCGTAGTTAATTTATACTTACGATCTTCGTGACGTTTACAAAGGGCCATCAAATTCACACTTGGATTGCCCGAACCAGTCGCATAGCCCGACAGATAGTCCAAGCCCAGATCACGCTCCCCGTCCACTTCCACACCTTTTTGGAAACCGCCAAATTGACGGATATTGGACCAGAACTGATCGACTTGATTCCCTGCAGAACGCGGACGGAACTCAACGTTTTCACGTTTGATCGGGCCATAGCCCAGAATGACTTTGTCTTTGAAAGTGACTGGCGTATAGACCGTGTCCCCTTCAGCAACGTCCACCGCCAAATCCGGAGCTTTTGGCAAATGAATCGCACCATTCACAAACACAGGGGACTCGAAAGTCAGACCGGGATATTTGATCGTTTGTTCACGGGAACCATGTTGTTTAAAGTAAGCGCCACCGACCCCAAGATCGGATGCGGATTCTTTGTCCAGGCGCAGGTCACCTGCCACTAGCAGAGCAAAACTTCCCACTTCGCGCGGGTACACGCCGACAAAGGATGTTGTTTCAAGCTTGCTGGATCCGACTTCAATGATCTTTTTCTGCTTGTCACGAAGACTGACGACAACTTTCAGATAGACCTCGCGGCCGTACTCAGGAATGGCGGCACGCACGTCACGTGTGATATTGATTTGAATGAATTCAACCGTGTAACCCTTCAAGTCAGCCACGATCTTATAAACCGGGTGCATCGTCGAGAAACTTGAAATATTAATCGTCTGACTAATACCCTCTTTCAACGGCACTTTTTCCGGGTTGGCGATACCGATCGCCCGCAGGAAGTCCACGGACTCCTGCTTCATCAGCAGACGCTCCACCGAACGTGGGTGACTGAGGATCTCAACAGCTTTCGGAGGCGTGCTGGCCCCGCAGCTTTCCTGCATCCAGGACTCAGAAAAACACCAGCGCTGACGAATACCGAAAAGCGTGTAATCGACCATCGAATGCAACGCCAAACGTGCGGTGATGATGGATGCGGTCTTGGTCACCTGACTGCGGTGTTTGATAACGGTAGGAGAAAGGAAGTAAATCATCACGCCGACAACGCCAACAGCCACAAGGGCTTGGACGAAGGCACTTCCTCGATTATTTGAGACTGTACGTCCCTTTGATCTGCAAGATTTCACGGTGGTTTCTCCCTGTATCTTGTATCGACATTTATCGTATCAAACTTAAGATTTCAGAGTGTGGAACGACCCGTTTCAGAGCAGGTGGTGTCTCAGATCAAAACGGTTTTTGTATCAATTTTAGCTTGTTTACATAAAAAAAAGCCCACGACCGGAAGGTAGTGGGCTTTTTGATGAAATTTTCAATGTAAGGCTTACTTCGCCTTACCCTGGTTGGCCACGGCCTCGATAGCGGCTTTGACCTCGTCCGGATCGCCGATGAACTCCTTTTTCAGGACCTTCAAATTTGCGTCCAATTCATACATCATCGGGATCCCGGTCGGCATATTGACGCCCATGATCTCATCCGGGGTCATCCCCTCCAAATGCTGCATCAAGGCGCGCAAACTGTTCCCATGAGCCACGATGAGCACTTTTTTGCCTGATTTTACAGCAGGTGCAATGGTGCCATCCCACAGCGGCAGGAATCTGGCCACAGTGTCTTTCAAAGATTCGTTGCTAGGCAAAAGTTTAGCGTCGACGTTTTTGTAACGAGGATCGTGGGAAGGATGACGAGGGTCGCTCACTTCCATTGGAGGTGGCGGAGTGTCGTAACTACGGCGCCAGATCTTCACCTGCTCCTCGCCATGACGAGCCGCAGTCTCGGCTTTGTTCAATCCCTGAAGGGCTCCGTAGTGTCTTTCGTTCAAACGCCAGTCTTTGTGGACTGGAAGCCACACCTGATCCACTTCATCCAAGACGAAATTCAGAGTTTTAATCGCTCTTTTCAACACGCTTGTATATGCAACGTCGAAACTGAAGCCTTTTTCACGAAGAGCTTTGCCACCCTTTAGAGCTTCCGCTCGACCTTTTTCAGAAAGATCTACGTCCTGCCAGCCAGTGAAGCGATTTTCCTGGTTCCACACACTTTCGCCGTGTCGAATTAGCACCAACTTATACACGCTTAAACTCCTTCATTTTGGATGGAAAAAGAGCTATCATGACAGCGTTTTAAATAACATCAATAGCTTGGCGTTTTGCTACGCATTAAGACGTGTCAAACCCCCGAGTTTTTGAAAAATTAGCACGAGCTAGCGGGTTCTAAAACAAGCTATATCAAGGCACGAGGAGGAAGGCGTACTCCCCGTACGTCGACGACGAGAAACGCAGAGATAGCTTGTTTTAGAACCCGCTCAACAATTGAGGTTTAATCGTGAGCAACAGTGGCATCAACAGTGCGAATCTAGAATATATCGAACAACTCTACTCTGACTTCAAAGCGAATCCGGATTCACTGGCAGTTGAATGGAAAAGTTTTTTTGAAGGTGTTGAATTTGCCCAAGGTGGCAAGTTCGGAATGTCCGACAAGGAACTGGCAGTCTTCCAACTGATCCAGGCTTATCGCGCTGACGGCCACACTGAAGCCAACCTCAACCCGCTTTATGCTCCGCAAGCAGGTGAACTTCTTTCCCTGAAACGTTTCGGTCTGACCGAAAAAGATCTGAACGCTAAATTTCAAATCGGTTCTGTGATTGGTAAAGCCAATGCCACGTTGAGCGATATCATCAATCACCTGAAAGCCACTTACTGCGGAACTCTTTCTTTGCAGGCGTCCGACGCTTCCCCGAAAGAAGTGCAATGGCTGACTCAACAGTTTGAAAACAATCCGGCAAAACCCACCTTGGCTGACAAGAAAGACGCTCTGTCTTCTTTGACCAAAGCTGAGACTTTGGAAAAATTCGTACACACCCGCTACGTGGGAACCAAACGTTTCTCTGTGGAAGGGGCTGATTCCATTTTGCCGATGATGGACACCCTGGTGAACAAAGGCACCTCCCAGCAGGTTCAGGAAGTTTACGTGGGCATGGCTCACCGTGGACGTGTGAACATTCTGGTGAACTTCTTCGGCAAGCCTGAAGAATATGTTTTCGGTGACTTCAACGGTCCACTGGAACTTGCAGAGCCTATTGAAGACTTCGACAACGACGTGAAATACCACCTGGGTTATGTCACTGAAAAGAAAACCCCGACGGGAACTTGCAAAGTCACTTTGGCTTACAACCCTTCCCACCTTGAAACAGTGAATGCGGTTGCCTTGGGTATGGCTCGTGCGGCTCAGGATCAAATCGGCGCTTCTGGCAAAAAGAATGTTGTTCCGGTTCTGCTTCACGGGGACGCGGCGTTTGCCGGTCAGGGCATCGTGCAGGAAACTCTGCAGATGGCCGGAGTTCATTCGCACTCTACCGGTGGTACGATCCACATCATCATCGACAATCAGGTTGGTTTCACAACCAGCGGCAAAGACACCCGTTCCACTCGTTATGCTTCTGATGCCGCGAAAATGACTTTCGTACCGGTTTTGCATGTGAACGGTGACGACGTTGAAAGTGCGGTTCGCAGCATGGACATCGCCCTTCGCTATCGCCAGGAGTTCGGCAAAGACGTTGTTATCAACCTTCTGTGCTACCGTAAATTCGGCCACAACGAAGGGGATGAACCAGCCTTCACTCAACCGCAGATGTATGAGCTGATCAAAACTCACGCGACCGTTCGTGAATTGTTCGCCAAGAAACTGGCAGCTGAAGGCTCTGTGGATGCGAAGACTTCCGAGGACCTGTACAACCAGGCCATGGATCGTCTGCAAAAAATCTATGAAGACACCAAAAAGAATCCGCCCAAGCTTAAGAACTTCAAGTTCGAAGGCAACTGGAAAGGACTTCGCAAAGCCAAGGACGCTGATTTTGAAAAAGCAGCAGACACCGCCTTCGATCTGGCGAAACTAAAACAGATCGGCGAAAAAATCGGCAGCTACCCTGCTGACTTCACTCCGCACCCGAAACTGATCAAACTTCTGGAGGCCCGCAAAGCCATGGGTGCCGGCAAAGAAAACATCGACTGGGGCATGGGCGAGCTTCTGGCCTACGGCTCTTTACTTAGCGAAGGCACTTCCGTTCGTCTGACCGGTGAAGACTGCGTGCGCGGCACGTTCACTCACCGTCATGCGGGTATGTATGACTTCAAAACTGGCAAAGCTTACTTCCCACTGGCGGATCTGAATCCAAAAGCTAAGCTGCTGGTGGCTGAAAGTATCCTGTCAGAATACGGCGTCATGGGTTACGAATACGGTTACACCGTTCACGATCCAAAATCCCTGGTTATGTGGGAAGCGCAGTTCGGTGACTTCGTCAACGGCGCGCAAATCGTGATCGATCAATACCTGGCAGCCGGCGAATCCAAATGGCAGCAAATGAGCGGTTTGGTTCTGCTTCTGCCACACGGCTATGAAGGTCAGGGCCCGGAACATTCCTCTGCCCGTCTTGAGCGTTTCTTGCAGCTTTGTGCTCAGAACAACATGCAGGTTGTGAACCTGACAACTCCAGCGCAGATCTATCATGCTCTTCGCCGTCAGGTATGCCGTGACTTCCGCAAACCATTGGTTGTGATGTCTCCAAAATCCCTGTTGCGTCACCCACGTGCGGTGTCCCCTATCGAGGATCTGGCAAAAGGCCGCTTCCAGGAAGTGATTGCTGACACCATCGACAAATCCAAAGTGGACACCGTGGTGTTTGTTTCCGGTAAGCTTTACTACGAGCTTCTGGAAGAAAGAGAAAAATCCAAAAAAGAAAACGTGGCTTTGGTTCGTCTGGAGCAGATCTATCCATTCCCTGCAACTCAGGTGACGGAAGTTCTGAAGTCCTACCCTAAAGCGAAGACTTTGGTTTGGGCACAGGAAGAACCTAAAAACATGGGTGCCTTCCAGAATGTGTACTTCAAGTTTGTTGAGGTTGTATCCAAAGCCGGCCTGAAGCTGGGCTTTGAATACGTGGGCCGTCCGGAGAGATCTTCTCCAGCGACTGGTTCCGTCTACAGACACAGAACTGAGCAGGCTGAAATCATTAAAGCAGTTTTTAATAGATAATTTTTTATAAAAGGACGTTGCCATGAAACAAGAGATTAAAGTTCCCGCGGTTGGGGAATCCATCACAGAAGCAACCATCGGCAGTTGGACTAAAAAATCCGGCGACTTTGTAAAACGCAATGAAGTTCTTATGCTTCTTGAGACCGACAAAGCCAGCGTGGAAGTTGTCGCGGAAAACGACGGTGTTTTGACTATCAACCCCGGCTGCGAAGCGGGTGCGGTTGTTCAAATCGGCGCAACAGTAGCAACTCTTGATACAGACGCAAAACCAGCAGCGGGCGCAGCAGCTCCAGCAGCTGAAGCCCCAAAAGCCTCCGCACCTGCCGGTGCTGCAGCTCAGCCGGCTGCCGCCGGGAAGGATGCCTCTGCGCACTTGTCCCCTGCTGTTAACAGAATCGTAAATGAAAAGGGTCTTGACCCTGCTTCCATCCAAGGGACTGGCAAAGACGGCCGCCTGACAAAAGGTGACGTACTTGATGCCCAGCCTGGTGCTAAGCCAGCAGCCGCGGCGGCTCCGAAAGCTGCTCCAGCTTCCGCGCCGGCCGGCGCTCCAGCACTGCCCGCTGCCGCGTCCAAACAAGGCGACAAAAAACTTGTTCCGATGACGACCATCCGCAAACGTATTTCTGAAAAACTGAAAGAAGCGCAAAACACGGCGGCTCTTTTGACCACTTTCAACGAAGTGGACATGGGCAAAGTGATGGAGCTTCGTTCCAAGTACAAAGACAAATTCAAAGAAAAATACGGCGTGAACCTGGGTTTCAACGGCTTCTTCGTAAAAGCTGTTGTTGAAGCACTGAAAGACTTCCCTGCGGTCAACGCATGGATCAACGGCACGGACATTGAGTACCACAACTACTACAATATCGGTATCGCGGTTTCCACAGAGAAGGGCTTGATGGTTCCGAACGTGAAAGACGCAGATACACTTTCTTTGGCTGGTATTGAACTGGCGATCCGTGATCTGGCGACAAAAGGTCGTGATGGCAAAATCACTCCGAATGATCTGGGCGGCGGTACATTCTCTATCACCAATGGTGGCGTGTTCGGCTCTTTGCTGTCCACTCCGATTCTGAACTTCCCACAGTCAGCTATCCTGGGCCTTCACAAAATCCAGGATCGTCCAATGGCGATCAACGGCAAAGTGGAAATCCGCCCGATGATGTATCTGGCTTTGACTTACGATCACCGTATCATCGACGGCAAAGAGGCTGTGAGCTTCCTTGTTAAAATCAAAGAACTTGTCGAAGATCCTGAAAGATTGCTTCTAGAGGTATAATCATGGCAGACACTCAATTTGACCTTATTGTTATTGGTTCCGGTCCCGGCGGTTACGTAGGGGCCATTCGCGCAGCTCAGCTGGGTCTTAAAACTGCGGTTATTGAAAAAGATAAAACTTACGGCGGCACTTGCCTGAATGTAGGTTGCATCCCTTCCAAAGCCCTTCTTGAAAGTTCTGAGCACTATCAAGCCGCTCAGCATGATCTGGCTTCCCATGGTGTGAAGGTTTCCAAAGTTGATTTGGACCTTCCAACCATGCAGGCTCGCAAAGACAAAGTTGTAAAACAAAACACCGAAGGCATCGCTTTCTTGTTCAAAAAGAACAAAATCACTCCATTCACTGGCATGGGCAAAATCGTAGGCCCGGGCAAAGTGGAAGTGAAAGGTGCTGACGGCAACACTCAAATCCTGACGACCAAGTCCATCTGTATCGCAACCGGCTCTGTTCCTGTGGAACTGCCGTTCTTGAAATACGATGAAAAACGCATCGTATCCAACACCGGTGCCCTGGCTTTGGATCAAGTTCCAAAATCCATGATTGTTGTGGGTGGTGGCGTGATCGGTCTGGAGCTGGGTTCTGTATGGCAGCGTCTGGGTGCCAAAGTCACAGTGATCGAATATGCCAACCGTTTGGGCGGCACGATGGATCAGGACTGCATGAATGTGCTTAAGAAATCCATGGAAAAAGAAGGCATGAGCTTCCTTCTTTCCACGAAAGTGACTGGTTCTAAAGTTGGCGGCGATGGCGTTGAAGTGACTTACGAATCTTTGACTGATGGTAAAGCGTCCTCAATGAAGGCGGATGTCGTGCTTGTTTCCACAGGCCGCAAAGCGTTCTCGACAGGCGTTGGCTGCGAAGAAATGGGCATCCAAAAAGATCCTCAAGGTCGTATCATCGTTGATAAACACTACCAAACCAACGTTCCGGGCATCTATGCTATCGGTGACGTTATTGCCGGCCCAATGCTTGCGCACAAAGCGGAAGAAGAAGGCGTGGCTTTGGCAGAAATGCTGGCTGGTGGCGCTGGGCACGTGAACTACGACACCGTTCCAGGTGTGATCTATACTCACCCTGAAATCGCTTCTGTAGGTATCACGGAAGAATTCGCAAAAGAAAAAGGCATTGAAATCAACGTGGGTAAATTCCCGTTCATGGCCAACGGCCGTGCACGCGCGAAAGGCTACACTGAAGGTTTTGTAAAAATCATCGCGGATAAGAAAACAGACAAAATCCTGGGCGCCCACATGGTTGGTCCAAGTGTGTCTGAACTGATCCACGAAGTGATCGTCTGCATGGAGTTCGGTGGCAGCAGCGAAGATCTGGCAAGATCCTTCCACGCCCACCCTACTTTGTCAGAAGTTGTGCGTGAAGCGGCTTTAGCCGTCGAAAAACGTCAACGCCAGATGTAGTCGGCCCCGCCGGCAGAGCTTCGGGCCCTGCCCGGCAGAGCTGGAGCGGCGGCAGCCGCGGAAGCTGAAGCAGCAAAAGCAAAACCCACAGTCCCCGACTGTGGGTTTTTTCTTTTCAGAATTCAGGTCTTTTATAGTCTCTTCACCCAAATTTGCAGTTTATCATCAACCGGAATGGACATATCCAAACGACAGTTCTTGGTGGCCGTATCGGTCGCTGTTTGCACATAGAACGTCAAATTCGTCTGGGCTGTTGCATAGCTAAAGAAGCCTTTTAAGTGGCTGGTCTCAGCTTCTCGCACACCGACAGTCCCCGAATGATTGGTTCCATCCCAAAGACGGTAGCGGCAATAGACGGCGGCATCTACTGGATACAAAGAGTACATAAAAAGCGACACTTCGTATTCACCAGCAGGAAGATTGGCAAAACGAATTGCGGGAATTTTCCCTTCAGTTGGGGCCGAGGCAGATCCTGTCACAGTTGCTGCCGGACAGTTTGAATTAGCGGCCGTAACACTAGTGAAGCTGGTCGTAGCCTGATTCCACATGCAGTTGTTCGCACCTAACATAGTCAAAGTTCCAACCACACCCGCGGTCGGAACAGTCGTATTACAAATGATGCCGGTGGCAGTTCCATCAGAGACACACATTTTATTCGCTACCAAACCACCCACGCCCAAGACCGGTACATTGCCGGCGGCACTGCCCGTGGTGGCCACGGCCGCGGTTCCTAAACCCAAAGCCGTGCGTGCATTACCTGCTGTGGCCGCTCCGGTTCCCCCATTTGCAATGGGTAAAACCGATGTTCCCACAACATCCGCTGACGAAAGGTCCAGCGCCCCGAAGACCGGCGCACCACCACCCGCAGGGACACGCAAAACCTGATTGCCTGTGCCTGCCGCAGTTGAAACGGGACTAGCACCCGCGCCACCACCCAGTACAACCCCATGCTGAGTCAACGCTGCTGAAGACGCCATCGTCGTGCCAGAATTATAATAAGGAATTCCACCCGAGGTTCCGGATGTTAAACCCGTTCCGCCTTTGGCGACGGAAATCGTCGGAAGCACTGAAGCCGAAACTGTGCCCGTGGCAAGATTGCTGGCATTGATATTCGTCAAAGCAGATCCATCCACAGCTGGCAATTTTGAATCAGCCCCCAGCTTCACAATCTGATGTGCTCCCGTCCCGGTATTCACACTTGCGATACCCGCAGCCACCGTCATTCCTGAAACATCGGCACTGGTATCAAAGCGAACAAGGCCTTTGGCTGCGTAGGAAGCATCCCCCGGAGCCGTCTCCGTCGAATCGGCCGAACAATCCCAGGTTTTTGCCGTGTTATTCCATTTCAATATCTGGCCATCAGCGCACGCTGAAGTACTTGCCGCCACCGTCAGTTTTGCCGCGCCATCGTAATAGCGAAGTGCTTTTAAATCAGAATTGTACCAGGAAAGGCCTTTGTGCCCGGCATTCAGCACCAGCGCATCTTCCTGCACTTGCGTGAAGTTCCCCAACAGTAAAGTCTTTGTGGCGCTCATGGTGATGTGACCAATAGCCAGAATATCCTCACCACCCATATTCAAATCACCCGTCATCGTGCCACCGTTCAGCGGCAATTTCGGGCTGGCCGTGTCTGCGGCACTGACACGTGCATCCACTGCGGTGTTAAAGTCAGACACCTGACTGGCGGTAATACTGATATTAGAGCAGGTAAAGGTGTCACTGATCGAAACCCATTTCAAAACCTGATTGGTCGCACACTGCAATTCACTTTTTTGCAGACGATCATTCAAAGCCGTCTGCAGTCCGGTGGTTTGAGAAATCGGCAAACTGCCGACACTTAAAACTCCAGCGCCATTTACGGACAACCCCGAACCCACTTGCACAACACCGGTGCTCGCCGCAGTGGCCACAGGCACAGCTCCACCTGTGTCAGTAACACAGGAAAAGCTGGCTCCGTTGGATTTCAAAACTTCCCCCGCAGCACACGCAGGCAAGGCCGATTTAGCAAAGGCCTGAACTGTCGGATCACTTTCGTTGTTGGGAACTTCGGTCGCCAGATCTGTGATTTTTGCGTAACTGGCTGCCGCGACCCCGCCCAGCTTGTCGGAATCACGAGCTTTGGCCGCTTCTTGCGCGACCATCGCATAAGGAACAGTCCCGATCTGATGAAAAGGCAAGATGGCGCGAGGCCCGCCTGAGCCCGTATCAAAGACGATCTTCACTTTACGAATGTCGCCAGCCGCAGGAGTGTAAGAGCCAGAACACACCGTGGATTCGGACCCCTGGTGTTGCGACACCAGCCCGTTGGCGACGGCCGAATCATTTGAAAAAACCTTCAGAATGTTTTCACGCGTTTGTTCCTGCCCTGCCGTCGCATAAACATTCACTGCGGAACTTCCCGAACCGATTGTCAGGGCAAAACTGCCGTCCGAGGCGGAAAGGTCTTTATTCAGATGTTGCTCTTGGTACAAAAGACAGTTGTCAGGGCTAAGAACTTTTACTGTAAAATCCACACTGCCTTCACTCAGAGGCAACTCCGAAGCCACATCCAAAATGCGCCCGGAAATTTGAATACCTTTGGGCCCGCTGGCCCAAGCCGCTGTGACTGAGAAACTGATCGCCAGAATACCCAGAAGTCGTTTCACCATAACGTTCCTCACATGACTTGAAAGCGTATGTTGATTTCTGCCTGATAGACGCCATCATCGGAATAGGATTTATCCGTCGTGGTGACTTCACCCACCACACCTTCGACTCGGTACTGACCGGATTCATCCTGAGCGCTGATCTGCCTGGAAGGAGAAATAGCCATCTTGCCGGGAACGGAACGCAGAGGAACTGGCGACTCCTCAAGCGAAACTATGGACGCTTCCATCGAGCAGCCCGACAGAAGACTCCAAAGCATCAAAGTGAGACAAGATTTTACAATAACGCGCATTTAGAAAATCTATCGGATTTTCCAGAGCATGACTCAACAGGATTACGTTGAATTAATCAAGAACCAAAGAAAGAGTATTCAGCATGGGCAGGTCCACATTCTGGAAGCGATAAGAATACGTCAGACGCATCTCCATTTGAATCGCATCCACCGTTCCCCCTAGGAAGTCCGTCGTGGTATTGTCCGAGTGCAGTTGCAGATCCCATACATGGCGTTCACCGTTGTATCCAGCACCGACCTTCGCATCCGAAAAATAGCCCATGAAACTTTCATCCAGATTGCCCGAGGTCGCAAACTTGCCATAGACCTTCTGCCAGGCAACTCCAAGTGCAGCAACCCCCGTCACGTACCACGGTCCCCGCGCCCAGATACCGCCGATGGCGCCACCCAGGCCCGCCATTTGACGATCCAGTTCCTGGAGGTCTGCCAGTCTGTCAAAACCAGAAGTCCCCGCAGGAATAAACGGAGAATCCCCCGTCATCTTGTTGTCAGAAATCATCGCACTGGCAAAATAGGACCAGCCACTTTCCTTTTGATGTCCATCCTGGCCGAAAGCAACGCCCAGACTGTAATCGTCTTCACGCAAATTCCAATGCATCACAAAACTGATATTACGGGTGCTGATGTCACTGCGCTGGTATTTTATCCCAACGGGGGCGGAACCCGCATTGATGGCCTCGGTATTATCGAGGTAATAACCCTTGTAAGACTGATAGCTGAATTCATAGGTGCGCTTACCGTAAAACCGCAGATGAAAATCCGTCGCCGAGCTTTCACCCTTTTGATCGACAGTGGACTCGTCCACCGGATTGCTCAATCCGAGCGAGGCGCCCAGGTTTCTATAGCTGATTCCAAGATAAGTTTTACTGCCCACATTGGGCATGAACTGCGCTTCAGGCCCGTCATTCGGCGACTGAATGTCGATTTGATAGGAAGAAACTTGCGGCCCCAGCGTGACTTTGACTTCATCATCACCGGCTTTATCCCATTTGGCTTGCTCCAATTTAACATCAGACCAAGCCGCAGATGCGGACAACAGAATCAAAGCGCCCAGCGCCTTTGCCAAACCCTTTAACGACACAAAGACTCTAACACCTTCCAACCCGGTTGAACGGCGGGTTCTATCGGCGCTTCTTCGGCGGTGGGTTCATACTGGCTGATCAGATCATTTTCATATTTTGCGCAGTCTTTTTTCTTGAAGCTCTTTTCAGCCGGAATGGATTCAAGCACTGACACCATCAAATCCATGTGCGCTTCATCCTGCGCCCCTTGCGGCACGCTATTGTCACGCAATGAACGGATCTGACCCACGATTCTATTCATGGCCCGATAGCGTTCTTTGTTGTTCTTGGCTTTGCCGACTTCTTTTTCCAGCATTTCGGTGTAGGATTCCACCTGCTGGCGCACGCTGCGATTGCTGCGAATAGCGACTTCTCCGGCTCCCAGCCCTTCAGGTGGGATAATGGCATGAACGTCCAGACTGCAGACCAATACTGCTGACAAGACCCAGATCGTTTTCATGCTCACCTCCAGCCCCTTTTATCTTACGATTCGAGATGTTTTTCAATCTCTAGCAGGGCTGAAGGCACCATATTAAGTGATTATTTAATCTGCTTACTTACAGATCAGGTCCACGACATTGAAAGCCTTATCAACAAAGGGCTCTTTTTGATCCTTTGCATAGGATTTCATCATGTCATTCACTTCCTTTTTATAGTCCTTGCATTTGGACGCCTGGAAGTCTTTTTTCTCTGGCAGGAATGCCAATGAATCCATGAACAGACTCATATTGATTTCTTTTTCTTCACCCTGACGTGGGTTCTTGGATCTCAGTTCACCCATCTCACGGTAGTTCTTCAGGAACACATCGTAACGCTTGGTCACGTCCTTTTCCTTCTTCAACTCCCCTTCAAGCTTGGTGATCTTTTTATTGAATTCAGCAAAAACGTCCACTTTGGCCGCTTGCGCCGCACTCACAGAAAGACCCAACAGTACCGTGACTACAGTTCCAAGAATTTGTTTTCTGTGCATGTGCCTGCTCCTAGTGCTTTGTCCAATACGCGCGCCTGTGCTTTTACTGCCGGGATATAAAGAGAATCTTTATATGCAAACAGGTATTCCGCCAACGTCAAAGGTGTTTTTTTGCCAATCGCTTTGGCACGGGCTTCCCCGGCTTTGGCTTTCAACTGCGCTCCTGTCGGCCAGTAGTTCATGTCGAAATCAGCCTTTGTGATCGGATACTTTTTCAAGGTCGTGATACGGTACTTCAGCCACTCACGATAGAAAACCGGCGGACGACCTGGGCCCGAATTGTATGCCATCACAAAGATCATCTCTTTGATGGATTCTTTGTCGAAGCCGTCAATTCCAGCGTCTTTCATCAACTGCTCTACACCTTTGAAATCCGGATTCTTGGCATCCGTGGAACGATTCCACGCGCCGTTAGAATTTCTTTTGGTCGCGTGATAGAAGATACCATAGTAAACCATACTTCTTAGAGGATTCGGCGGAGTTGAAATCGCATGGCAGCGCTGAGAGTCCTCGGACAGGATTTCTTCAGCTTTGGCCGGAACTGCGCCTGGAATACTGCGCAGTCTTTGGCAGGATGCTTTGGTGCTGTTGTTGATACGGCCTTTGAAGTTTTCAAAGTTCTGAGCCACATCCGCCAGCGCCTGATCAGTGAACTGACCAATACCACCGTCATTCACCAGACCAAAGGCATTCACATGCAGACCGCTTTCGTTGGAAAGTTTTGGCGCAATGAACTTCGCCGGAACTTCCAGACAGTCCGCCACATCAATCAAAGAGTTATAAACCAGATTCACATAGTTTTCAGTCACGCAGGCCTTGTGGCCGTAACGCTCTGGAGTCCCCGTGTCCTGGTCACACTTGGCGAACAACCATGGATCTTTTTTATAGTCTTTCACGTCTTTGACTTCACGCTGATTTGTCGGCGGAGCCGTGCGGTTGAACTCAATGTCCGCCTCACGCTTTTCTTCCGGCGTCAGTGCACGGTCTTTCCAGAAACGCTTCATGATATAAAGAGCACATTTGCGTGGCAGAATATCCGCGGTCTTGGAATAGTCACGCCCACCGGCGAACAACCCTTTCGGGTCCGCTTTTTTGAAAGCTTCAAACTGCTTCTGCAGATAGTTGCGTTCAGGCCCGCAGTTTTCCGGTTTTTCGAACGTGATCATGTTTTCCACATCACCAAAATTACAGGTGCAGGTCATGTCGTCTTTCGCCGCCGTAGTACCAATCCCCGTCAGGGATTTATTGACGGTCTGCAGTTTTTTAATCACCTGCTCTTCAGCGCTGGAGGCATAGTCTCCGGCACCTGCGGTTGGACGAGTGATTTCATACCAGCCAAACGCGGTGAATGAAGCCAGGCAACAGAATGTGTAAAACCAAAAGGATGTCCTTGAACGTTGCACGATCATCTCCTCTTTCCATATTTATCAATGTCTTATCTGTTTAAACGCCCGAAAACTGAACGCACTAAAGTCCAGTTCCTTTCCTCCGATAAGTAATATGCATGCTTAAACTGTCTTTAAGTCTTTTTAGCGCGTTGCTGATATTAGGGGGATGTTCTGACGTCACCCCGCAGGTCAGCTTTTTAAAAGGACAAACCCCCTCCCCGAGCACTGGTGGTCCCGCCGGAGGATCATTTATAAAAACAGACCTGGCCAGCCATGCGATTTCGACTTCAGCAGGTGGCTATAAACTGGAGGCCACTGTTTCGAAAGAAGACAGAAGCACCCAGCTTGTCTCATCTCAAGGCTACCTTCTGATTCTTAATGAAGATGCCGACTAAAATACGGTCAAAATCCTAAGGATTTGTCTAAATAACTCCGAATATATTCATGAATGAAACCAAAGCACATTCGTTATCCTTTGTTGATAATCTCGCTTTTGTTTGCCTTTGCCGCAAAGGCGGATGGCTATCATGTGTCGGGGAAGATTCTTCGTCCCGACGGCACTCCCGTGGATACAAACGCAGTCAGTTTCAATCTTGAGGTCCTGTCCCCTGACGCCACCTGCGTGGTCTACCAGGAAACAATCAACAACGTCGACATGAGTGGCTCCAAAGGCCGCTTCAATCTGGTGCTGGGATCAGGAACAAAAGTTTACTCCAGCGGTGACATGTCTTTGGAAAAAGTAGTCTCTAACAGTGCGTCCTTGACCTGTAAAGGTGGCGCCGCTTTCAATCCCGTTGCTACCGATGAAAGATCACTGCGTATATCTTTCTATGACGGCAGTGCGTGGCAAAGCTTTGCCGCCCAAAAGCTAAAGGCCGTTCCTTTCGCCACTGAGTCCCAAAATGCCCAATCAGCTAATAAGCTTGGTAACTACAACGCCACAAGCCTTTTGAGGGTGGATGGCGGCACGGCTCCGGCGATGACTCCGGCCCAGATGGCGGCTTTGTTGTCGGTGGTTACTGACTACAATCAGTTCTTGAAAGTTGAAGCCGACCCCACGGTTCAGGGCTTTGCCAAAAATGCCCTGCCAACATGTGCGGCTGGTTACACTTTGACTTCCAATGGCACAAGTCTGACGTGCGTTCAGGATCTGACCGGCACGAACTTTACTTTACCGACAGGCACCAACGGTCAGGTTCTTAAACACGATGGCGCTCAATGGAAAGCCAGTGCAATGGCGATCACGGATGTCAGCAATCTGAATGCCGAGCTGACCAACAAGCTGAGTAAAGCTGCTTTGCCAACCTGTACTGCAAGCGAAACCATGCACTACACTTCTGTGACGGACACCTGGGACTGCCTGGACATCACTGTGCCTTTGGCTGGTGACGTCATCGGAACTTCGACGGCAACTCAAGTCACCCGCCTGCGCGGAGTGAACGTATCTGCAACAGCTCCCACCAGTGGTCAGGTGCTTCGTTACAATGGTACGGACTGGGTTCCGGCAACAGTCCCAACGGGAGCTGGCACAGTGACGTCGGTCGCTGCTGGCACAGGGCTTACTGGCGGTACGATCACTTCCACGGGTACTCTTTCATTGGCTAATACCAGCGTCACGGCAGGAAGCTATGGCAGCGCCACGCAGATTCCTTCTTTCACCGTAGATGCTCAAGGTCGCCTGACTGCCGCCGGCGGAACGACGGTGAACTTTATCAGCGGCGTGACCAGCGCCAATGCCTATATCACGGTTGCCAACGGCAGCACGGCCCCGATGATTACCGCCAATGTCGGCACCACCGCGAACACACTGGCCGCCGGAAATGATGCGCGCTTTACAGACTCGCGGGCCCCGGCAGGAACTGCTGGTGGAGACATCTCTGGAACTTATCCAAATCCGACAGTTGCAAAAATCCAGGGCAAAGCCGTGAACGTGACAGCGGGCTATTTCGATGGTGGGGCTTTGGTTTACGACTCGGCCCTTGCTGCCTGGAAAACAGTGGCACCATGTGAAGCTGGATGGACATTGATCAACAAGGGCGATCCGTTCTGTGCACAAAAGCTGTCGAGCACAGGAACGAACTTCGCGGCTTCGATGACTCAGTGTTTGAATGCAGGTGGGAACCTTTGCGACCTTCAACAGGCCGTGGGGCTGTGCCAGTCAGACTTCATCGCAACAGACACAAGCTTATGGATCGGTCAGCTGGCCGACAACTCCAGCGCGCACGTCATTCTATGCACGGCCGCAAGCAACTCATGGGCGGCTGGAACATTCAGCTTCGGCGTCACGGTGGATGGTTCCAACCCCATCCTTCCCTACTGCTGCAAAAACCGTCGCTAATTTAAATTAAAAACTGTATGTTACCGCCAACAGAGTGTTGGCGCCGCCCAGGAAATAGAATACCGAACGCACGTCGCTGTTTTCTTCCTGAGTCGCACTGTATATGTTAGCTGCTGCGAGCAAGGCATGGGTGGCCACCCGGATCCATTTGCGCTTTTCTTTTTCTTCACGTTCTTTCAGCAAAAACCGCTGTAAAACCTCATTCTTTTCAGCCAACGACAAAGAAGATCCGTCAATCGCGTAAAAGAACGAATCCATTTCATTGCCGGTATAGTAATAAGTCGCGCCCAAACCTATGGCCGCCAGTCCGACGTTTGAGGTGATGGCAAAAATAGTACGGCTGAAAATTTCTTCCGACTGCTGATAGCCGAGCGTCCCACCGATAGCAGCCACTGCGCCTGAAATCATATAGGCCACCCCCGCCTGTTCATCTTGCTGCTGCTGCTTGTGAACAAAGGCGCGGAATTCATTCCAATTGGATGGTCCGGAATAGTCCACATCGCGGCGATCGCCAGCGAAGGATTTCCCCGTTAAAAGCACAATGAAAAGCACGAAAATCAAAAATCTCACAAGCTCACCCCGAACTGGACAAACACGGCCTTATTCGTGCGTTCGCTCCAATAGGACAGCCCGGTGGAAAAATTTTTGTATGTCGCCAGAAATGCTGCCGCCTGATCGTACTGGGAAGCACTCAGCACCCCTTGCAAGACCCCCAATTGATAAGTCACCGCCCCCCGAACTGCGTCCTGGAAGTTTTCAGTCTCATTGTGAACCTGGAACTGCACGCCGACTTCCAAAAGTCCCAGGGGAACAGCGGGCTTTACCGAAGCCCCCAGCAAACCTTGTGGACGGATGGGATACTGCTCGGACTTTTTGTCGCTGACGCCCCACTGGGAAAGCATCGCCGAAATCTGCGGCTCCCACAGGGCGTCTTCCCAGGCATATAAAAGCCCGGGCTCGATATACAAGATGTCCTGATTATGAATCTCAAAAAGTTCGTCCCGTTCCCCGGCAACGGCTTCAACCACCGAAAAATAGTTTCCAACGTACTTCACATGCGTGTAACGAAGCTGCAGGCCCGCATAGAAGTTCCCCGAGGTGAAACTGGCAAGCTGCGCTTTGATGCTTTGTTCTTCGGAAGCAATCATGTCCACCATAGGCAGCGACGAGTTTTCAAACTGAGAGACATACACCAGTCGGTACGGCTCAACGGAAATGCCCCAGGTCGGACGCTGAAAGGAAGCTTCGACAGAGACTTCTCCGTCGACTGCTTCACGGCGGGAAAACATTTTTGCCACTGACGCTTCATCGCTGGTTCCGTTTAACAAAGCCTCGGCTTCGCGCAGGTATTCCATGTTGCTGCCCAAAAGCAGATCGGTATCAAAGCGCGGGGATTTTTCCTTCGCGACATAAGCCGGATTGCACGGAAGTCCCCGGCGCAAACTGTCCATCGAATAGCAGGCACTGCCCAGTGAGCGTGCCAGGAAACGGCTGCCTCCATCACGAATGGTTGGGGAATACGTGGCCGCTTGGGTAAATACGCAAGCGAATGTCAGAAGGATCGCCGAAAGAGTTCTTAGAAGCATATTTTTTCCTGGGGCCAGGGAATGGCCTCGGCTTCTTTTTTGAACCGCTGCAGATCTTCGGTGTAGCGGATGAATTCAGCTTTTTTCCCGGGGAACGCGGATGTCAGATCCTCACTGATCACGATCAGATGATCCAGCAATTGCAAAGCCCATTCAAAGTAAGGCTGCACCAGATCCGAACAAATCTTCTGACTGCGCACCACCTGCCAGTTCAGAAGACCCTCATTGACGACGGACTTTAAAAGCACCACCCGCAAAGTCGCGGCATAAAGGCGGGCCCCGGCTTCCGGTTGCTGGGCCAGCACTTGCAAGGCGCGAGTTAAGTCTTCACGGCCCTCATACTTCACTTCCGGGATTTTCTCCCACTGAGCGGCATAGCGGCCCAGGGACTGCATCAGCTCTTGAGTCTTTTGGTCCAAGCGAACCGCACTTAGCGACACGGTCTGAGGCTTCAGATTACGGACCGCCATGAAAGAATAGATCTTTTCGATGCGCACCCCGGCCCGACCAGCATAGGCGGACGCCAGCGCCAGTCTCACGTGCAGGTGGGGGTCCTGCTGTTCTAGTTTGGTGAGGTATTCAATCGCCTCGTTCCAGAGCCCCTGATCGATCAAATGATGGCCCTTGGAAAGACGGCTTTCCCGAGTGACAGGCTCCTCTTTTGACTGACAAGCCAAAAGGGAGAAAATGACCACAAATAGGGTGAGTTGGATGAATGTTCGCATAGATAACGCGGCATACTAGCGAGCCGCGGTATAAAATTCGAGATGACACACGACGCACTATAATAATTCCATTGATCCTTACCTGCCAGCAATATACCCCTGCCCCGGTGTAACACTCGAGGGGGTAAAATGCTTCGTAGTCTCTTAGTTTCTGTAATGTTGTTGATGGGAACCGCAGCCAACGCGGCTGTTTGGAATGAAGTCAACGAATGGTCCCAAGCTTATGAAGACCGTTATGCGGAATGGGTTCGTGCTGAATGGCGCACGGATTTCTTTTCTCGCAAGGCTTTGCGCAACGGCCAAACCAATCCATATTATGGCCTGCGTGTAGACTGTGCTGACACTGTTTATTCCATGCGTATTATCTTCGCCTATGAAAACCGCCTGCCCTTCGTGGCTCAGGATCCTACGGCGGCTGGTAAAACCATCTCTAACAAAATGAGCCGTTGGGATGGCCAAAGCGAAAATCAGCGCGTGCGCAACTTCCTTTGGTATATCTATGGTGTGATGTCCACGCGTTCTCTTCCGAACGACACTTATCCGGTGGCAATCAACCGTAACACGATCCGCTCTGGCGGCTTGATGGCGACCAGCAAAAAAAACCACCACTCCTGGACGATCAAAGAAATCCTGCCGATCGGTGTTCCGTATCTGGTTTACAACTCTGTTGTTGGCGCGAATTCTGGTTTCGGCCTGCAAGAACGTCAGTCCTGGCCAAATCCGGACTGGGTGTTTGAGGGCGATTACTCTGTGAACAGCGGCGCGGGCTTCCGTTACTGGAGACCGGCTTCTGCGTTGAATAAACCAGTATGGCAGTCCCCAGGCTACAGCGATGAACAGTTCAAGATTCCTTTGAACAAATGGGTTCGCCACGTGCAAAGCCGTCTGGCTCTGCGCCAGGAAACCGATGACCAGTTGGTCGCTCGTCTGATCAAAACCACTTGTTCTGGTTTCGCGGACCGTGTGACTTCCATCAATGAAGGTCTGGACTATTTGAAGCGCAACAACAAGTGCATGGACTATGCAACTTATGACACGTACTCCACGCCAAACCGTGACCGTCGTATCTTTGACGATTTCATGTCTTTGCGTCGCGCTTACAAAGAAATCCTGCAAATCAACGGTGGTAATCAGTTGAGCTCTTCCACAAAAGCTCAATTGGACAAAATCTTCCCGGCGATTTCTTTGTCTGCGGCTCAGGAAACTTCCCGTATGGCAGCTCAGGCAGTGACTTCGGCTTCCGTGTGCGTGGTGGATTACCTTCCAGGCCGCAAAATGGATCTGGCAGAGTTCAAACGCCGTTTGTTCCAGGGTCTGATTTCCAACAATCCACATGACGGTGGTGAGTACCGCTGGGGTGAGGCTCGTGGGCCTTCGCAGCGTGCAAGAACCTGCCAATCATGGGACCATTGGGCTCCAGATTTAACTCAGGAATAAAAAGGAACTATGAGATCGACTAAACTTAGCACATGGATCACTTGGGGCCTGGTGCTTTTTGCACTGGGCGTGGCAACGGACTATTACTTCCTGCATATCCTTTTCCATCAAAAGCAGCAGGAAGCTTTGCAAGTGGCGGAAGGTGAACAGGCCGCAGCGACGACGGAAACCCCGGCGACCACCGCAGGCGATGACAGCTTCCTGGGTGAAAAAGGCAATGCGCAAGTTCAGCACGATTCCGGTAAAGACACCTTCTTGCCGTCTTTGCAGACCTGTGCTCCGGAAGTGGCGGCTCAAGCGATCGCCACCCCGGAAGCTTTGATGGAATACCTGCAAAAAAGCGTCGGTATTGCCAAGGAGGAAATCTCTCTTGAAAACTACCACCTGACTTTGCCGGACGGATCATTGCGCCGCGTGCACCTGATCACCGCTGACAACACCAATGCGAAAGACAAAGTGGAAATCCGCTTCTTCAAATTGGATGCTGAAGGTTACCCAGAGCGTCTGACCCTGAAAGGCGATGAGACTTTGGAGTCCCTGCTTGCTTTGGGTAAAGTCAGCAAACACGAAGTGAAGTCTGTCCTGGAACTAAAAGACAAGACCACCGTGAATCTGGAAAAGCATGACAACGTCGTGTTCGAATTCCAGTACAACAACCACGGTAAAATTCTGTCCTGCCGTTACAAAGAGTGCCTTTGCCAATAAGACTCAGGACCTGCCTTAGGTCCTGACCGGCATTAATAATCCGTCACAATATTTCAATCCACAGACCCTCTGTTAAGATTAAACCCAGAGGGTCTATTGCATGACAAAAAGCGGTTCATTTTTGCACAGCCGAAGCTTGTGGGTCTATTACACCCTCTTTTTTTCGGGCTCGCTGGTCCTTGTGTACCAAGCGCTGAACTGGGAGATCATTGGCGATTCCGTCAACTTCCTGTGTCTGCTGTTTCTTATGAATGGCCTGCTGGCGCGCAGATTCATCCACATTCTGGAAAACTCTTTGCTGATGACCCTGGGGTATATCCTGCCGCTCTTGATTCGTAACAGCTTGAAGCTGTCCTACACCGAAGCCCCCTCGATCAAAGAGTTCTTAAATCTGGCGTTCGTGTCCACGACGACGACACTAGTTTTGGGAATTGGTTTTTCATTCTTGGGGATGCTGCTGCATCACTTCGGACACAAACTGCACCAAATGAGCCGAAGCCGCGTGACCACAAACAACAGTGTGACCACCGGCTCCCCTACGGACGAATAATCAGTCTCCGGTCGAACCCGCCATCTGGGCCATCTCAAAGCGATTTTGCTCTGCCATCACCATCTGTGACAGTTCACGTTTCAGATTATTAAAATCAACGTCTGCGGGATTGCGCGGACGCGGGATTTGCACAATCACGTCTTTTTTCACTGTGCCCGGACGATAGCTCATCACGATAATGCGATCAGCGAGGTAAATGGCCTCTTCAATACTGTGAGTGACGAACACGACGGTTTTTTTCAGCTCGCTCCAGATCTTCAACAATTCATCCTGCAGGCTTCTGCGGGTTAAAGCATCCAGCGCCCCGAACGGTTCATCCATCAGCATGATCGGCGGATCCAGGGCCAATACGCGGGCAATAGCCACACGCTGCCTCATCCCCCCGGAAAGATCTTTCGGGAAGCGTTTACGGAAGTCCGTAAGCTTCAGCGTCTTCAAAAGCTGCTGCAGCTTTTGTTCTATCTGATCTGGTGGCGCGTTTTTGATTTTCAGACCGAAGGTGATGTTGTCCTCGACCGTCATCCATGGGAATAGAGCATACTCTTGAAACACCATACCGCGATCAGGTCCAGGCTCGACGATCTTATGCCCCCCGACGAAGACATCCCCGTCAGAAGGCGCCGAGAACCCTGCAATAGCATTCAAAAGAGTGCTCTTGCCACAACCCGACGGTCCCAACAGACACACGAACTGACCTTCCGGGATATTGAAATCAATATCCTTCAGGGCAATCACATCCTGCTCGGATCCTTTGAAAACTTTGGAAACATGCTTGATTTCGATTTGAGTTGGATTCGCCATTATTCAAGACCTCGATGCCAGCGCAGCAGATAGTTATTCAAACGGCTGACGACAGTGTCGATCGCAAGCCCCAACAGACCGATAGAGAACATTCCGGCGATGATCTTGTCAGACCAGAAGTACTCACGTGCCTCCAGAATGCGATACCCCAGCCCGTTGTTCACCGCGATCATTTCGGCCACGATCATACAGATGAAACCAGTCCCGATACCGATGCGCACACCGCTCAGGATGTACGGCATCGCTGCCGGCACGATGATTTTTCTGAACATCAGGAAAGATCCCGCACCCAGGTTTTTACCGGCACGGATATAGATACTGTCCACAGCACGCACACCCACAATGGTATTCATCAAAACCGGGAAGAACGCCCCCAGAGCAATCAGGAACACGGCCGGAGGATTCCCCAACCCGAACCACAAGATCGCCAAAGGAATGTAAGCAATCGGCGGGATCGGACGCAAAACCTGAATCAGCGGATTCATATAATCATAAATACGCTGGCTTGCGCCCATTAAAAGACCCAGCGGCAAAGCCAGCCCCCCACCGATCACAAAGCCCAGGAACACACGATAAAAGCTTTCCCAAAGATCGCGAATCAATTCGCCTGAAAAATACCAGGCAAACTTTGAACCTTGCGCCGGATCGTAAGCTTCAAGTGGCATCAGGTACTGATACCATTTTACAAGCACTGCCGAAGGCGCCGGAAGGACCTGAGGATTCACCCAACCTGCTCGCACCACGACTTCCCACACAATCACCACAATCGCCGGCACCCAGACACCTTTGAGCTTCGACATCAATCCTTGATCCTTATTCATACTCACCTACTTCACGCCCAATGCTTTCTTCGCATCAGCCAACAGATCCAGTTTCACCCAGTCAGAAGCTTTGGGTGGCTTCTGCATGCGGCCCACGCCGTATTTCACCATAAAGTCCGTGGTGATCTGGATGTGTTCTACAGTCAGGTCATAAGTGTAGGGAGAGTTTCCGATCGCATCCTTGAAATCCTGGGATGAAATCTGGTTTTTGAACATTTTCTCGATCACATATTTTTCAGCCAGTTCAGGTTTTTCAATGAAGGCTTTGGTTGCTTCCACGAAGCACTTCATGAATCTTTCAGCGACAGGCTTTTTGGTGTTGTACATCTTTTCCGTCATCACCAAAGTACGGATCGGTTCACCCATTGGAGTGTCATAAGGTTTCAACAGCTCCACACCGAAGCCCTTATTAATAGCTTGAGAAGCTTGTGGTTCGCTCTGTGCCATGGCGTCGATGTTCTTTGCCTGCAAGGCCTGATTCAAATCGGCGAAGGCCATGTACACGATACGCACGTCTTTACCCGGCTGGTCGGACCAGGTCAGGTTGTGCTTGGCAAGTTCTGCCAACAACAACAACTCCTGCGCCCCACCACGAGCCACACCGACTTTTTTACCTTTAAAGTCTTTCACTGATTTGATGCCTACATCCGGACGAATCACGATGCGCGCGCCACCTTCAGCAAAGCCAGCCACGGCATAGATAGGCACTCCACCGGAACGACCGGCAATCGCCGCATCCGCGGCACTGGCAGCCACGTCAATTTCACCCGCGATGATCGCCGGCATGATATCAATGCCTTTTGCGAACACACGCTCGGTCACTTTCAAGTTGTACTTGGTGCAGTATTCGCTCATGTAACTGATGGCACCATAGTGAGCGAACTTCAGATTCCCGACGCGCACAACGTCAGGAGTTTGAGCCTTGGCTTCAAAGTTAAACAGAAACAAAAGTAACAAAGCAAATAAACTAATCAGCAGCTTCACTGCTTTCATATTTACAGGGCGAGAGATCGCCACTGCTTTCGCTGTCGATTTCATAGGAGTCCTCCTAATAATTAAAGAGCATCATGTAATAATGGTCTGATGATTAGCAGAAGTTGGCAAGGCTTTCGGGTCTCATTTAAGGACGATGTGAATATGAGAAAGAAATCAGAGAGGACTCACAAAATTATTTTTTGTGAAATCACACAAAGCTTTTGAGGCCGAAATAAAAAGGCGCTGGAGAAATTCCAACGCCTTTGAATGATGCATTTATGTGATCACATACAGAGCTACTTCAGCTTTCGCACCTGCCGGTGCTGCAGCTCTGTCGGCAGTGCCGACTACAACCACAAACTGCGGACACCGCGTTCTTTTGCTACGTCGTGAGCCAATTCATAGCCCGCGTCCAAATGTCTAAATACACCCATTGCTGGATCGGCAGTTAACACTCTTTCCAGACGACGAGCGGCTTTTTCGGTGCCGTCAGCAACGATGACCTGACCGGCGTGCTGGCTGTAACCCATACCCACACCACCACCGTGGTGCAAGCTGACCCAAGTGGCACCGCAAGCGGTGTTCACAAGTGCGTTCAACAAAGCCCAGTCACTGACAGCGTCAGATCCGTCCTTCATCGCTTCCGTTTCACGATTCGGAGAAGCCACAGATCCGCAGTCCAAGTGATCTCGACCGATAACGATCGGCGCTTTCACTTTACCTTCAGCAACCAGTTGATTGAACATCAAGCCCGCTTTCGCACGCTCTCCGTACTCCAGCCAACAGATACGTGCTGGCAAGCCCTGGAAGGCAATGCGCTCTTCAGCCATGTCCAACCAGCGCAGAAGGTCTTTCTTGTGCGGGAATAGTTTTCTCATCGCATCGTCAGTGACCTTGATATCATTTGGATCACCCGACAAAGCCACCCAACGGAATGGACCCGAGCCTTTGCAGAACAAAGGACGGATGAACGCCGGAACGAAGCCTGGATAGTCGAATGCATTTTCAACGCCCGCTTCCTGAGCACGTGCGCGCAGGTTGTTACCATAGTCAAACGTCACAGCGCCGCGATCTTTCATCGCCAGCATGCCGCGAACGTGTTTTGCCATGGAATCATAAGCCGCTTTCAAATAAGCCTTTTGATCTTTTTCACGGAAGGTTTTTGCAGTCTCGACAGTGTAACCTTCTGGGATGTAGCCCACCAATGGATCGTGTGCGGATGTCTGATCTGTCAAAAGATCCGGAGTAAAGTTTTTTTCGATCAACTGGTGAATCACCGTGGCCATATTGCCCTGCAAAGCCACGGATTTCGCTTCACCGGCTGCCGTGTACTTTTTGATACGCGCCAAAGCATCGTCAAGATCTGTTGCCACTTCATCAATGTATTTGGTTTCAAGACGCTTCTGGATGCGAGTCGGATCGATCTCTACCGCCAGAACGCAGGCACCAGCAAACACACCGGCAAGTGGTTGTGCGCCACCCATGCCGCCCAAGCCCGCAGTCAGAATCACACGACCGGTCAGGTTGCCGCCAAAGTGCTGACGACCGGCTTCCACGAAGGACTCATAAGTCCCCTGGATGATCCCTTGAGTTCCGATGTAGATCCAGGAACCCGCCGTCATCTGACCGTACATCATCAGACCTTTTTTATCGAGTTCGTTGAAGTGCTCCCAAGTCGCCCATTTAGGCACAAGGTTGGAGTTCGCCAAAAGAACGCGAGGCGCATCTTCGTGAGTTTTCAAAATGCCGATGGGCTTACCAGACTGCACCAAAAGAGTCTCGTCATTTTCAAGCTCTTTCAAAGCTTCCAGGATCTTGTCGAAAGATTCCCAGTTGCGAGCCGCTTTACCGATACCACCGTAAACAACCAGTTCTTCCGGGTGCTCGGCAATCACCGGATCCAGATTGTTCTGAATCATGCGGTAAGCCGCTTCCTGCAACCACCCCTTACAAACCATCTTGTTCCCAGTAGGGGCTTTAACAACACGAGACATAAATCCTCCAAAAGGTACCTGCTTACTTTTGCATAAGCAGTGCGCTAGAAATTAAATTTAATTACCATTCCAATTCGCCGACAGCTTGCTCAACAACGGCCATCAACTCGCCAGACACCATCATGGCTTTGATCGCCTCGACGTCTTTAGAGAAAATGCGGTCTTCTTTTGCAAACGGCACAGTCTTGCGAATGTGATCGTGAGCGGCCTTAACGGCTGCTGAGGGCTTCAACGGAGCCAACAAATCCAAAGCCTGAGTTGCAGACAGCAATTCCATCGCCACCACGTTTTCCGCGTTACGAAGAATCTGCGCGAACTTACGGGCCGCAATAGTACCCATGGAAACGTGGTCTTCTTTTTCTGCAGACGTCGGAATGGAGTCCACGCTGGCCGGATGTGCCAGAACTTTATTTTCACTCACCAAAGAGGCTGCCGCCACCTGCACGATCATGTGACCGGAATTCAAGCCTCCGTTTGGAGTCAGGAATGGCGGAAGCTCACTCATTTGTGTAGAGATCATTTTGGAAATACGGCATTCGCTGATGCTTGCTTGGGAAGATAGCGCAATCCCCGCAAAATCCATCGCGTGCGCCACGGGCATACCGTGGAAGTTACCGCAGGAAAGAACTTTGTTCGCATCCGCAAATACCAGCGGGTTGTCCGTGGAGGAGTTCGCTTCAGTTTCCAAAACTTTCACCGCGTATCTTAGAGCATCTTTGGCTGCGCCGTGAACAGCCGGCATACAACGCAAAGAGTACGCATCCTGAACGCGCGGATCGTTCACCGCATGGCTTTCAGCGATCGGGCTGGTTTCGCCCATCAAACGAATCAAATTGCGGCCGGTCTTGCCTTCACCTGCGTGAGGGCGGCTGGCTTGAATCAACGGATCAAACGGTTTTCTGGAACCACGCAAGCCTTCCAAGGACATCGCGCCAGCCAGATCTGCCAGCCACAACAAGCGGCGATTTTCCCACAAAGACAAAAGACCGATGGATGTCATCACCTGACAACCATTGATCATGGAAAGACCTTCTTTGGCTTTCAGCTCCAGCGGAGTGATGCCTTTAGCTTTCAACAATTCAGTGACGTGCACGATCTTGCCGTCAGCTCCCCACGCTTCACCTTCACCGATGATGGTCAATGCCAGGTGAGAAAGCGGAGCCAAGTCACCCGACGCGCCCACGGACCCTTGAGAAGGAACCACCGGGATGATGTCGTTGTTCAGGAACTCAAGAATTTTTTCAACAACCAACGGACGAATACCGCTGTGGCCTTTAGCCAAAGCATTCGCACGCAGAACCATCATCGCACGCGTTTCCGTTTTAGTGAATGGAGCCCCAATACCCATCGAGTGGGAACGGATCAGATTTCTTTGCAGCTGTTCAATTTCAGCATCAGAGATACGAACGGAAGAAAATGCACCAAAGCCGGTGTTCACACCGTACATCACTTCACCGCTGGCGATACGACCCTCGATATAATCGCGGGACTTTTGCATATTGGCTCTTCCGGAAGCAGACAGCTCCGCTTTGATGGAAGGGTTGTGGGCAATTTGGTATAGGTTTTCAAGCGTGATATTCTCACCAGTAATTTGCATATTCTGAGCCTCTCTTAAGAAGCCCGCATCCTAGCAAAATCCCCGCAAAACTGGCAAAGAAAGGTGCCTGGTTGTTTTTTCTGGCTACGTCGCATTACGCGACTTGACGCGGCGACGCCAGAAAAAACAACCAGGCACCTTTTAAACGAAAAAAGCCACTCCGTTGGAGTGGCTTTTGGATTGGAATTTGTTTGGTTTTTAGAATTCCAGAGGCAGGGATACGGAAACAACGACGGATTCGTTTTTAGCGTCGATATCAACGCCGTCAACTTCGTCGAATGTTTCTTTCAGATATTCCACGTTCAAAGAAAGGAATGGCAGACCCGTGAAGCCTACGCCCAATTTAGTCGCTTTACCTTTCATCTTGCCGCTGTCCTCAAGATCGACGTCGTTCATGAAGCCATAACCCAGCCATGCGCGAACAAGGATCGGGAAATCAAGACCAACCACACCGTAGACTGTTGTTCTTTTTGCAGTCTCATCGCTGCCAGTGTCTGGCTTGAAAGTGCCGCTCAAACCTAATGTGCCATCAAGACCCGCCCAGAACATCACCGGGGATCTGTACGCCAAACGCACACCCAACTGAGTTCCGTCGATTTTCCCATCTGGATCTGTGGTTTTACCCATTTCATAGCCAAGATACGGCTCTAGCAGAATATCTGCGTGAGATACGCTCCCGAAACCCATAACAACAGCCAACATGACCAAGAGCTTTTTCATAAAGTCTTCTCCTTTTGTAACCCAAAAAATTTAGGCATCCTTTAGAATTTTGAAGAGACTCTTTCGCAGGGTCAACGACCGAAACCCCACCCTACCGAAAGCCCAGTCCAGACACACACGACCTTGGAGCGCTTATGTTACGAAGTTACAAAGATGACCGCGAATACTACGCCTCATTGCCAAAAAAACGCATCGGAGTGGGCGCACTGCTGTTCTATAAAGGGGATCTTTTGATCGTTCAACCCACCTACAACCCGGCCTGGATCCTTCCCGGCGGAACCGTCGAAGCCGAAGAATCCCCCAGCGAAGCCCTGCAACGCGAATTAAAGGAAGAGCTCGGATTAAACACTCAAGCCGGCTCGCTGCTGGCCATCGACTATGTCAGCAACCGCGACGTCAAAGGCGAATACATGCAACTGCTTTTTTCTGCCAAAGATCTCACAGAACATCAGGCGCAAAACATCCGCCTGCCCATGTATGAAATTAAAGATTTCAAATTTGTCGCCCTTGAAAAGGCACTGGAAATGCTCACCCCGCTTGTCAGCCGCCGCGTGCACAGCGTGATGCTGGCGCAGGAACAAGAACTGGGAGCTGTTTATTTGGAAGAGGGCCGTGCGTTTTACGACCCTTTAAGACTGGCGATCGCCGAACCGTATTCTTTGCCAAAGACATAACTGCCGGCAACGAATACATCCGCCTCGTGGCAGATCCTCGCGGTTTCAGCATTGATGCCGCCATCAACCTCAATCAGGCAGGACAAGTTCTTGGATGAAATTTCCTGACGCAGACGAGTGATTTTCGCGACCTGATCATTCATGAAGGACTGACCACCAAAGCCAGGCTCTACGGTCATCACCAGCACCAGCTCACACAATGGCAATAAAGGCAGAACCTCTTCCACCGCCGTGCGCGGACGCAGAGTGATTCCGGGTTTTGCGCCCAATTCACGAATGCGTTTCAAAGTCCCTGCGGCGTCTTTGGTGGATTCCACGTGAATGGTCAGATAGTCACTGCCCGCTTTCACGAATTCTTCCACATAGCGCTCGGGTTCTTCGATCATCAGATGCACATCCAAAGGAAGTGGCGACACTTTTTTCAGCGCCTTCACCACCGGGATTCCAATGGTGATATTCGGCACAAAGCGCCCATCCATCACATCCACGTGAATCCAATCGGCTCCTGCCGCAGCCACGGCCTTGATCTCTTTTTCAAGATTGGCAAAATCCGCCGACAAAATGGAAGGAGCCACCATCTTAGACGCCAAGCTGATCCCCCGCTTTCAAGGCATGACCTTTCAGGAAATCAGCAATCGCCATGCGGTTACGGCTTTCAGGCTGAACTTCAAACAATTGCAAAACACCGTCACCGGTCGCAACAGAAATATGATCTTCGTGAACGGCCGTGATCGTGCCGGGCTTGGCACTGCCAATAGAACCGCCATCACGAGTGATGGTGGCTTTGTGCAATTTCAGTTTTTTCCCCTGCAACAAAGTATAGGTGCCCGGGCCATAGACAAAGCCGCGGATCTTTCCGTCGATCGCTTTGGCAGAAGTGCTCCAGTCGATCTGGGATTCCATCTTTTCGATTTTTTTCGCCAGCGTCACCTTGGATTCATCCTGAGGTGTTGGCGCAAGATTGCCACGAACATAGTCCATCAGTTCCACTTGCAGAAGTTCCGCACCCAACTGGGCCAGCACATCGTGCAACTGCAATGCGTTCATGTCCGGAGTGATTTTCACACGACGAATGCCGATGATGTCACCGGCATCCAGTTTTTTAACCATCTTCTGCAGGGTCACGCCGCTTTCGACGTCACCGGCTTCGATGGCTCTTTGGATCGGAGCCGCCCCACGCCAGCGTGGCAAAACAGATCCATGCACATTCACGCAACCAAAGCGGAATGAATCCAAAAATTCCTGCGTCAGGATTTGACCAAAGGCCACGACAACCGCCACCTCGGCACCCCAGGTTTTGATTTCCTGAAGCATCAGGGGATTGGCTTTCAAAGACTCGGGCGCCAGAACCTTCAGATTGTGGGCTTGAGCCAGAGCTTTTACGGGACTTGGAGTCAGTTGGAGTTTACGACCGGCAGGACGGTCAGGCTGGGTGACAACACCCACGACCTCAAAGTGCTCATCAGACAACAGAGCTTTCAAAGAGGTCACGGCAAATTCAGGGGTTCCTAGAAAACAGACGCGGACCTTGCTCACACTTCACACTTTTCTTCGTCAGCAGTTGTCTCTTCGCCTTCTTTTTCTTTTTTTACCGGGTAACCAAATTTCTTGATTTGATTTTTGATTTTGTTGCCCTTGATGAAGCTCAGGTGATCGATGAACAAAGTGCCTTCAAGGTGATCCATCTCGTGCTGCATGCAGATTGCAAGCAAACCGTCGGTTTTCACGATGTACTCTTTGCCATTCACGTCGAACGCTTTCATTTCGATGTAATTAAAGCGCTGAACGGTTTCATAATAACCAGGAATGGACAAACAGCCTTCATCGAAAGTTGTTTTGCCTTCGCCTTTGACGATTTCCGGGTTGATCAGAATCAACGGCTGTTTCACAGCGGCCTCAAGTTCCGTCATTTCTTCGTATTTATAACGGCGGCCTTTTTCGTCTTTGGGACGAGTGTCGATCACCACCATGCGAACCAGCTCGCCCACTTGCGGAGCTGCCAGACCGATCCCGTTGGCGTGGTACATAGTCTCAACCATGTCTTCAGCCAATTTGGCGATTTCAGGTCCAAAGGATTCAACCGGTTGCGAAACTTCACGCAACTTCGGGTCTGGGAATGTGAGGATTTTCATGATCATAAGGGCCTCCGGGAGGCCCCCATTATATCAGCGTTTCAGCTTTTTGAGAAGAACGAAGGCCACTCCCAACATAACTATGTTGGGAGCCCAAGCCGCCGCGACCGGAGGCAGGGTCCCGTGCTGCCCTAAAGTAATCCCGGACGAATAGAACACGTAATAGGCGAAAACCAGGGCCAGACAGATCCCGACATTCAGCATGGTGCCCCCGGACCGGGCCCGACCCACACTGAAAGGAATACCCAACAGGCACATGACCATGCCGGCAAAGGCAAAGCTGATTTTGGAATGATAATCCACCTCGTAAGCCACTGTATCCAGGCCCGCCGCCTTATTCTTGTCGATAAAGTGCTCAAGCTCTTTTTGCGACATCATATCGGCGGTCTGACCGGCACTTTGCAGGTCCTTGGAATCCTCGGCCATCACGATGCTTTTGGTCTTAAACGGACTGGTCAGCGGGAAGCTTGAGTCCTTGTTAAAGATCGTCACTGTCCCCTGCTCCAGCAGCCATTGGGCGCCTTGGATTTTCACCTCGGCCGCTGTGATCATCTGCACCAGGTCCCATTCATCGCTGAAGAAGTACATGGTCAAACCTTGCGCCCCGTCCCCTTTGGCATTCAGGGTTTTGATATTGAAAATCGAGTTTTTAGAGCGGTACCAGATTCGGTCCGTGCGGATCGTGGAAAAACGATGCGGCTCTTTTTTCAGGTCATAGTACAGGATGTAGTTCTTTTGTTTGGTCGCGCGGGGCAGAACCCGGTCCGCCGCCATGTAACCCAAAGCCGAAATCACCGCCACCAAAAGCAGCATCGGAACCGCGATACGAATCAGGCTCATCCCGCTGGCAAATAACGCAACGAGTTCATTGGCTTTATTCAGGCTGGTCAGCGTCAGGATCACCCCCAGCAAACAGGCCACCGGCAACAATTGCGAGATAATTCCTGGGAACGAATACAGGTAATAATTCACCAATGCTGAGGGAGCGACGTCCTTGTAATTGACCATTGTGGACATCGCGTCAACAGCAGTGAACAGAGTCAAAAACACCAGAAGGCCACCGACGAAGTAACCCACGAAGAGCCAAGCTGTATAACGATCGATCCTATTCACGGCAAATCCCTTAAACTCATTGACTGGCGGCGGAAATCCAATTTAACTTTGATTATGGCTTTACGCGTCTTGCTTGCAGATGAGAGTTCCACAATCAAAAAAGTAATGCAACTGGCATTGTCTGACTTCGGGGTTGAAGTTAAATCAGTCCCCGTGGGTCTTGACGTATTGCAAGTTACAAAGACCTTCAAGCCGGATATCGTATTCGCCGATGTGTTGTTAACCAAACGTTCAGGTTACGAAGTTTGCGCGGACCTGAAAAACGACGCTGAAACCGTCAATGTACCAGTGGTGCTGATGTGGAGCGGTTTCATGGAAATCGACGAAGCCAAAGCCACCGAATGCCGTGCGGACCGTCGCCTGGAAAAACCTTTCGATGCCGATCATCTGCGCTCTCTGGTGTCTGATCTGGTACAAAAAACGAAATCCAATCCAGTTTCCAACTTCCTGACTTTCCCGGAAATGCCGGAGTTTGAAGAAACTCCAGCAGAAAACGCCCCTGCAACAGAGCAGAACGTTTACGCTATTCCAGAGGAAAAAAGCGATTTCCTGAACATCCCGGAAATCGACAGTGAAGAAGCCAACCTGCTGGAGGTTTCCGGCGAGGAATTTTCGGCAGTTCCGCTGACCAATCCCAAAGCGGAAGACGAGCACGACGAGGGCGGCTGGGCTCATCAGGATCTGACCAAATTCAAAATCCAGATCCCTGAAACTGACAGCAACGACTTTGCCTCCAAATTTGTGATCCCTCAGGATGACGAGCTTTCCGGCCACATCGAGATGGATGGCGACTTTGAAGAAATCAGTTTTGTGAAATCCGCTCCGGAAGTGACTAAAACCAAAGCGCCATCGGCTGCTGCGGACTCCTTCATTTCCAACGTGGAAAAATCCGTCAAAGATCAAATGATGGAAACCCTCAAAAAGGGTGCAACAAAAGTCACCACTACTGGCGCGGCCCCACAGCCCGCTTCTAATGCTAAGCCCAATACTCAATCCAAGATGGACTTAGACCCCAATATGATGGAAAAGATTATCCGTGAGGAAGCTCGCGAAGTGATCGAATCCATCTGCTGGAAGGTCCTTCCGGAGATTGCTGAGCGTATCGTGCGCGAAGAAATCAAAAAAATCCTCCGCGAAACTGAAAAGTCCATTTAAGAGGCCGTCCTTACAGCGTCGACCTCTTTGCAAGTAAGAGGTCTTAATTATGACGTTGCTGGAGCTGATCCGCGCTGCCATCAAAGAAGACATGCCTCATGGCGATGTCACCACTGAATCCCTGGCCCTGAAACCCCGTATCGGACGTGCCCGTCTGAAAGCAAAGGAAGACATTGTTCTTTCCGGCGCCATGGCTTTTGAACAGTCCATGCAGGCTTTGGAACCCACCTGCCGTATCAAGTGGCACTTTGAAGAAGGCGATGAAATTCTTAAGAATCAAATCATCTGCACGATCGAAGGCGATCTGGTGCAAATCCTGAAAGCCGAGCGCGTGGCTTTGAACTTCCTGGGTCACCTGTCCGGGATTGCAACTCACACTCGCCGTTTCGTGAAAAAAATCGAAGGCTCCAAAACCAAAATTCTCGACACCCGCAAAACGACTCCGGCCTTCCGTGATCTGGAAAAGCGCGCCGTGGTTCACGGTGGTGGCGTCAATCACCGCATGAATCTGAGCGATGCCATCCTGATCAAGGACAATCACATCTCTGTCATGGGCGGGATCACCAACGCGATCAATCGCGTGCGTGAACACAGCAATCTTCCAATTGAAGTGGAAGCGGGCAACGTGGAAGACGTTAAGGAAGCAGTGTCCATGAAGGCGCACCGAATCCTTCTGGACAACATGGACAACGACACTTTGAAAAAAGCTCTGGAAGTAATCCCCGCCGAAGTTGAAACCGAAGCCAGCGGCAATATGAATCTGGAGCGCGTGGCTTCCGTGGCCGCGCTGGGCGTGAACTATATCTCTGTCGGTGCGTTGACTCACTCGGCTCCGTGTGCGGACGTCAGCCTTGTCTTCCAGTGGGAGGACTAATGGCGAAGGACAATCCAGCTTCTGACATTCGCATTGGACACGTCACTTCCCAGTGGGCCGAAGGCAATCACCTGTACGTGGCTTATCAAAAAGAAATGACCAGCACCAACGCCGTCGCCAAGGAAGAGGCTTTTGCCGAAAGCCTGTTGGAAGAATCTTTGTGCCTTTATGTGACGGACCACCAGACCGCGGGTCGTGGTCGTGGCAAGAACACGTGGATTGATGCGCGTCCGGGCAGTTCTCTTCTAAGCTCCTGGTCTTATCTTTTGGGTATTAAACCTCAGCCGACCACATCCTGCCTTATTGGTCTTGCAGTGTATCGTGCATGCTCGACGACCTGGCCGTTTTTGGCTTGGAATCTGAAAGCTCCGAATGACATTTATATCGGCGACAAAAAAATCGCCGGCATTCTGTTAGAAAATGTCGCGCAAGGTGATGAGGTTCGTCTGGTGATCGGTTTGGGTTTGAATGTCACCGATTCTCCGGAAGACGTCGACACGGCGACCAGCCTGATTGAATCTTTGCCTGCGGGCGCACCGCTATTGGGTCAGGACTATATGGCGTTCCTGGATCGTCTGATGTTTGAACTGACGGATGCTGTTTCACACGCAGAAGAATCTTTAAGCCCTACAGATCAACTTTCTTTGCTGACAGCTTTGAACCAGCATCCTTTGCTGAAAGAAAAGTACACAGGCATGGAAGCAGACGGCAGTCTGTTGATTGGTGATAAAAAAATCAACTGGTCCACACTGTAAGGAATTTGCACGATGGCACTGACTTTCACCCCTTTTCCGGATCTTGGAAACAAATGCCCTGACTTCACTCTGCCCGCAGTGGATGGCAAAACTTATTCGCTGAAAGATTTCAGCAATGGTCAGCCTTTGGTGGTGATGTTCATCTGCAATCACTGTCCGTATGTGCAGGCGATTGAAGACCGCTTGATCCATCTGGGTCATGATTTGAAAAAACAAAATGTGAATGTGATTGCCATTTGTGCCAACGACGAAGAAAGCCACAACCGCGAAGACTCCTTCGAGAATCTGCAAAAACGCGCTCAAGAAAAAGGCTATCCGTTCGTTTACCTGCACGACAAATCCCAGGCTGCGGCTCACGCTTTCGGAGCGGTGTGCACACCGGATTATTTTGTGTACGACAAGGACCTGAAGCTTTCTTACCGCGGACGCCTGGATGATTCCTGGAAAGACGCTGCGAAAGTGACCAAACGCGAGTTGTTTGACGCCGTTCAAACACTTTTGAAAAACGATAAAGTATCTGAAGAACAAACAGCCTCTATGGGCTGCTCTATCAAGTGGGTTTAAGACGATGAAGTATATTTTGGTATTTGTTGCAGTAACGATGATTTCTTTCGGCCTTTTCCTGGCGAATTATCTGGGCGCCTTCAAAGGCGTTGATATTTCCGAATCTGTTCAGGGTCCTTTCAAGATCGTTTACGTTGAACACGTGGGTCCTTACCACAAAGTGAACAAACAGCTTGAGCGTATTGAAAAGTACATGACCTCCCAGAATATGACCTGCGGCCGCACCTTCGGTGAATACCTGGACGATCCACAAGTCGTGGAAGAAGCTCGCCTGCGCTCTAAAGTGGGCTGCATCATCACTGGCGAACCACCACAACTTGTGGAAGGCCTGCAAGTGGGCGAAATCCCCGAGCGCAAGTACGTGATGGCGGTATTCACCGGGTCCCCGGGCATCGGGCCTTTGAAAGTTTACCCACGCGTGAATGACTTCATGGTAAAACAAAACTTAAAACAAACTGGCGCCGTGATTGAGATCTACGAGATCCACTCCATCACCGAGAAAAACGCCATGACCACCACTTACCTGTTCCCGGTTCAATAATGAAAGCGGTGGTTTTATCCGCACTGCTGCTGACCTCGGGGCTGGCTTATGCCGAAGCCCCTTGTCCGACCAGCTGCCAGGGGCCGTCTTCGACCCCGGATAAAATCACCCTGTCCAAAATTGAGTCCACCCCTGCCTGTCTGACGCGTAAAAATGATGAAAGCAACGAACAGATCGTCCAGCGTGAAAAGCTCACGGACTTTGAAGTGCTGGCGCGTCTGGTGTTTGCGGAAGGCATTTCGACCAATCTGGAAAAGTGCGCCAAATACGAAGACTCCCTGTTTGCCAGCCTTGCCTGGGGTGTGCAAAACCGCGTGGCGCTGGCAGAAGCCCAGCCCCGTTACGCCAAACAGTTTGGCAAGGGTCTGCACGGGGTGATCTTCAAGAAAGCCCAGTTCAATCCGGCAGTTTCTAAAAAATCGACTTATTCAAAACTTTTCCTGTGCCCAAGTGAACACCCGCAATGGCAGAAGTTCTGGGAGCTTTCCAAAAAAGCCGCCGATCAGGCGCTATCCCACCCGCAGAAAAATCCGCTGCCAAAATCCGTGACTCATTTTTATTATCCGCAAAGCACTCAGGCGACGAATCCACCCGTAGCGTGGGCTGACCTGAACAAAGATGCCGCCAAAAAGGCGTACATGAAGGACGTCAAAATTGAAGGCACCCGCTATAGCAACGAGTGCATTCAATTCTTTTCTTACTAGTTGATCTCGTATTCCGCAGTCACTTCGACACGAACTTTGATCTGACCCGCGGCCACATCAGTGGAAGCCGCTTCCGCCATCATTTTGGCGCCGCCAAAGTTTCTGAACACCGGTTGTGGAGGCAAGCCGCCAGAAACACCGTGGCTGATCTTGGAAACACCTTTGATCTTCACACCGGCCGCCTTGGCAATTTCATCAGCCTTGGTGCGGGTCGCACGAACGGCTTCACCCAAGGTCGCAGTTTCTGTCTGATCGCGCTTGTCAGAATCCCAGGAAAGTGACGACACGTTGACACCTGCATCCATGGTCTTTTTCTCGGCCACCAGGGCGTCCAGGAAGTTCCCGGCGTCTTCAACCTTACGCAAAGTCACCGTCAAAGACTGGGACACACGGAATCCGACCATTTTATTCTGACGAAGTTTTTGATCGTATTCATATTCCGGATTCAAAGAATAGTTGTCGGTCTGGATGTCTTCTTTTTTGATCTTGAAGTCTTCCAGAGTTTTTCTTACCTGTTTGAATTGGTTAGCCGCCAACCCTTGAGCTTGCTTCGCCGTAGAGGCTTTGCTCCAGACTTCGATATTGAGGTTGACCAAATTCGGGTCCAGTCCTCGCTCCGCAAAACCGCTCACGACGATATAGCGATTGTCGGCCAAAGCTTGGGCACCGGACACCATACAGACAGCCATAAGGCCTGCCAAAACGTACTGCTTCATTCTTCTCCCCTTTCCTTGGGTCAAAACACTAGCATAAGGGAGGGAATGTTTTAGGACAAGCTGCTTCAAGGATTGCGAACTAACAAAGTTCAGTCATAATTGGAGGCTCAACTTTCAAGGAGTTCCCCAAATGAAAAAGATGCTTTTGATCGGCACAGCAGTAGCAATGATGCTTTCTGGCTGCGCGACCACACAAGAAAACCCAAACACAGCTAAAGGTGCTGGTATCGGTGCGGCGATTGGTGCTGTTGCAGGTGCGGTGATTGGTCACCAAACTGGTAAACGCAACGAAGGCGCTTTGATTGGCGCAGCGTTGGGTGCTGGTATCGGTGGTACCGTTGGTCACCGTTTGGATAAACAACAAAAAGAACTGGCGAAAATCGCTGAAACCAAAAGAACTGAACAGGGTCTGATCACGAAGCTGAAAAGCGACATCCTGTTTGACACTGGTAAAGCTGATTTGAAACCAGCGGCGCAAACCAACATCAACCAGTTGGCTGCCATCATGAAGAAATATCCAGAGAACGTGCTGACTGTTAAAGGTTACACTGACGACACTGGTACTCAGATGGTGAACAACCCATTGTCTGAACAGCGTGCAAAAGCCGTCAGCGCTCAATTGATCGCTTCTGGTGTCCCTGCACAAACAGTGACTTCTGTTGGTATGGGTGCATTGAACCCAGTTGACCCAGCGAAAACGAAAGAAGCGCGTGCTAAAAACCGCCGCGTGGAAATCGAAATCACTGTGGACGAATCCAAAGTTCCTAAGTCCTAGTTTTCAAAAATAAAAAGGCCCGATTCCTTCGGGCCTTTTTGCTGACTCTCAGCACACACATCCCGTGTAAGTTACCACTTCAATTGTTCCCATTTCCCCAACAATAAAACCGTGCCCTACACTTCCTCTAAATCATTCAGAGGAGTTTCCCATGGCATTTGGAATTGTTCATTTTTTCCCGAACGGCACAAAACAACAATACGACGCCACCTTGGCGGCTGTGCATCCGGACCGAAGCACATTGCCCAAAGGTCAGCTGTATCATGCCGCCGGAGAGTCTGACGGTGGATGGACCGTCATCGCGATCCATGATTCACAGGAAAGCTGGGAAGAATTCCGCGATGACGTTCTGATGCCTCGCCTGTCCAAAGGGATCCAAGGAGGCTTCACCACACCTCCGCAAGAGCAGAGCTTTGAGATTTACTATGAAAAAGAAATCCGCCAAAGTGCGGGACGCGAAGCCAGTTTGTAATTAAGTGGTTAGAGGCAGATTCAGTTCACGAATCTGCAACCCCTCACGGCTTGAATACATCAGCACTTGGGCGCAGTCTTTTTGGATTTTAAAGGGACGCTTGGAATTCAAGTCCCAGCGGTGAGCCATTGCCAAGGCTACCAAAATAACTCCCTTATGGGTGACGACCACGGAATCTTTGTGCCGCAGCTCAAGCTCGTCCAGCCAGGATTCCAAACGATCGGCCACCTGCTGGTAAGTTTCTCCCCCCGGCGGCCCCGAGTCCCACCCCTGCCAACCATAGGACGGCGGTGAAAAATCCTGTCCCTGACGGATACTTTCTACAAACTCACCTTCCCAGCGGCCAAAATCCGTCTCGATCAGACGAGAATCAACATGAACAGGCCGTTCCGGAAACAAAATACCGGCGGTTTCCCGCGCTCGTTGCAGAGGGCTTGAGAAAAGATCATAGTGAATCCAACGTTCCGTCAAATTCCACCTGCCAAGATCATTCTTCGCAGCTTCCGTCAGAGGAATATCCGTGCGCCCCTGATAACGATTCAGGTCGTTCCACTCTGTGGCGCCGTGACGGATAAGAACGATTTCAATCATATTGAATTCCCTGAAAAATTTCCCATGGAAAACCCATTGCTGGGCACGTGTTTCATTGGCGAGTATATTGCGCTTTCTTATGTGGTCGCAATATCGTTTTTTACAAAAGGAACTTCTGAAGCAAAAGGAGCTGCTCGCTCTTTGTTGCGTGATTCTTTTTGTGCAGTCACTGCTGCTTGTGGCCTTTCCACTGCCGGTTCGCGTGGCTCTGGATATGGCGCTGACTCCGGGAGCACGTGTTGATGATGTCTCTACAATCCTGGGTGTTGAACTAAGTCATCTGACGATTTTGATTTTTGCGTGTGTCGGCAGTTTGACCATCGGCCTGCTGATGACGACGTTTGAATTTCTGGATGAACGCTTCACCAATCGCAGCATCGTTCGCCTGGTCAACAACATGCGCCTGCAGCTGCTGGGTGATTTGCTGTCCCGCCAGTTTGCTTATCTGGAAAGAAAAATCAAAGTCGATATCCTGGGTCGTGTTTCCGGGGACACTCAGAATCTGGAGCTGTTTGTTTCCACCAGCCTGGTTGTAGCTTTCAGATCCATCCCCAGTCTTTTGTTCGCCGTCGTGTCAATGTTCATCATCAACACGCGGTTTGCTTTTTTGATGCTGCTGTTGATCCCGGCGTTCTATGCTTCGATCACCTTCCTTTCCAAAAAAATCAAACAGCACGAAAAAGAACATCGTTCCCGGACAAATCTTTTTGAACATGAATCTCTGCAAGCTCTGTCGTCGCTGTCGCTGTTAAAGTCCCTGCAAGGTGAAGGCGAAGCCCTGCAACGACTGCAGGACCGCCAACAGCAGATCAATCAAACCTTCCTGCAAAGCCGGTTCTTCACCGCATTACTGAATTCAGTTTTCTCAGGTTCCCGCCACATCATCCGTGCGTTGGTTCTGTTGCTGGGTGGATACGCCATTCTGCAGGGACAGCTGACCCTGGGAAGTCTGTTTGCCTTCGTCAGCTATCTTGAAGCTTTGAACCGCCCGGTGGGTGAAATTGCCAACTTCATTTCCCGCTATGGCAAAGCTTCGGCCAGCCTGGAACGCATCCAAGAGCTAAGTCAGGAACAATCCGCCTTCCCCGAGAAAGACGGCACCTTGTCTTTGCCATCATTGGCAAGCACTGATTCCGTTATGAAATTTAACAACGTGGCTTTTGCCTATGGCGAATCTGCCCCCCTGTTTACCGGCCTGAATCTGAATCTGCAGCGCCGCCAGCTGGTGGCGATTGTCGGTCCTTCTGGCGTTGGGAAAAGTTCGTTCATCAAATTACTAAACCGTCTGCATGATCCCAGCGAAGGCGTCATCACCCTGACCAGTGTTGCCATCAATGATCTTGCTTTACGTGACTTGCGCCGCCACGTTTGTCTGATTTCCCAGGATCCGTTCTTTGTATCCGGCACTGTACGCGACAATCTGCTGCTGGCTTTGCCAAGCCTGCCGACGGATGAAGACCTGTGGCTGGCCCTTGAGAAAGTGAACGCCACTGAATTTGTGAAGGCCTTGCCTCAAGGCCTTGATACTTTGATCGGTGAATCGGGACTTCAACTGTCCGGTGGTCAGAGCAAACGACTGAGCCTTGCCAGAGGCTTCCTGCGTGCAGAGACCGCCTCGGTCTTCGTCTTTGATGAACCCACCTCCGGGCTTGATCCGGTTTCCGCGGCTCACGTGATCAGTTCCTTGCGCGAACTCGCTGACAAAAAAGAATTGGTTCTATTCTCGACCCACCGGGTTTCAGAATTTGAAATTGCGGATCAGGTGTTGTTCTTTGCAAAACACCAAGTGCCTGCTTTGGCTTCCCATGAAAGTCTGCTTAACACCAACGCCACCTATCGCGAACTGACCCGGCAAGAAAGCAACGAGGTGCCGGTATGAAGCACATCCACTGCCGTCCGGTTCGCAACAGGTGGCTGAAAGCCCTTTATGAAAACAATCTGGTGGAAGCTTCCACCAGAACCCGCCTTTACGCCGATAAGCTTTACCTGTATCAAGAGCTTGAAAAGACCTTGGGGCCGAAGCTTCATCTTTACCATCCTAAAACTTGGGGGCTTAAGGCGTTCTTGGCCAAATACGACCTGACGTCGCCAGATTCTTTGCAAGACACCGCTCGTATTGAACAGGCGCTGCTTCAAGAGTTCCCCACCAATGTGATTTTAAAACCTGCGGCAGTGATCAACACGGCGGGTGAAACAGGTTTGTATCTGTTTTCCCGCGAATCGATCCTGCAGGCTTTCGAAGATCAAAACAAAGATCTTGTTCAAGCCTGTCTGCGCGAAACTGTTTACGTGTCTTCCCTGCTGGGAATTTTGGCCGGCGGTGAAGAATTCATTCTGCAAGAGCACATCGCCGCTTTAGCTGGTTACCCGGTGGTCACCAAAACCCGTCACTATCAGGAAGTGCGCATTCACACCTTTGAAAACGAAGTTCTTAAAGGCGCGTCTTATTCCCGCTGGCAAAAAAATGAAATCAAAAATTCCCAAGACTTTTATCGCGCGCAGGATTTCGTTCAGGAATTCCTGAATCAGCTGCCGGCAGAGCTGCTAAAGGGTCAAGCCTGGGGGCTGGATTTGTTAATTTTTGAAAACGGCACCGTGCGTATTCTTGAAATCAACACCAACCGCGGAGCCCAGGGGCAATGGACGGGATTCCTGTCCCGTCCGGAACTGATGGGGGCTTACACCCGCCTCATCGAAAAGAAAAAAGGTGTTCGCTTTGCGGGCCTTTCAGGCATCATGCTGCGCTTGAATCTCGGAAACATCACCAAGCATCTGAAAAAGAAATATATTGAAGGTATCCGATGAAACAGAAATTCCTCTTCTTCCGCAACGATGATCTTGGTTGGATGCCGGCTCAATTTGAACGTCTGATGGACCTTTTCCGCAAGCATGAACTGACCTTGTGTGCGGCGGCCATTCCCCTGTACTGCAACGACAGCTACAAGAAAAACGCCTTTGCCTCAGATAGAAAATATCTGGAAGTTCATTCCCACGGATATTCCCACCTGGATCACCAAAACCAAGGCAAGAAAGCCGAATTCGGCGATCAGCGTGATCCCGAAAGCGTTCGTCATGAAATGCAAAAGTCACTGGACATGACCCGGGATCTTTTCGGTGATCTTTACTTTGCTGCGTTTACTCCTCCGTGGAACCGTATCGAGGACCGTTTTCTGCCGATCTTAAAAGAAGTCGGCTTTAAAGTTCTATCCCGTGATGGCGACAAGTCTGCTGCTATCGACGGCCTGATGGATCTTAATATCCATGTGGACGTGCACACCTCAAAAAAAGGCAAGCTGACCAGTCCTGAGGCTATCTGGCAAAGTACTCACGCCCAATGGGAGCAGTCAGACCGCTGTGGCATCATGCTTCACCACAAGCACATGGAAGATCAGGACTACGCCGTTTTGGATCTGTTCCTGGCACAGGTGAAAGAACAAAATATCCCGGTCCTTTCCTATAAGGAAATCTGGAACGAGGGCCGCCATGTCTAAAAAGCGTGTCGTCTTTTATTCCCATGACACTTTTGGACTGGGGCACATCCGCCGAACCCAAAAGCTGGCCAATGAGATTGCCCAGAATGATCGTTCGATCCTGATCATCTGCGCGTCACCGAAAGCCAGTTCCTATTCGTCTTCCCAAGGGATTGAATACCTGAACCTGCCGGGATTCACCAAACAGGTCACAGGGCAGTACGTTCCGCGCAGCCTGAATATTCCCATTGATGAATTCGTGAACCTGCGTGCATCTTTGATCTTAAGCGCCGTGCGCGCCTTCCAGCCCGATGTCTTTATCATCGACAAAGAACCGCTGGGCGTAAAAAAAGAACTTCTGCCTGCGCTGGAATATCTGAAAAAGCAGAAGAAATGCAAAGTCGTCTGTGGCTTCCGCGATATTCTGGATGAAAAAGAAGCGGTCCAGGATGAATGGCAACGCCGTGACACGGCGGATTCTTTACGCCGTTATTTTGACCATGTGCTGATCTATGGTGAAAAAAACGTTTATGACTTCGCCGCAGAGTATGGCCTTGATCCGGACCTGGCGGAAAAACTTCTGTATGTAGGTTATGTTCACCCCCAGGAAAATCTGAATCACAGCGATTTCAAGATGCCGTTTGAAAACAAACTTCCGAACGTCACCCTGACCCTGGGTGGTGGCGGCGATGGTGACGAGATCCTGAAACTTTATACGGAACTTCTTTCCCGTCGTGGCAGCGAGCTAAAATTCAATTCCTATGTTCTGACCGGGCCTTTCGCGAACCCTGAATCTGTCAAAGCCCTGCAGGCGATTGAAGTCCGATTGCCTCAATTGAGCGTCAAAGAATTCGTATCAGACAGCTTCTCGGTTTTTCAACAAAGTGACTTGGTCGTTTCCATGGGTGGCTACAACACCATGACGGAACTGGTCAGCATGGGACAAAAGCCGATCATCCTGCCACGAGTAAAACCCCGCAAAGAACAACTGATCCGGGCTTCTGTCTTCCAAAAACGCGGGCTCTGTGACTTCCTGGCCCCAGAGGCTCTGACCCCGGAATCCCTCGAACAGCTGATCACCCAGCGTTTAAGCAGCCCCCGGAAAGCCCCGCACTTCCCGGCCGAAGGCTTGGCACAGTTCCGTGACCTATTCAGTAAAGGCATCTTATGAAACAAACCGCCATCGGCTTTGTCCTAAAAGGCTATCCCCGAGTCAGCGAAACCTTCATCGCTCAGGAAATCTATTTACTGGAACAACAGGGCTTTCAAATTGAAATCCTGTCCATGCGTAAAGCGCGCGAACCGGAACGTCAGCCCATCGTGTCCCTGATCAAAGCTCCGGTCACCTACATCCCTGAATACATCTGGGCCGAGTGGGGTACAGTTCTAAAAGAAAACCTGCGCACGCTGCGTCTGCATCCAGTTCGCTATCTGCGCTACTTGACCGTAGCGTTGACCCGCACCGTGGTTCAACGTGACGACAGCCCGATCAAACGCTTTTTGCAGGCGGGCTGGTTGATCTCTAAAAAGAATCTGGGCACCGACAGGTCCCCTATTCATCATTTACATTCACATTTTGCGCACACTCCGACCGAACTGACCTGGTACATGTCCCGCGTTGCGGGGCTTAAGTATTCCATTTCTGCTCATGCCAAGGATATCTACACCATTTCTGAAAAAGAACTGGTCGAACGCATCAACAGTTCTGAATTCATTATGACCTGCACCAGCTATAATCATGAATTCATGCAAAAGCTTCCGGCCGTGCAACCGCAAAAGGTTCACAAGGTCTATCACGGCATCAATCTGGAATCCTTCAAACCGACCTTTGCGAAAAGCTATTCCACAGAAGAACTGTCCCGCTTTGTCAGCGTCGGCCGTCTGGTCGAGAAAAAAGGCTATGACGTCATCTTCACTGCCCTGCAGGCTTTGAAAAAAGACGGCGTGAAATTCAGCTATGACATTTACGGTGCCGGTGAAATGAAAAAAGAATTGCTGGCCCTGCGCGAGCAGTTGAATCTGGAAACTGAAATTCAGTTCCATTATACCGCCACCCATCCGCAGATCATTGAGCGCTTCAATCAGGGTGGTATTTTTATCTGCGGATCAAAGCTGACGGCCAGCGGGGATCGCGATGGTATTCCAAATACCGTGGCCGAAGCCATGTCGATGGAACTTCCAGTTATTGCCACCAATGTGTCGGGCATTCCCGAACTTATCACCCACGGCAGTGACGGCCTTTTAATCGCAGAAAAAGACCCGGTGCAATTGACTCAAGCCCTGAAGGACTTGCTTCAAAACACCGAAAAGGCCCGCAGTCTGGGACTGGCCGCCCGTCAAAAAGTGGCGCAGGTCTTTGACAGCTCAAATCTGATCAATAACTGCTCCCGCCTGCTGGGACCTTACCGATGACGAAACCTCGTCTGCTGTTTTATTGTCAGCATCTGTTGGGCATCGGGCATTTGACCCGGTCCCTGGCTATTTGCGAAGCGCTGAATGAAGACTTTGAGGTTCACTTCCTGCAAGGCGGACCGGATGTTGGAAAAACACTGAAGCACCCGTCCTTTCATCATCATTTTTTGACACCGCTTTTGATGCGCGAATCAGATTGCAGTCTGTATGACCCGGCCGGCGTCAAAACCGCTGAAGAAATCTTTCAAGAGCGTCAACAGTCTATCAACACCTTGCTAGGTGATCTGCCTTTTGCCGCGGTGATCACCGAACTGTTCCCGTTTGGGCGCAACAAGTTCAAAGGTGAAGTCATGGATCTGATCCAGAAGGCCCGTACGGTCAATTCGATGGTGCACGTGTCCTGTTCGATTCGCGATATCCTGGTTGAAAAAAAGGACTCGGTCGAACGTGAAATGAAAATGGTCCGTCTGGTTGAAGAAAACTACGACGCCGTCTTTGTTCATTCCGACCCGCAGATTCTGCGCTTTGAAGAAACGTTTTCCCAGGCAACCCGTCTGCAAGAAAAATTATGCTACACAGGTTTCGTGACTGAAAGTCCGAAGGCCAAACACAGCTTAGGCCGCCGCAACGAAATTCTAATCAGCATGGGTGGCGGCGTTGTCGGTGATGAGCTGGTGTTGGCGGCCCTTGAAATCATGCCGTCCCTGCCGGAATACCTGTTCCGGGTGGCACCGGGGCCTTATGCCTCTGAAGCACTGAAGAAAACTCTTGCCGAAAAAGCGGCGAACAATCCGCAACTGCGAATTGAACCCTTCTTGAACAATTTCGAGGAAGAGCTTTCGCAGGTCGCCCTTTCCATCAGTCTTGCTGGCTACAACACCATGATGAATATCCTCAACACCCGCACGCCGGCTTTGGTGTATCCATACATGGCCAACATTGAACAGAATCTGCGCGCGACCCGTATGGCCGATCAGGGTCTGCTATCGGTGATCTATGAAAAGGATCTGACCCCGGCAGATCTGCTTAAGAAAGTAAAAAATCAACTGCAGCACCAATGGCCTTCACTTGAAGTCGGTCTGAAAGGTGCTAAACAAACATCGAAGTTGTTATCGAATATACTTCAAGAAAGGACGAATTCATGATCCGTCTTCTTTTGCCTCTGGTACTTATTTCAGGACAAGCTTTGGCGCTGGGCCAAAGGCTTCCAGATGAAGGGGCCCCCGTATTTATTTCTGACTTTGAAAAAGGCGGCTTTAAAGGCTGGGATATCAAACGCATTCCGCAGGATCATTCTGCCGAAATCCAAAGCGACGTGGTTCGCTCTGGCAGCAAAGCTGTGCGCTTTGAACTGCGCAACAACGAAAATGTTTCAGGCGGCTTCCGCTCGGAATTGCGTGATCCCTACTTTGCACCATTGTTCCAGGACACATGGTACCACCTGTCGGTGTTCGTGCCTGAGCACTTCCCGATGACCCTCACGAACTCGTGTGTTTTTGCCCAGTGGCATGATCAGCAAGATCCAGGGGATGGCGACCGCAATCCGCCAATTGCCATTCGTCTGCGTGGCACGGGACAACTGCACATTACGGCTCGCTACAGTGCTGAAAAGATCCAAAATGGAAAACCGGGACCTGAAGTATTGTTATATGAAGACGTCCGCTTCCAACGAAATGAATGGAATGATTTTATCGTGCGTGTTCACTGGTCCTATCTGAATAACGGCCAGGTGCAGATCTGGAGAAACGGAAAAATGATCGTCGATTATCGCGGCCCGATTGGCTACAATGACGACAAAGGGCCTTACTTCAAGATGGGCGTTTACTGCCGGGAAACTCCGGTGGAACCTTTGGTCGCTTATCACGACAACTATCGTCGCGCACCGACATCAACTGAATTGAAACTGAAATAGAGATTTAAAAGAACAGGCCCGGCTATTCGTAGCGCAGGGCCTCGATCGGTGACAGCTCGGAAGCTTGTTTCGCCGGCCAAAGTCCAAAGACCAGACCCACCACAAACGAAAACACAAACGCCACCACAACAGAACTCATCGAAAATAACGTCGCCCAATCCAGCAGCTCGCCCGCCGCGACAGACAATAGATATCCCAGAACGGTCCCAACGACCCCGCCGAACAGACCGATCAATACGGATTCCACCAGGAACTGAGACAGAATATCCAGACGCTTGCCACCAATGGCTTTACGCAAACCCACTTCCCGGGTGCGTTCTTTCACGGATACAAACATCACGTTCATAATACCAATACCACCCACCAGCAACGCCACCACTGAAATCGCCTTTAGCATGGACGAAATAATGCCCGTGGACTGGGTGTACAGTTCCTGGATGTCGTTCATATTGCGAATGTCGTAATTGCGAGCTTCACCGTTTTTAATCTGACGATGGGAATACATCCATTCATCAACGACGTATTCAGCCCGCTTCATCGCCGGCCCCGAATCCGCCGCTTCAATTGTCATCACAGCAACACTGCGACGGCCCAACAAACGGTGCATGCCCGTTTTCAAAGGCACGATCAAAAGATCATCACGGTCTTTGTAAGCCGTCGCCCCTTTTCGCGGAAGCAGTCCAATAATCTGATAATCAGCGCGATTGATACGAATGATCGCACCCACCGGGTTGCGATCCCCAAAAAGATTCTGGGCCGTGGTCTGGCCAATTAAAGCCACACGCGCCTGCAAACGGTTTTCATCATCGGTAAAGAAGCGCCCCATCACCGGAATAAAATTCTGCATGGCCTCGATAGAAGGTGTCGCCCCCATCAGTTCCACCACGGCATTTTTATTCCCGTAAGACGCCGTCACGTCCCCGTAGACCTGCGCATCGACGCTCTTGATTGCAGGCACGCTGCGCGAGAACTGTTCTAAAGACTCATAGTCATGCAATTCGAATTTGCGTAAGCTTTCGCTGGCCCCTTTGGCGCTTTTGGGATTTACCGCGCGCACGTTCAGAATATTAGTGCCCAGGGATGAAATCATATCACCAACAGCTTTTTTAGCCCCTTCCCCGATAGCGACCATCGCCACAAACGAGGCAATGCCGATCATCACTCCTAAAGTAGCCAGGCTGGTACGCAACAAATTCAGGGTCAATGACACCCAGGCCATGCGCAGGTTTTCACGCAAGCGTTTCCACTGAAATCGCTCTGCGCGTTCTTTCGTCGCAATGACTTCCGGATTTTCACAGCGAATGCGGGGTTCTTGCAGGGTTTCATCCCCAACCACCAGACCGTCTTTGATTGTGATCAAACGACGGGCTCTTTTAGCCACTTCCGGTTCGTGGGTGACCAGAATGATGGTTACACCTTTTTTGTTCAAATCATCCAGCAGGCCTAAAACTTCTTCTGTCTGCTGGGATGAAATATTCCCGGTCGGTTCATCGGCAAAAATAATTTTGGGATTGTTCGCCAAGGCACGGGCAATTGCCACGCGCTGCTGCTGACCACCGGACAACTGATGCGGCCGGTGGGTCAAACGGTGCCCCAGATCAACGGCTTTTAAAAGCTCAATCGCGCGCTCCTGCGGATTTTCGCCACCGGAATAAATGATTGGCAAAGCCACATTGTCTATACAGGTGGATCTTGGCAGCAGATTGAAGAACTGAAAAACAAAACCAATCAGATTCGACCGCAGTTCCGCCAACTGATCGTCATCCAGACCGTCAATGTTCTGACCATTCAGATGATAGTCTCCACCTGTGGAACGATCCAACAAGCCCAGAATCTGCATCAAAGTGGACTTGCCTGATCCCGAAGGACCCATGATCGCCACGAATTCGCCCTGGTGAATATCCAAGTTCACACCCGCAAGGGCTGAAACCTCAATAGACTCCCCTTCACCGACTTCGGTGACGTATTGTTTCTTGAGATTGCGAACAGAAATCAAAGGCTTCATTATTTCTTCTTGGCCCCTACGCTGAATGGCAGACTTTTGCTGTCATTTTCATATGACAATGGCTTGTACAAAACCTGATCTGCAACGGTCAGACCCGCCAAAACTTCGACGGACTCGCCGTTGGATTCACCCAAAGTGACTTCCCGTTCAACATGTTCACCACCCGGGCCAACCAATTGCAACTTCACGGTCGTGTTTTTACGTCCTTCAGACAGCCAGCTTGGCAACAGCAGGGCATTTTCTTTTTTCGCAATCAGATAGTCCACGCTGGCAGACATGCCGGATTTGATTTTATCCGGGAAGTCGGTGGAGGCCGTGATGAACACGTCATAAGTGGTCACATTGTTAGTCACCGTGCTTTGCTGGCCAATGCGTTCCACCACCCCGCTAAAGCGCTCGCCCCCGTAGGCATCAATTCCCACTTCCACGGTTTGACCGAGATGAACTTTGGCAATATCGGTTTCATCCACCTTCGAGATCACAATCAGAACGTCAGAAATCTCGAATAAGGTATTTTCCTGAGTCACCGACTGACCTTGATTCACATTGCGCAGAACCACAGTCCCCGTCGCTGGAGCCAGAATCGGTGTAGGACGATACATTTCTTGCAGGCGCACGCGTTCTTCAGCAGGGATGCCCTGGTGCAGGGAATCCATCAACGCCACCCGGTCACTGGAACTTAAAAGCGCCAGTTGCTGCCCTTTACGGACCTTGGCGCCTTCTTCCACCACAACACGGTCCACGCGACCCGCGATCGGAGTGTTCACCACGACTTTGTTTTTCGGAGTCACGGAACCATTGGCTGTGACTTTCACCACCAGTTCTCCGGTGCTTGCGGTCAGCACCTTCCAGGCACTTCTTTCGGAAGTGCGGGAAAACTTATACCCGGCAAAAAGCAAAAGAGCGACCGTTGCCACTCCTGCCATAATCAATGTCTTTTTCACTGTTCCTCCGTTACGGCCAACAGTCTTTCAAGTTCGATGCGACTTTCCAGGGTGTCGCGCAGACTTTGCAGATAATCGCGTTCACTGGTGATCATTTTGGTCTGTGCCTGATCCCAGTCCGAGTATTTGCGAACACCCAGTCGATACTGTCTTTCAACCGTTCGCGACCACAGATGAGTCGCTTTGACTTCAAGTTCTTTAGCTTTTAGATATTTAAGATTCGCACCGAAAAGACTGCGCGCTTTTTCAACATTTCTCTGCAAATGCGTGCGCGCGTCCTTCAGATTGAATTCCCGGGACAGTGCCACGGCCCGGCTCTGTCCTGAGCGATTGACGGTGGAAAAACCCTCAAACAACGGAAGGCTTAAAGTCAGACCGTACTGGTTTTCCTGCACTGTTGATTGGTCTTCGGGTTTTGCTTTCGCCCACTGCACACTGGCCTTCAAAGATGGCAAATAGCCGGACTTCTGAATCGCGGAATCAGCCCACGCTTCATCCACCTGATCTTGCAACAGCATCAGACGCGGGTGATTGTCCGTCAGTGGAGTGTTGATTTGCGAATTTAGCAGCACATCAATGTCGTCGACCCATTTCGTGTCTATAGGCAGACTTTCCCCCAACAAGGCTTCGATTTCAGCCATTGCCGCGACATAGTTCTGATTTTCCAAAGCCAGGGTGGCTTTGGTGATTTCAACATTGGCCCGGGACAGTTCCACTGACCAAAGGGCTTCAACTCCATTATTGTATTTGATTTGCACCACCGAGGTTTGATCCTGCTGCAAACGCAAAAGTTTGTTCCAGGTTTCTGTCGCGCGCTGGGAAATCAAAATACGCAACAGAGCCCGGCGAAGAGTGTAGCGGACTTCGGCTTTCTGTTCTTGCAGCTGGGACAGGCTTTGACGTTCCTGGAAGGAATACTTTTTAACTGTATTATAGGTAGAAAAACCATTGAACAGATTCCAGTTCGCTTTCACTCCATAGGTGTCAGTGGTAATATCAGACCCCAGAAGTCCGCCCTCCTGCTCTTGGCGGGTGCGGTCAGCAAACAGGTACACTGACGGCAGGAAGTCAGACTTTGCGGCGTCTTTTTGGTAAGAAGCTGCTTCTTTCTGTTTTTCAAAGGCTTGAATTTCTGCGTTCTGAGAATAGGTTTTTTTCAACAACGTCGACCAATCCCAGACGACCGCCGCCTGGGACACAGAAGAAATCGTCAATAAAAGAACCAGAACCGCTTTAGTCATCAAAGAGTTTCATCCTCTACCAAAGTAAAATCACCCTGCAGACGAACCGTCGGCATCAGAAAGCCTTTTTTATAAGTGATACTGATCCCCGACCAAACAAAGCGACCTTGAGATTTCGCCAGCAGCGCTTCACGCTGAACTGGATCCAGCGTCACAAAGAAACGAATGGATTGAACGCCATCAGCCTGTTCACCGAAAGAGTCCGGGGACAACGAATACACCGCACGTCCATTGACGTTGGCTTCGCGAGTCAGCCAGTGGGCGCCGACTTTCAGTGTTTTACCAACAGGATGGCCAAGCAGCACAGTTTCATCAAACAATTGAACTGGCATTGGCAGATTAAAAGTGAACTTTTTAAGCCCGTATTTATGGGTGCAAGCCTTGATACGCAAACGGGTTTGCACTTGATTCGCCGCCGGCTCTGCAAAGGACATATTCAACTTGCTGCTAAGGGAATCACCGTCTTCAGTGCAAGTATCCGCGATAAGATCATTTTCTTTCAAAAAATACTTATATACCGGAGTGGCCATCGCCATTCCCGGCACCACCAACAGAGCCAAAGCAAAATTAAACGTTTTCAGCATTGTGGCCTCCTTGACGTTGAATCAGCCCCTGCAGGCGCCGCCAGTTAATAAAGAAGAAATCACGAGGGAAGACCGGCAAAGCGCGGATGACTTCGCTGGATACGGTGTTGTTACGATAAAGCAAAGTTGGAATCCATCTTCGGGCCGCGACTTCATCAAACGTCGTGTTTGGCAGCGGATACACACGCAAGCCTTCCACGGGATGACGAGGATTCAGCAAAAGCTCACGATAAGTCAGCACGGTGCTGAATTCCAGATAGCCCTTGTGATCAAAGCCTTCAATCCCCGCTTGAGTCAAAACCCTGACAATCCCCTGATTGCAATTGTTCTTAAGCAAGCTGAACTTTTCTTTCGCCGAACCTTGTGCCGCCGCCAGATTTTCCAGAATGACCAACAAAGTGTCCACTTTGTCTTTGGCCACCATCAAGGTCACACCCACCGACATCGGGGCAATATTCTGATCAGCAAACAAACGCAGCTGCTTGCGGAAGAAAGGATTATTAAAGATAAATGCACGGGCCGTGTTAGCACCCTGATTGTGGGCTTTCCAGCCCGTGGCAGAAAGTTCAAACAGACGACGTCCAATACGCAGGGTGGTGTGCCCCAGCGGACGCCAAAACGGATGATAATTCAGCTCAATCGGAACCAACTGGTTACCAAGAGCCGCTGCGATCAGTTCTTCGTCTTTTTCAAAGCGTTTTTCTGCGGGAGTTCGCCCCGTAATCTGGAAGGAAAGCTCTTGCCCGGATTCACCGAAAATGCTGAAGGATTTTTTCTGAGTCGTCCACTCACCTGCCGCCGGGCTTACAAGGACTCCCCCCTCGGCTAATTCAAACTTTCCAAGAAGCAGACCGGCTTCAAAGGATTGCATATGTAGATCCGCCAGCTTCCCGGTCACATCGAAAACGACGGCCAGGCCTTTGGCTTCTTTGTTTTTTAAAACCAAGGCGCGCAGGATTTCAGACTGCCCGGGACGACGCAAAGACACCATGCGGGTTTCCATGCGCGTGTACTTTTCAAACATCTGCTTTGCCGTAAGACTTAAAAGCACATCCAGGCAACCGACTAATGAATCCGGAGAATCAAAATAGTGATGCTCGCGAACCACGGCCGGACGGTTTTTAAGACCCAGAGTCTGCATCAGACTTTTCACGCTGAAAGCCAAACGGACTTTTGCAAGAACTTTATTCACCTGCGGCAGAGTCAATGCTTCCGGAACAGATCCGGTCACTTTACGAACGAAAGATTCTGACCAAATCGCGTTGCGATCATAGATCACGTGAACGGAGCCCTTGGCGGAATGGAAGAAGCTCACCTTGGCGTAAGCGCCAAGATTTTGCTGCTTATCAAATACAGCCTTGCAGGTTCCGTCAAAAATATGACTTTGAGATCTTGTCAACTTCGGCTCCTGCTTAGTTCAACCACTGATTGCTGATTTCAACGTGACTGCCCGTCTGAACCACACGCTGGAATGCCGGATCTTTACCAATACTGATATAGTCAAAGCCCTGACGGGCCATATCCACCGGGTCAAAGATATTGCGACCATCGAAAATGACCGGCGATTTCAACATAGACTTCACTTGAGCAAAGTCGGCGCCTTTGAATTCAGGCCACTCGGTTGCGATCACCAGAACATCGGCCCCCTGCAAAGCCTCATAGAAAGAATCCAACAACTGAACGCGGGATTCGAAGCTTAGCAACTTGCGTGCACCTTCCAAAGCAATCGGATCGGCGGCACGAATGCGCGCCCCATAATAAAGAAACTTTTCAATCAGACGCAAAGCCGGAGCTTCACGCAAGTCATCAGTGCCGGGCTTGAAGGCCAGGCCCCAGATGGCAATCGTTTTTCCTTCCAGTTCGCCTTTGAAATAGTTCTGAACCTTCTTAAAGAAATGATCATGCTGCTGCAGATTCACATCTTCCACCGCTTGCAGGATGCTCATCGGGCTTCCCAGATTGCTCGCGGTCTTGATCAAAGCCTTCACGTCTTTCGGGAAACAGGAACCCCCGTAACCAACGCCGGCATTCAGGAAGTGAGGACCGATACGACGATCCATGCCCATGCCTTTTTTCACCAGATCAATATTGGCGCCGGAAAGCTCGCACACACGGGACAGTTCGTTCATGAAAGAGATGCGCGTCGCCAGCATCGCGTTGGCCGCATACTTGGTCATCTCGGAAGAATACACATCCATCACCAGAATGCGGGATTCATCATCCACAAACGGACGGTACAGACTAATGATCAACTGGCGGGCTTCTTCGCTTTGCACACCCGCGATCACGCGCTCTGGATAAAGGCAGTCTTCCAACGCCGCTCCTTCACGCAGGAACTCGGGATTGGAAACAATTTGAACATCGTACGAAACACCACGTTCAGCCAGTACCCGCATCACTTCCGCGCGCACGGCCTCGCACGTCCCAACTGGGACCGTGGATTTGACAACGACGACTTTGTCGGCAGTCATGAAGCGGCCGATGCTTTCAGCAACACTCATCACATAGCGCAGATCCGTGGAACCATCTTCATCAGAAGGTGTGCCCACGGCGATCATCAGAACGTCAGACGTCTGAACGGCTTCTTCAATGTTCGCAGTGAACGTCAGACGTTTTTTCTGGAAATTCTTTTTGATGAGTTCTTCAAGACCTGGCTCATAGAAAGGAGCAATTCCGTTATTTAATTTTTCAATGCGCTTCACATCGATATCAGCACACAAAACATCATTGCCTTTTTCAGCAAAGCAGGTCCCGGTGACCAAACCAACATAACCGGTTCCAATAACAGAAATTTTCATACACGCCCCTCTGACAAACAAAACAATATCGGGGCGGACCTTATACTATTACCGGTAATTTGAGAACGATGCAGAGTGAGTGATCGAAACTTTTACAAGACTTCGCAAGAGACATCTGCGAGCAACGCGCGATGATCTTTGTGCCACTGAACTGTTTTGCGAAGTCCTTCATCGAAGTGTACCGCGGGTTTCCACGAGAGAAGTCTTTCTGCTTTGCTGATGTCAGCCCAAGTCTCTTTCATGTCAGACTTGTTCGCAGCACTTTCTTCGATTCCACTTTGCACACCAAGTTCATTTTCAATCCCATGAATCACTCGGGAAATGCTGATTGGATTTTTTCCGCCACCAAGATTTATAACTTCATAGCCCAAAGGTTTTGCAGAAAGAATTGTTCCGCGAGCGATGTCATCGACGTAAGTGAAATCGCGCGATTGAGCTCCATCACCAAACAGACGAATCGCCTGGCCACGAGTCATCCACTCGATAAAACGAAAGATCGCCATATCAGGACGACTGGCCGGACCGTAAACTGTAAAGTAACGAACGATGGAAACATCAATGCCGTAAAGATAGTGATAAGTATAAGCCATCACCTCGGCCGCTTTTTTCGAAGCCGCGTAAGGAGAGATCGGCGTGTTCACTGCAAGCTCTTCATTGAACGGCATCGGAAGTCCGGCATACAAAGAAGAAGTTGAAGCCAATATGAACTTTGGAACTTTTGTGCGCTTCATCTGTTCCAGCAGATTCAGGGAACCCATCGCGTTCGTTGTCATATATATGTGCGGGTTTTCCATGCTGTAGCGAACACCCGCGCGCGCCGCCAGATTGAAGACCACATCAAATTGATGCTGGTCAAAAAGCTCAGCAAGCGCTTTGTTGTCCTCGATATCCAAGTGCTGAAAGGTAAAGCCCTTGGTGTTCTTCAACTGATCCAGACGCCAGTTCTTCAGGCGAACATCATAATAAGAATTCAAATTGTCGATGCCGATGACTTCCACGCCATCAGCCAACAGCAACTCCGCCACTTTGCTCGCGATGAAACCAGCAACGCCGGTCACTAAAACTTTCTTCAACTGGTACTCCTGAGATTCAGGCACCATATATAGAAACGCCTCTGGCGCAACAAGCGACAGAGGCGTTATGTGAATTCTTTATCCGAGTTTGTTCCGCGTGATTCCGCAGACATCATCGTTAGTGAGTGATCATCTATTTCTTCAGCAAGCTCTTTGCAAGATCCAGGAAGCGGGCTTCGGTCACTTCTGACGGCCAAGGGATGATCGGGAAATCAAACGGCTCGTCTTCAGAAATATTCCACGACTTCAGATCTTTCGTGATCAGGTCACGAACTTCAGTCGCCAGCAAACGACGGTCAATCTGCTTCACCACTTTTGGAAGTGGGTATTCCAGATTGAAGCGTTTGGAAATAGCCCAGTGAATGCGGGATTCAATAATTTCAAAATCCGGCAGCAAAGCTTTTACCGGAGACACCAGGTCACCCACATAAGCTTCGGTCGCATCATGGAAAAGCATGTGCAAGGCGATCTCTTTCGTCGGGGAAACTTCCGCCCCAAGGCAGGAGTGCTGACCCACGCTGTAGAAAAAGCGTGTGTGACCATTGAATCTTGCCTGACGAGCCAGCGCACAGGCGATGTCTTCGATCATAACCGCATCCGGATCTGGCTTCAGAATACTGAAGCGACTTCCCGACAGGGTCACAACCCAGGACTTTTCCACGATTTCAGGACGATTCAAATTTTCCGGCAGAGCAGGCATTTCGATATTCATGGGTTGGTTGCTTACCCTACCGTTTAGGGAGTTGCATGAAGAATCCACCTAACTCAACGCATCAGATTCAGAATTTCTCGGAACAGTCAAAAGTCAAAAGAAGCCCCTTTTACGGGAAGGTAACTTGAGAAAATTGTGTGCTCTGCCAGAAGCTGCCTCCATCTCTTTGCGCAAAGAGGACAAATAAAATCGAACACAAAATGGAGACCCCACAATATGAAACGTATTCTGACCCTTTTGATCACTCTGATGTCCGCTATGCCTGCATTTGCAGCAGTTAACGCAAACTCGTCTTGGGAAGAGATCGTTCGTGACCGCTATGCCATCATCAAAGCTCCGACCATCTATATGGGGCGTTCTATCGACTACATGTTCGCATGTCAGGACGGCGACCGTCTGCGCACGATGAAGCCGGTAGACACCACAGTCAGCCGTACTCGCGGTGACCGTGAAGAAATCATCGTGATCGACCGCGATTATCTTTCCACGCCGATCGATTACACACACGAAGTGGAGAACTGCTTCTGGAACAACAACCAGCGCCGCTGTAAAATGGAGACTGTCACTGGTTCATACCCACTGACGGTGAACATCCCGGTTTACAAACGTGTTTCCAACCGCAACGTCGAAAGAGAAACACTCATGTTTAGAAAATCTTACACGGTCCCTCAGTGTGACACCCCTACTGTGGACTAAGGCACTTTCAATACCCTTTCAACAAGAGGAGTTCCTAGAACTCCTCTTGTCTGTTTTGGGCCCCGGAATTATTTAGACGCCATGCAAAGACGTGATTTTCTTAAAACCAGTTTGTCCGTAGCAGCCCTTTCCTCCATCCCCGCTTCCGGCCTTGCCAAAGGCTCTGAGTGGGTCAATGACCAGCTGACTGATGACTGGCCGATCGCGCGCCTGAAGGACTCTGAAAACAACAGCATCGACTTCAACGGGGACGACATCAATCGCCCGCATGATGCCTTCTGGAACATCGACGGCTATATCGAGAAAAAAGGCGGCGAACCCAAGTCCTTCTCTGAGGATCTGGATGTTGTGATTGTGGGTGGCGGTATTGCCGGCCTTTCCACGGCTTACTATCTGCGCGACAAAAAGATCGCTTTGCTTGAAATGGATTTCCGCCTGGGTGGAAACTCCAAAGGTGAACAGTACAAAAACTCTGTCTATTCCACAGGGGCGGCTTATTTGGTCGAGCCGGATCAGACAGCCCCACTGGGCAGTCTTTTGACTGAACTGGGCATCTGGGACAAAGCGCGCCGTGAAAACTCGGACCACACCACGGTTCTTTACAACAACAAATTCACTTCCCCGTTCTGGAAAGGCGCCACTGATAAGGCCGCCGCTGACAATTTCAACAAGGTGTTCAAACGCCTGGCTGAAATCGGTGCGGAAGCTGACTTCGACTATAACGGTGAACTGGCTAAATCTGTCGATCATTTGAACTTCGAACAATGGCTGACCAAAGAATTCGGCGATGTTCACAAGCACTTGCTTGAATACTTCCAGCTGTACGGATGGAGCTCGTTCTGCGGTTCCACGGACGAACTGTCTGCTTACCAATACCTGGGCTTTATCTGTGCTGAGACCGGCACTTTGATGGCTTACCCGGGTGGTAATGCTTACGTGGCTCACAAGATGGCGCAAAAGATCCGCAAAGATGCGGGTGACAAATCCCTGCGCGCAGGAAGCATCGTATTGCGCGTGACCACCGAAGGTGATTCCGCTGTGATCCTGTATGAAGATGCCATGGGTGTTCTGAAAAAGATCCGCGCAAAACAGGTTGTTATGGCCTGCCAGAAGTTCGTTGCAAAACGTCTGTTGCCACAGATGCCAAAAGATCAGGCTGACGCGATCACCATGCTTCCCTACCGTGCGTATCTGGTTGGAAACATCCTGACGAAAAAGAACTTCCAAAGCCCCAGCTATGAACTGTACTGCCTGAAAGGCCAAGTACCACCGTCCCCGACGCCGATGAGACGTGGTGACCGCAGCTTCACTGACATTTGTTTCGGCACGTGGGCCCAGGAAGAAAAAGTCGATCACAGCGTGCTGACGCTTTATCACGGCATCCCTTACGATGGTGCCCGTCAGTTCCTGTTCAACCCAGCTTCTCATGACAAATACAAAGCCAAATATCTGCAGGACGTGGAACCGATTCTGCAAACCATGAACCTCAGCATGAACGACGTGCACGGCATCCGCCTGACTCGCTGGGGTCACGCTTTGCCGCTGTCTCGCGCGGGCCTGATTCAGGATGGCTTGCCTCAGAAGGCGTCTGAATCCATCAATGGCATCATCCACTTCGCCAATCAGGACAACTGGATGAATCCATGCTTTGAAACGGCTCACCACTGCGCCATCGAAGTGGCGACAAAAATCAAAGGCTAAGAAGCTTCACATTCCTCAATAAAAAGGCTTGTATTAATTTGAGAATACAGGCGCTTTTTTCTAAAGATCATGGGCGATAGAACGATATAGATTTATGCGTTTTATTGCCCTTTTGCTTTTTATGACGACATCGGTGAATGCCTGGGCTGATGGCAAAGCCTATCTTGATCTGGAAGAAGACCAGATCGTTTCTGTATTCAATAAACCCGGAATGAACTGGAAGAACTGTTCGGCCGATCCCAACTGCCGGCCCGTCGGCTGGCCGGATCGTGATGCTTCCATCGAAGTGACGTCCAAGCCGCGCAAGATGAAGGTGGAAGATCCCAACACCGGCACCATGCAAACGGAAGAGTACGTGCAGATCAAGTATTCTTACACCCGCGAGCGTGATGGCATCACCTACACCCAACAAGGCACCGGCTGGGTCGATGCCGCCTATGTCAATCGCAGCAAAACCAAAGCCGTCTATGGCGCGGCTGACGACAAATCCGAATACTGCCCACCCGTTCAAAAATCCACAACCGGTGGCGGAACCAAAGAGGTTCAAAAAAGCATTTCCGGAATTCAAGCCGCCATCGCCAACAAAGGTGTGAAGGAAACTGCCGCCGCACTTAAAGCCTCGGTGGGGGCCTGCATGATCAATCCGAAGAATCCGCCAGCGGCCTACAAGGGTGACAATCCGTTTGATTCCTATGTGCTGCCCCACCTGAAAAAACAAGCCGTTCCCAAAGTCGCCCGTGAAGACGGCAAGATGATGACACAGCAGGATCTGATCACCGTCGATGCTCTGGCGCGCACGATGTATGCTGAAATGGCTCGTTGTTACAAACACGGCCTGCACTATCCGATGGCCGTGGCTAAAATTGCGGTGAATCGCGCCAACACGGAAAGCCGTCACAAAGAATTCATCAAAGGCACGCACAACAGCGGCAAAAGTGATCTGGCCAAAGTGGTCACCACCCCGTCGCAGTTCAACCTTTGGATGAAGACCCACAACGGACAGAAAAACGGCCCGCTGGCTCACGCCCTGTGCCCGCCTTCAGACAAGAACAAACTTTTCTGGAGTGGCGCAAAGCCCAGCAAGGAAGAGCAGGACATCTGGGACAACACCCTACGCATCGCTACTGAGGCCGTGCTGTTTCCAAAAAAGTTCAATGCACGAACTTCACAGTTGAAGCAGTTCCATTATACGTCGGGTATGGACAGCTTCTTCGGAATGAAGCAGGTCTTCCCGTGGATTGCCGACCGCAAAGTTTCCAAAAATGCCTGTGTACAGGTCTGGGATGGCGGCGTAAAATAGCCGCATGAACCAACAAAACACCAACTATGTTTTTCTGATGGATTGTGCGGACTTTTCTGAAGCCCAGGTTGTGAAGTCTTACCTGACTTCACAAGGGTTCCATCCCCGTGTGCGGGACGAACAAACCCGTGGTGTGGCTCCGCATTTTGGTCAGTTGTTGGGTAAGCTCACGTTGGAAATTCCTGAACACGAATACATGGAAGCGTCTTTGTTGATGGAAAGTCAGGAAAAGCCCCGGGTCCAGATTATTACAGAGAGCGGCTATGACACTCAAGCCTTGGCCAAGAAAGCTCTTTGGAATGCCATCATCGGCTGCACGATGGTGCCTTTACTTTGCAACTTCTATTCGATGATGCTGGGTTACCGTGTGCTTCGCCATGAAGTCCCTTTAAGCAAGACCAGCCGCAACCGTCTGTTCCTGGCGATTGTGTTTAACTCTATTGGGTTCTTTGTTTGGTTGACCGTGGGTCCAAAAATCCTGAATCTGGGTTTCTAAAATTACAAGTATCCCTTTGACTGGCTCTGGACCTCACGGATATCAAAATTCAATCAAATTTGCGATACACTGAAGGGCATGAGACGATGGACCGCCGCCCTGACCGCCTTATGCCTTATTGTTTTAAATTCCCCGAAAGCCCACGCTCTGGTGGTGGTCGGACAAGAGTATGAACCGTATTATTTCAATGACGGTTCTGCCGGTATTGGGGGCGCCTGTTATGAGATCGTTCAAAAACTTTGTTCACTGGAAAAGTCCCACTGCAAATTCAAGTTCGCGCCTTTAAGAAATTTCTTATCAATGCTGAAAGAAGGTCAGGCCGATATCGGCTGTCCCCTGTCGCGATCCGGGCCGCGTGAAACCGCATTTTATATGCACACCCTTTTCCGCGGGCGTTATTCTTTCTTTGGCCTGTCCGAGGCGACTCAAAAAGTAAAAAGCTATGCGGATCTAAAGGACATGCGGGTCGGGGTTCTGGCCCCGTCCATGACCGAAATAAGTCTGAACCGCATTCACGAATTTGCAGACAAGAATTTTAAAATTGAACCTGAAAAAACCATCTTTAATTCTTTGCTAAAAGCTGAAAAGAAAAACTATGCCCTGGCTTACGGAAATCGCGATGTAGCCCTGCGCTGGATCGAAAAGACCCGCAGCCCTTTGCGGGAGGTTCCAGAACTGGGTGAGCCGGTGGCCTATTCCATCGCCTTTTCCAAAAAGAGCTTTAACCCTCAGCGTTTTGAGAAAATTCAACGTTATCTGGTTGAACTGCATAAAGACGGAACACTGGAACAAATCGCCCGCAAGTATCGTTTGACGCTGGCGCAGGATTTTAGCGCTCCCGGGCGGTCCGAACCCTAGCCCCTATAAAGTGAATCCTTTTCCACTTTGGCTGTGCCATACTCGCGCCCATGAGCCGGGAATTTCGCAAAGACATCAAGGGGCGCGGGGCCAGTAGCAATTTTTCAAATCGCTATGATTCACTGACCTATGAACCGACCGAAGAGGACTTCGATAATTATCAGGAAGAAGAAAAGCCCCTGCTGCGCACAGAAATCCTGAAGGACAGCTCGCGCACTATCATTTCCCAGAATAAAAGCCCGGATATTGGCTTCACATATTCCATCAACTCTTATCGTGGGTGTGAGCACGGCTGCTCGTACTGCTATGCCCGTCCTTCACACGAATATCTGGGGCATTCTCCAGGCCTTGATTTTGAATCCAAAATTTATGTGAAAGAAGAAGGCCCCCAGCTTTTGCGCGAGGCTTTGATGAAACCCTCGTGGAAGGGCGATGTCATCATGATGAGCGGAATCACGGACTGTTATCAGCCGCTGGAAAGAAAGATGCAGCTGACCCGTGGATGTCTGCAGGTCTTGGCCGAATTCAAAAACCCGGCTTCATTGATCACCAAAAATGCGCTGATCACCCGGGATCTGGATATCTTCACTGACATGGCCAAGTATGACGGAATTCTGATTTACATTTCTGTGACTTCTCTGAATGCGGATTTGGCAGCGAAATTGGAGCCACGCACATCACGTCCGGAAGCGCGCCTGAAAGCCATTGAAACTCTGGCAGCAGCGGGCATCCCGGTGGGGGTGAACGTGGCCCCATGTATTCCCGGACTGACCGATCATGAAATGCCGATGATTTTAAAACGCGCGAAAGAAGCCGGGGCGAAATTTGCCGGTTACACTCCCCTGCGCCTGCCATCGACGGTGCTGCCGATTTTTTCAGAATGGCTGGAAGTGCATGAACCGTTAAAAAAAGACAAGGTGCTCAATGCGGTGAAGGACATCCGTGGTGGCCGCCTGAATGATCCCAACTTTGGTTCGCGCATGCGAGGTGAAGGCGCCCGGGCTGATCATCTGGAGCAAATGTTTGAAATCTATTGCCGCAAATGGAGCTTGAACAAAGAAGAGTTTCATCTGTCGTCGGCAAGCTTCAAACGCCCGACCAATCAGCTGAGTTTTGATATTGATTGATGCCGAAAATAAAAAACCCCTGATGTAAAACACCAGGGGTTTTGTTTTTTTGAATTCAAGCCGGATCTTACAGACCGCGGATCAAGTTCAACGCACTTCCCGCGCGGAACCATTTCAACTGTTCTGCGTTGTAAGTGTGCTTAAGCTCGATAGTCTCTGTAGAACCATCAGCGTGCTTGATGTTTGCTTTCACGTTTTTACCTGGAGCAAGATCATTCAGATCAACCAGGGACAAACGGTCTGCTTCCTGAACTTTGTCGTAATCTTTTGGATTAACAAAAGTCAAAGCCAGCACACCTTGTTTTTTCAGGTTCGTCTCGTGGATACGAGCGAAGGATTTCGTGATAACTGCAGAAGCACCCAAGTGTCTTGGGCACATTGCCGCGTGCTCACGGGAAGAACCTTCACCGTAGTTTTCGTCACCAACGATAACCCAGCCTTTACCCGCTTTCTGGTAAGCACGTGCCACCTGAGCGAATTCTGCTGTTTCACCAGTCAGTTGGTTTTTACCTTTACCGATTTCACCTGTGAACGCGTTATCCGCACCCAACAACATGTTGTTGGAGATGTTGTCCAAGTGACCACGGTAGTTCAACCATTTACCACCCGGAGAGATATGATCCGTCGTGCACTTGCCTTTTGCTTTCGCAAGAACCAATTGATCAACGAAATCTTTGCCATCCCATTTAGTGAACGGGGAAAGAAGCTGCAAACGATCAGAAGAAGGATTCACTGCCACTTGAGCGGTTGCACCTGCTGGTTTCTGATAGCCTTCAGTGTCCGCGATGAAGCCTTTAGCCGGCAATTCCGGGGCCACTGGCGCCTGAAGTTTGATTTTGCCTTTTGGACCTTCCAGCTCGTCAGTTGCCGGGTTGAAGTCCAAACGACCTGCAAGACCCAAAGCCATAACAATCTCAGGAGAAGCGATGAACGCCAGAGTCTCTGGGTTCGCATCGTTACGTGCACGGAAGTTACGGTTGAAGGAAGTTACGATCGTGTTTTTCTCGCCAGACTTGATGTCGTCACGTTTCCACTGACCGATACAAGGACCGCACGCGTTCGCAAGAACAGTCGCGCCCACTTCATTGAACGTCGCCATTTGGCCGTCACGCTCAATCGTGTTCTGAATCTGAGTGGAACCCGGAGACACCAGGAACGGAGACGTCATTTTCACGCCCACTTCCATAGCTTGTTTCGCCACGAAAGCCGCGCGACCGATATCTTCATAGGAAGAATTCGTGCAGGAACCGATCAAAGCAGAGGAAATCTTAACTGTGTAGCCTTTCTCAGCCACTTCTTTTTTAAGTGCAGAGATTGGACGAGCTAAGTCTGGAGTGTGAGGACCCACCAGGTGTGGTTCCAAAGCAGACAAGTCGATTTCGTAAACTTCGTCGAAGTATTTGCCTGGGTTTGCCACCACGTCCGCATCTGCAGACAGGATGTCTTTGTGACCGTCAGCGATGGACGCCAATTGATCACGACCTGTGGATTTCAGGTAAGCGCCCATGCGCTCATCGTATGGGAATACAGAGCAGGTAGCACCCAGCTCAGCACCCATGTTGGTGATAGTTGCTTTACCAGTACAAGAGATGGAGGACGTGCCTTCACCGAAGTACTCTACAACTTTATCCGTACCACCTTTTACAGTCAGCATTCCGCACAGTTTCAGGATCACGTCTTTAGCAGACGCCCAACCGCCCAGTTTGCCTTTCAGGTGAACACCGATCAGCTTAGGATTTTTAACTTCCCAAGGCAGACCCACCATCACGTCAGAAGCATCAGAACCACCAACGCCCACAGCACACATACCCAAACCACCCGCATTCGGAGTGTGAGAGTCCGTACCGATCATCAAGCCACCTGGGAACGCGTAGTTTTCAAGGATTACTTGGTGAATGATACCAGCGCCTGGTTTCCAGAAGCCGATGTTGTAACGGGAAGAAGCCGTTGCCAGGAAGTCATAAACTTCTTTGTTGGTTGCATTGGCAACAGTCATATCTGCGCCTGCACCTTTGTAAGCCTGGATCAAGTGATCGCAGTGTACTGTGGAAGGAACAGCTGCTTCATCTTTACCTGCCAGCATGAATTGCAACAAAGCCATCTGCGCTGTCGCATCTTGCATCGCCACGCGGTCTGGTCTTAGAAGCAGGAAGCTTTCGCCACGAACCAATTCCTGGTTCTGTGGATCATCCAAGTGACCGAACAAAATTTTCTCCGCCAATGTCAAAGGGCGGTTCAAGCGATTGCGAACAACAGCCAATCTTTCAGCTGTCTTCTTGTATACGTTCTGCACCATTTCAGGTGAAGTTTCGATTTTCGAAGCCATTGTAATTGCCTTTCTTTTAAGAACGCCCCATCCTAATGAAAATCAGTTGAAATCTCAAACAAAATGCGGGGTTGGGATTCATTCTCGGGACCGTCCCCATGGCCTGAATTGCGCGAGGCATAATGGACTTAAGACTATTTAAGAACATCGTCATCCTCACTGGTGCCGGCATCTCGGCCGAGAGCGGAATTCGCACGTTCCGGGACCAGAACGGCCTGTGGGAAGATCACCGAATTGAAGACGTGGCAACACCTGAAGCTTTTGCTCGAAACCCGTCTTTGGTTCAGCGCTTTTACAACCTGAGAAGAGCTCAACTGAAAGAGCCAAACCTGACCCCAAATCCCGCCCACCAAGCCCTGGTCGAACTGGAAAACCTTTGGGAGGGAAACTTCCTGCTGGTCACCCAGAACGTCGACAACCTTCACCGACGCGCAGGCTCAAAAAACCTGCTGCACATGCACGGGCGCCTGGATCGCGTGTTTTGCCTGCATTGTGACGAGCATTTTGAGTGGCTGCTGGATCTGGCGGTGGATCAACCCTGCCCGCAGTGTGGGCGCCAAGGCGGAGTTCGCCCCGACATTGTCTGGTTTGGCGAGATGCCCCACTATATGGAAGAAATCTATGCAGCCCTGGACAAGGCGGATTATTTTATCTCGATTGGAACCAGTGGGAATGTCTACCCGGCGGCGGGCTTTGTACGTCTTGCGTGGAAAGCCAGAAAGATAGAAATCAATCTAAAGGACACCGAGATCTCCCCCGCGTTTGACGAGCACTATGTCGGCCCGGCCTCCACGGAGGTACCTCGGTTTATTGCTCAATTTCTCGAGTAATCCGCGCCTCGTCCCTTCTAATACAAATATAGGGCCTCATTCAAACTCATTACGGGACCGTACCCTGCAATAACTTCCATGCAACTTGCTTTTTACGTCGATTTGACGTAAAAAGGGCAGCCGAACCGGGCAACGGTCAATTAGACTTAGTCGCTCTTATCGACTTATATATCGAGTGCTTGAAAAGCAGATCCACATTGAACTTTTGGAGGTTCATAAACATGAGTACTAAAAAGGGATCCGACGCTCTTGAAATGATGGAGGCTAAATACGGCCGTCTTTCTGTGGCAAGCCTGCTGGTCTCATGGAGAACTTCTGACGAGCTTTCTCAGACCCAATTCGCAAAGAAACTGGGGATGTCGGTACAAAGTCTTTGTGATCTGGAAAAGGGCCGCAGAATCCCCTCCCCGGGAAGGGCAGCGAAAATCGCAAAAAAAATGGGCTATCCCGAAATCGCGCTTGTTACACTGGCTCTTCGGGACGCCCTTTATGCTGAAGGCTTCAAGTACAACGTCAAACTTGAAAGCGCCTAAATATTACCAGCCAGAATAGCAGCGCTGGGACGTGATCACCTTGTCAGAGTCACGAACCATGTACAGGCAGCTTTCGTAAGCCATGTGCAACTGGATGCGCACGTGAGGAATCACGTCACCTTTTGGCGTGATCACGCGGGACGGTTGCGCTTCAATGTCCAGGATTCTTTCGAATGTACAAAGTTCGTCGTAAGAGAAGTCCTCTTGAGCCGCCACAACCTTGATCGCCGCTGTATAACGGTCGCTGTGTTCCCATTTAGTGCAAAGGTTACCGGCAAATGCCGCTGAAGATGCCAACAAAGTCAAAGTCGCCAAAAGAATACGCATTTTGATTCCTCCTTAGGAAAACGGCCCCATGCTTAAAGGACATAGCCATAAAGAGCAAGAGCGTCCAGAGCTTGGCTGTTCAATGAAAACTCAATGAAACCGCTCTGCGGCGTATCAAAACAAAACAGACAACCTCCTTTTAGTTACAAAGTGGCCGAAAGTATTAATCTGGCGGCTGTTTAGCCGATACGTTGGTCTATGGACCAATATCGAGAACCCACTATCACACGTGAAGACCTCATCCTTTTAAAAAAAGAGCACTTCCTGACACGTCTCTTCTTCTGCGATTTTAACTTCCTCACACGCTACTTATCCAGACGAACACAAGAATTGCTGAGAGCATTGTGGATCACATTCTTTTTAGGTTCCATTTTGATTTTCCTGTGTTCGTGGGCTCTGTCAGGATTCAATCTTGAAACCACGTGGTTACTGATTCGAGATACCTTTACCACCGTCAACGCCGACCGCAGAAACCTTACTCAAGGCTTTCTGACATTGACCCTTGCCCCCATCGGTGTGTATTGGAGCTTAGACACCATTTTTGGACGTCGATGGACATACTGCGCTGGCCTATACAATGAATTGGTAAAAATGCGTGCATCTGCCACTCCAAAGGATCCCGATGAGGACTATCTTTTCCACCGAAAAGAAGAATATCTGGAAGCACTGATCGCATATGACTTGATTGACCTGGATCTCTACTATCACAAGTCATTTCATGAATTCTTTGCGAACACACTTGAAAAAGCGCTCAAAGAAAAGGGTCTCGTTTTAAACTCTTTCATCGTCGATTTGCGCTGCGAAAAAATTGGTGCTTCTTACATACGAGAGCTAATGAGTGCCTATCTGTATAAATGTCAGTCAAATCTTGAAAAACGACGCACCAAGTACGGCATCATTCAACGTGAGTCTGTCGAACGAAAATCCGCTCCTCCAGTCGCCCGCCAAACGAAGACTGCTAAATATTGGTCTAACCGACGGGCTTAGTACCCCGGAGCCCCGGCTTCTTTGGCGCCGCCGGCTTCCCGTTCGGCTTCTTCTTCGTCGGTTTCAAAGAGCTCGACATAATCCTGATAACCGTTTTGGGAAAGGTCGCGGACCGGAATGAATTTTAAGGCAAAAGGATTCACCCAATAGTCGTTGTCCGCCCGAAGCAGGATCGGCTCTCCGGTTTTGGCGTCGACAAAGATGCCTTCGGGCTCAAGGCCCTCAATATCGTTCATATGGCGAAACGGAGAGAAATCGGGAGTTGTCATAACCACCTCCTTCTTTGCCTCTGATTATCCCCCCTAGCGCAAGGGAGCCCAAGGTCTTTTGCTCTGCCATTCTGCACCAGCCACTCTGATTTCTGTTGGCAACGAAGCTCTGTTCGATAGTCTAGGGGGATGATGCATCTATTTTTACTGCTGACACAATTGGTATGGGCGGCTCCGCAGGCGGCTCTTTATGAACGACCTTGTTACATGGACGAGGGCGATGCGCTGACCACGCATCTGCAGGTTTCTGAAAACCAGTGGATTTTGACCCATCTGGCTTATGAAGAAGATGCATGCAAGCAGGCCTATCTGGCTTTTGAAATCCAGTATACCACCGCCACGGCCGGGACTGATGTTGATTTGACTGTGTCTGAGTCCTCGTACACTCCATTGACTGAAGAAGTGGCGGAGGCTTTGAATATGGTGAAATACTGCGATTACACCGACTGGAAACGGGGGGAGAAAAAAGTCGTCTCGGGATATTTGTGTGACGAATACAAAGCTCCGAATGTGGGTGACAAAACCTATTCGATCTTCAAAACCGAACAAAAAGACGGCGGTGAGCTTTTGTACATCGGTGCAGCTTCAGCGCAAGGAAGCGGCAAGTCCCCTTCCCAGCGCCATAAAAAATACGAACCGCTGCCGTTCTTCAAACAATAAAAAAAGCCGGATGAAAATCCGGCTTTTTTTATTTAACGACACTCGTAAATATGACCAAGCATTTTGGCGGCGCCATTCACCGAGACCGGGAAGCCCGCGGGAAGTTCCACCAAGTCACTTCTGTTGAACTTGCGCAAAGAGAAAACCAGAGCCCCCTTTACACATAAAGTGTCATCTTCCTTCGGCCAGACCGAACTTTGCATATGCAGCATTGTGGAAAGTTTTTGATCGGCATTTGCGCTCTGGACGTCAGGCAGGACAACTGTCGGCACCACTACCCGGGAATAATCCTGATAGCGAACTTTGTACCCACCGTACTTGTCGTCCCATTCTCTGTAGGATTCAGTCCATTTTTCAATAATCAGATCCGAATTCACGTTCGCAGCAAGCTCTTCTTCACTTTTTTGGACAAATGATTTTTCCTGATTCATCGGAACAACCTGCGGGATCTCCAGATCATTTAAGTGACCTGCAATTTGTCGAACCACTCCGGCCGTACCCACCAGCATCGCAATTTCTCCAGGCCATGCGCCTTCTTTGCACATGTAATAGCTATAATGAGAACCATTGATGTTCAGTTCTTCAAGCTTGGGGATCGCAAAATTACTGATCCCGTCCCCGCCATAGGAAGATCCAATCAGTGCATAAACTGTCAGGTTGTCATTCCTTACCTCCATCAGGCGGCCGTCAGCCTTTACCCACATTCGCTCGTCAGGAATTGTTTCGCTTTTAAAAGCCCGCATCTCAGTAATCACACACTCAAAATCAGCGTCAGCCTTTGCGATCTGCACGCTTGCAGTCACAGTCAGAGCAATCAAAATTTGGGACATCAGGATGATCGTTTTCATAAAAACCCCTTTCAAATGGTGCCGCAGCCCTATAGACATTCATACATGTGAGCCGCTTCTTTGGTCACACCACCGAAAGAAATGCCTGCCATGCCTTCGACGATGATCTCTTTTGCGTTTTCCGGTTCGCGCATTTTTCCAAGCGCGAAGTACACGCCGCCTTTTTCACAGGCAATCTGGTAAGCAGGATAATTACCGTTCACTTCAAGTATGTTGTTCAGTTCAGTCCCGGTCGGAACATTCTTTAATACTGCCGGCAAAGTCACTGTGGGCATCAGAACGCTATTATCCTGCACCAGATCCCGATTCAGGATGCTCGCCAAAGCCGGATATCTTTCAATTGGCAGGGCTTCTTCACGAATCAACATCCTTTCGTTGTAGGAATCCAGGTTGAAGTTTCCAGCATACTGGCGCATGAAACCGGTGTTTGCAGAGTCTGTACCCCCACTCGGCCAGATGCCGCGCACACAGATATAATAGCTGTAACTTTGACCGTTCAACTGGATGTCTTCAATCTTAGGCAAAGCAAAGGTTTGTCTGTAATCACCGCCATATTGAACTCCCAACAAGGCGAACAGGGCCTGATTCATCGTGATTCGCATCAGTCGCCCGTCAGCTTTGGTCCATGCGTTTTCATCCGGTGTTACGGCACTGTTAAAGGCACGCACTTCAGACATTCCGCATTCTAATTCACGGGCTTGGGCTTTAACGGTCAAAGACAGGGTCAGCAGGGCAAGAACGAGAGTGAACTTTTTCATAACAACCTCTTTCAGGGGTGATTTGTATTCGATACAAACCTATGAAGCAACGGCGGTGCCAGGGCTTTATCCCTCTGAAACAGGCTTAATTTTGATCTGGGATGGGTGCTGCCGGAAAATCGGCAAGGCAGCCTGCCGGGGCCCCGGCAGCTGCTGAAAATCCGCTAGGGACTATTTCTTCTTGGTTTTTTGAACTTCAAAGATGTACGGATAGAAAACACTGACGACTTTCCCCGCTCTTTGGTTCTGAAGCTTTTCAAATTTGGCCTGACGAATGGATGTTTCGATGCAGGAATTCAAAGCTTCCGACGCCGGACGAATGCGGTTTTCCTTGAACTGAAATTTCGTCACCGTGCCCTCGGAATCAAAGCTGAAATCCACAACCACTTTACCCACCGGAATCGGCTGATTGGCCGCTTTGGCTTCAGCCATGGTCTGATCATGGCACTTTTTAAGTTCGCCGATCACAACATCTTTATTCGTGTGATGAGCGGATTTCAGGTCCACCTTGGCTTCGCCCTGAGGCGCAGTCAAAGTGATATTTTCAGAAGGCATCTGCTCTGGAGTTTCAGAGCCGGGAACCGGCTCTACCGGAGGCGTCTGCGCCCCTGCGTGTAAGGCCATCAGGGCCAATGAGGTAACAATCAAAGATTTCATTTCTATTTCTCCTCGACCGCGGATACCACCGCGTTCAGAACTTTTTTAGCATGATCCACTTGGGATTTCATGGTTTCTTTTTCTTTCATTTTGCCCAGCATCTCTTCCGGAGCAAAACTCAAGGTCTGGAAGAACTCAAAACTTTTTGCGATAGCATCACCGTGATCACGACGAATACTTGGCGGAATGACTTCCAGCAGACGTTCAATTTCCATCGCCGCCCCGCCGGTCCCGGACACTTCACCCAGAACGGTGTAGAACGTGTTGGTCATTTCCACACCCACTTTGCGGTAATCAGTTTTACCCAAAGCGGTATCGACAACTTTGAAGCGTTTTTGCACCAGTTCTTTCAAAGTACGACGACGACGACCCCAGCCGAATTCACGCTGTGCTCTGACCAGCAATAACAAAGACGCTACAGAATACAATACGGCCCACAACCATGGACGATAAAGGACGCTGGCTTCAGCCGCTGGCTGCCACTGCATCAATGGATCTGGCAGACGGTTTTCAGCCACTTTCGGGGCATCCGCTTTTTTACCGGCATCCGCCATACGTGAAGAAGAACCCACCGGCGCATTTGGATTGTTCGAAACCGTCAAATTGATCGGCTGAGTCGTGCGTGTGTAGTACTTCTTGGTCTGAGGATCAAACATGCTGACACTCAAGCCCGGCAGAACCATCTGGCCTTCCTGACGAGGAATCACCAGCACTTCAAATTCCTTGTAGCTGCGCCCGTTTTTAAAGAACTTGGATTCAGATTTGCTGTCGTACTGTTCCAACCCCGTTGGCAGGTTCAAAGCCGGAAGATCAATCATCTTCGCATTGCCTGCACCCTCAAAGCGGATTTTCAGACTGAATGGCTGATTCACCAGAACCTGCGGATTTTCCACGGAAGCATGCAGTTCAAACTGTCCCACGGCTCCGGTAAAGTCCGAGGGACGCCCTTCCACCGGCAAAGGTTTTACTTTGACGGGAACGGCGGCAGAGCTCTTCGTGTATTCATACGGCTTGCCATAGAATCCGAACCCTTGAGTCGGCAGACGCACGCGGGATTTGATTTTGTATTCATCAATTGTCGCAGTACCCGGTTTGATCGGGAACAAGGCGTGGGAAGCCAGCAGGGCTTTCTTCCAAGGGGTCCCGTTTACGATCTCTTCCGTGAACTGGATGGAAGGCACCTCTTCAATGATCTCTTTCCAGTAGCCTTTCAGGCTTGGGAACTTCAAACGATCCAGGGTTTCCATCTGACCACGGGTGTAGATGTACCAATTGACTGTGACCTGCTCGCCTTCAAAGACCTCGGTCTTGTCGACTTCAACAGAAATAAAGAAGGCTTCGTTGGGGTTCGTCGGCAGACTGCGGAAGGCGGCTTCTGGCAAGCCCGTCGTATTCGGATAGTCGCCATAATCTTCCTGCTGTTGCGGTTGTTGCCCTTGCTGCTGCAACAGTCTTTGGCGCTGACGCAACAACTGATCAAAAATCTCTTGTTCGGCCTGATCCATGGATTCAAACGGATCATCAAAACCCGGAGGAGCCATCGACGGACGCTTCGGAGGTTTCCCCCCACCCATGCTTTCCTGACCGACTTTGATCACGATGGGTTGTGTGCGGTGAACCTTGCCACCGATCACGACCTCATAGGAACCCACGCTCAGAGTCCCGGTCTTTTTAGGGCTTAGCTGATAGTGGAATTCTTTGCGGCGCTGGGTTTGGAACTGCATCCCGGATGATGTATTGACCAGCTTCTGAGCCACGGCATTGCTTTGCCAGTTGTTCAAAAGATCAAAGCCGTCCAGATCCGGCAAACGTGGGTCCTGAATGTCGACGTCTTCACTGGACGTCACGGCCACGGTCAAAGTGAACGTATCACCAATACCCATTTCGTTGCGGTCCACAGTGGACTGCACGGTCGTTCCGGCGGCCTGGGCAAAAAGCCCGAAGAAAATAAAACTTAGAAAGAACAGGAAATTACCAGTCTTTGTCACGAGGCTGCTCCTTCACATCTTTGCGATTGTATTCAGCACGGATTTTTTCTTCCTGCTGTTTCAATTCGCCCAGGATCTTTTTCACGTCCCCTTCAGTCAGCTCTTTCCCGTTGAACGGACGAGGCTTGTACTTTTGGGACTGCTGAGGGGTTTTACCCTCTTTTTGTTCCTGATCCTTGTCGCCTTCTTTGGGATCTTTTCCATCCTGATTTTGCTGCTGTTGGTTCTTGTCACCATTTTGCGGCTGATCCTGCTTGCCTTCACCGCCGCCCTGTCCCTGCTGTTGTTGGGTCAGAAGCTCGATGTTGGTTTTTACTTCTTTGGAAGAAGGAATGATCTCAAGCGCCTTTTGATAAACCGCCAAAGCCTCGTCCACCTGTTTGGCCTTGCCTAAAAGCTGCGCCTGATTAAAGCGCGCCATAAACACCAGCTCAAAATTCTTGTCAGCCAAGGCAAGCTTTTCGGCCTCGCGATAAGACTGCAGCGCTTTTTCCGCCTGCTGCAAACCTTCAAAGCTTAAACCCAAATTCAAATGAAGCTGACTGACAAAGGGATCATAACGAAGACCTTCAAGATACTTCTCCATAGCCCCCGGATAAGTCTGCCCCGTCAGAGCCTTGTTCCCCTCACGATTCAATTCCAAAGTTTTAAGATGAGGCCTGCCCGGCCCACAGCTTACCATCGTTAATGTCATTCCAATACACAAAGCCTTGGCTGTGGTTCTTGCTCGAAGCAAGTTCCACAGCGAGCCACGAAATGCCATACCTACCCCCTGCCCATCACGAGCGAGGACTGTCCGAAACTTCGAGTAAGAACCACAGCCAAGGCGCTTCATGCTGGAGGTACCTCGTAACGGCCTTTCCAGAACAGGAAAGAGTTTCTGCGTTCACCCAGGAACAGCTCTAGAAGCGCGATGATAATTCCCAACATCAAAACTGTCTGGAAGCGTTCTTCGTACTGGGTGGCCATAGTCGTGTCGAACTGGGCTTTTTCAAGTTTGCTGATGTCTTCCACCAGCAACTTGGTCTGCTCGCCCCCAAAAGTGGCGAAATAGAAGCTGCCCTGACCGGCTTCAGCCAGCGCGCGCAAGGCATCGCCTTTCACGGTGGTCAGAATGGTCTGACCTTGACGGTCTTTTTTATAACCTTTTAAGAAGCCCATGCCGTCACGAACCGGAATAGCGCCGCCTTTTTCCGTCCCGTAAGCCAGCGAGAAGATTCTGACACCTTCACCAGCCATTTTTTTGGCTTCATCCAATGCGCCCTGCTCGTGGTCTTCCCCGTCAGAGGCAATCAGGATCACGCGGGTTACCTTCACGGTTTCATCGGTGGAAACCCCACCGCGCTCGAAAGCTTCTTTGGATATCTTCAAAGCTTCCGTGAAGTTTGTTCCTTGCGAGGACACAGAGCTTGGCTCCAGGGATTCCAGATACATTTTGATCGCGCCCGGATCATTTGTCAGGGGCGACAACAACGCCGCCGATCCGGCAAAGGCCACGATGCCCACTTTATTTCCCGGCATCAGATCCACCAGACGGCTCAGCTCGGCTTTGGCTTGTGCCAAGCGCGAAGGTTTCACGTCTTCGGCCATCATACTTTCAGAAACGTCGACAGCGAAGATGATCTCAACCCCTTCACTTTTGACTTCCTGTTGGGATTCACCCATTTGTGGGCGTGCCAAAGCCAGTACAAAACAAAGCACGGCCAAAACCTGCAAAGTGGTTTTGATTGAACGCTTCTTGCGCGATACAGAACTTGAAAGGAACGGATACAGTCTTGAACCGATGGCGGCTTCCATCTTTTTTCGCGACATGCGATCAAAGACAAAGCCCACGATGATAATCACCGGGATCAGCCACAGATAATTAAATGCCGCAAGGTTTTCAAAGCGGAACATTATGGCACCCTCCTTAACCAGGAACGGCCCAAAAGCAGTCCGGCCAGATAAAGAACCAAAGCCCAAATCAGGAAGGGCGGGAATTTTTCAGTGTAATTCGTAAACTTGTTCACATCGATCTTGGTTTTTTCCAAAGTGTCGATGTCACTAAAGACCCGTTGCAAGGCGCCTTCATTGGTCGCGCGATAGTATTTACCACCGGTGTCCGAAGCCATACGGCCCAGCAGATCCTCGTTCACGGTGCTTTCAAACGGCTGATAAGTCTTTACCTTCTGACCAAAGATATCGCGCGAATACACCGGGATGCGCGTCGGACCATCTTTACCGATACCGATGGAATAAACCTTGATACCGTAACCCTTGGCGATCTCAAGACCCGTTTCAGGGTCGATGGTGCCAGAGTTATTCTCCCCGTCCGTCATGAAGATCATGACTCGGCTGCGGGCCTGGGAATCTTTCAAACGGCCCGCGGCATTGGCCATCGCCACACCCAAAGCGGTTCCATCTTTGATTTTTGCACTGGAAGCACTTGAGATCTCATTCACACGCTGCAAGATCATTTGATAATCCAGCGTTGGTGGCACCATGGTGAACGATTCACCGGCAAAGACCACCAGACCAATACGATCCGAAGTACGTGCACTGATGAACTTGGCGATGGTTTCTTTCGCCGCTTCCAGGCGGTTCAAAGGCTTCATGTCTTCAATCAGCATTGAATCTGAAACGTCCAGACAGATGACGATATCGATACCTTCCACATTCTTGCGGATCTTGGTGTTCATTTCCTGCGGACGCGCCAAAGCGACGATCGCAAACACCAAAGCCAGGGACTTTAAGATCACCGGCAGGTGCATTAAACGGGTGCGCAAGGTCGGCGCCACTGACTTTAGCAGTTCAACCGAGCCAAACTGCAAAGTTGGTGTCTTCTTTTTTCTTTTCCAGAAATTCCAGATCAGAATCAAAACCAACGGCAGCAGGAACCACAGGGCCCACAATGAATGATAGGTCATGAGGACACCCTTTCCATCTTCTCTACCAGAGTGCGGCAGTGGGTGGCCAGATTCAAAACGTCGCTGCTGGAAAGGTTCTGCTTATCAGCGAACGCGTGCTGGTATTCATGGAACAGCTTCAGCAGGCCTTCGCCCGCTTCGACATAGACGTTGCGATGATACTTTTTAATATCCTTGATCACCAGACGCTCGCTCCATTCCAACGCCGGCACACGGAACTGGCGGGTCAGGAAGAGCTTAAACATCTTGTGGGTTTCAACCAGCACCTGATCGATCTCTTCTTTTTTGGCGTCTTTGCCGAAGAAGACCGGATTGGCGCGCTGAAGGCGGCGATAGTTCTGATGGAATTCATGCAGCGGTGTTTGGGCCGAGTCATGTTCACGCAGACGTTCCAGCATATTGCGTCTTTGAATCACGCGATAAATCCTGGTGATCGCAATCAAGGCAATCACGCCCAGGAACACCGCCAAGATACCCCAGTAAAGCATCGGAACACCGATGCTGGCAGGCCCGATGGGGCCGAAAGGTTCCTGTTTTACGGGTTGTTCACCCGGATTTTGCGGCGGAGGCGGCAACACGGAAGTCACACCGTATTGAATCGGCCCCAGGTCCAGCGTCTGCACGCCGTCACTAAGTTGCAGGTTTTCAAATGGAATATTGCCAGCCGTGTACGCGGTGGCCTTGATATCAGCCAATGTCGGCGAACGGAATTCAAAACCCAGAAGCTTGATCTGGTATTTCTGTTCCGGCTTCAGAACAAAATGAAGTTTTTCCTGCTGAAGGTCACGCGGGAATTCCCCGTCACACACCAAAAGAAACTCGCGCCCTACGGTGAGCTCGTTGTCTTTCAGTCCCTCGACTGCGGGTATTTCTGCCTTACACTGAATTAAAGCCATTATCTTCTCTTCTTAAAGAAGGCCACCAAAGGATTTACATAATCCTCGCTGGACTTCACATCCACACGCTCCACCTGAGCCAGGCGAAGCAGACGATCCCGGGCATCTTTGCGTTTGGCCACGGCCTCTTCATACTGGGCACGGAAAGATTGCGAAGACGTGTCGACGGTGACGATTTCCCCGGTCTCTGCATCTTGCACTTCGATCACCCCCATGGACGGCAGTGAATACTCGGCCGCATCGTTCACCACGCAGGCCACGACGTCATGCTTTCTTCCCAGCAAACGCAAGGACTGTTCAAAGCCCTGATCCATGAAATCACTGAATACAAACACCGTCGCGCGTTTCTTCAAGATCCCCTGCAAATAAGAGAACCCGGAGGAAAGCTTCGTGCGATGGCTTTTGGGTTTATAATAGAACAAATCACGCAGCAGACGGTGCACGTGGCCCCGCCCCTTTTTCGGCGGAACAAAGTGCTCAACCTGATCACTGAACAACAACAACCCAATCTGGTCGTTGTTCTTCACCGCAGAAAACGCCAAAAGCGCTGCCATGTGGGTCATGACTTCACCCTTAAAGTAAGGCCCGGTTCCAAAATCACTGGAACCACTGACGTCCACGGCAAGAATCAGAGTCAGCTCACGCTCTTCCTCGAAAGTTTTGATGTACGGCTTCCCCGTGCGCGCAGTCAGCGGCCACGAGATCGAACGAACATCATCGCCCGGAACGTATTCCCTGAAATCCGCAAAAGTCATCCCCTGCCCTTTGAAGGCCGTATGGTATTCACCGGCAAAGAGATTGTTCACAAGTCTTCTTGTGTTGATCTCCAGCAGTTTGACTTTCTTTAAGACCTCAGGAGGCAGACTCACTATGGCACCTCGACCTGACTTAGGATTTCTTTGATGATGTCATCAGTTCTGATGTTTTCAGCTTCGGCTTCGTACGTCAGAATCAGACGGTGGCGCAGAACGTGGTACGCAATGGCCTTTACGTCTTCGGCAGTCACATAACCGCGACCACGCAGGAACGCATGAGCTTTCGCCGCACGATACAAGCTGATCGTCGCACGCGGAGAACCACCGACATTGATCAGATTCGCAATACGGCTCAAGCCGTACTCGCCCGGCTTACGGGACGCCATGATCAATTCCACGATGTAGTTTTTGATTTTGTTATCAACATAGATCTGATCCGCACGATGAGCCGCACGCAAAAGATCCTCTTTCGAGATCACCGGCTGTACTTCCGGTTTTTCGTTCGTGCCCATGCGGTTTAAGATTTCAAGCTCTTCGCCTTTACCCGGGTAAACGACGTTGATCTTGAACATGAAACGGTCCATCTGGGCTTCTGGAAGTGGATAAGTACCCTCTTGCTCCAATGGATTCTGAGTCGCCAGAACCAGGAAGGGACTGGAAAGTTTGTAAGACTCATCCCCGATGGTGACTTGTTTTTCAGCCATGGCCTCAAGCAGTGCGGATTGCACTTTCGCTGGCGCACGGTTGATCTCATCCGCCAGAACGATGTTCGTGAAGATAGGTCCTTTGCGCGGAGCAAATTCACCGGATTTTGGATTGAAGATCATGGTCCCAATCAAGTCGGTAGGCAGAAGATCCGGAGTGAACTGGATGCGTTGGAAATCCAATGAAATGGATTTGGAAACGGTCGCGATGGTCAGCGTCTTCGCCAAGCCCGGCACACCTTCCAGCAGGATGTGGCCACCGGTCAGAAGGCCCATCATGATGCCCTCCACCATTTCCTTTTGCCCTACGACAACCTTGTTGATTTCAGCCATCATTTTATCAATGAATTGGCTCTCTTGCTTGATCGCGGCATTCAGGGCCATGATATCGACTTCACTCACGTTCTTGCCTCCTGAGTAGATGAACCTCTCTATTTCACAATTAAGCTAAAAACTACGCAAGTTTAGAGTGAAATCCCGACGAAAAACTATGCGCCGTTCCTGTACTTGCCAAGGGTCGGGTTTAGTGGGACTAATTTTATATGATCAACAACAATACAAAAGTCTGGATATTCATTCTATCAAGCTCTCTGGCCCTGCTGGTACTTGGCTATCAGTTCGGGGAACGTCTGGGGTTGTTGATTGGTTTCTTCTTTGCGGTTCTTTTGAACTTCTTCGTGTTCTTCTATGGTGAAAGCCGCGTGCTGGCGAAACTGAATGCGCAAAGAATCAAGGGCCAGGATTCCTGGGGTCTGATCGACAAGGTTCAAAAGATGTCAGCCCAACTGTCCATGCCGCCACCCGCGGTCTATATCACCCCGCATGCGTCGGTGAACGCATTCTGTGTGGGTCATTCCTGGAAACGCGGATCGCTGGGTTTCACTGCCGGGCTTTTACAAAAACTAAGCGACGAAGAACTTGAAGCGGTCGTGGCCCATCAAATCTGCCACATTCGCCGCCTGGATACTTTCGCATTCAGCGTCAGCAGCACCCTGGCTAATTCCGTCGTGGGTCTGGGGCAGTTTCTGGACAATCTGATCCCTTACAAGCTTCAGTTCTTTATGCCTGTGCTGTCCCCGATTGGCTGGCTGATCATCAAACTTGTGGTGGTGGAAAAATCCTTCTTTGAAAATGATCTGATGGCCTCTGAACTTCTGGACAGCCGCAACCGTCTGGGTGAAGTTTTGTGGCGCATGGAGGGTCTGGCTCAGACCCAGCCTCTGGATATCCCGGCCTGCACCAGTCACCTTTTCATGGTGAACCCGGAAGGTTTTAGACAAAAGAATCTGTTCCTGAAATCCCACCCGGCCATTGAGGTCCGCTTGCAAAAGCTGATGGGTTATTACCCCATCTGACTTGACAGGATCAGCAGGGAACTCACATTAAAGACGAGGGTCTTATGAACGAAAAAATTGAAGCCTCCTTTTCAGTCCTAATTATGTCTGTTGCATCGTCTGCGATTATGGCTATGGGTCTGGCTCCAAATCCTCAAAACGGCGAAGTGAGCAAAGATAAAAATATGGCTCGCTTTAACATCGACCTTTTGGTGGTCCTGCAACAGAAGACCAAAGGAAATCTGACTGGCGATGAAGCCAAATTTTTGGAAAACTTAATCAGTGATCTGCAAATGAAATTTGTGTCCATGTAAGCACAAATGAAATTCGTGCCAATGTAAGGAGAAACTGTCCATGAAGACGCTGTTGGTTCTTATTCTGTCTGTCGCTATGACCGCTCAAGCCCAAACCACGGGCGCGAAGGAACTCCCGAAAGATCCGCCGAAGATGAATCTGAACGCCGCCCTGCCCGGCAACCTGTTTGTTGAACTGGCCAAGGCCATCAACCCGGCGGTCGTGAATATCTCCACCACGGCAATTCCCAAGAACTCTCCGCGCATGCGCGACCCGATGCTGGATATGCTGGAACAGCTTTATGGCTTCCGCATGCAGCAACCCCAGCAACAGCAACAGCGCCCACAGCAAATGGGCCTGGGCACAGGCTTCATCATCCGTGAAGACGGCCTGATCATCACGAACAATCACGTGATCGCCGGCGCTGACATCATCAACGTTCAACTGAGCGAAAAATCCACTGATGTGTATGAAGCAACCCTTGTCGGCAGTGACGAGCGCACTGACATCGCGTTGATCAAAATCACTCCAAAAGCCAAACTGCCAGTGGCGGTTCTGGGATCCTCCAAAGACGTGGAAGTGGGTGAATGGGTGGCGGCGTTCGGGAATCCGTTCGGTCACGGCCACTCGATGACAAAAGGGATTATTTCCTCCAAAGGCCGCGACATCACTGAGATCAATAAAATTCCATTGCTGCAGACTGATGCCAGCATCAATCCAGGCAACTCGGGCGGCCCGCTGGTGAACACCAAAGGTCAGGTGATCGGCGTGAACTCGGCGATTGATGCAAGAGCGCAAGGGATCGGTTTTGCGATTCCGATTGATGAAGTTAAAGCCATCTTGCCAATCCTTGAATCCAAGGGCCGCATTGCCCGTGGTTTCCTGGGTACGGCTTTGGGTGACTTGGATCCGGAAGCGGCCGAGTACCTGGGGCTGGGTGAACTTCGCGGAGCTGTAATCACGCAAGTGTCCCCGGGCAGCCCGGCTTTGAAAGCTGGTTTGAAGATGTATGACATCGTGACCGAGTTTAACGGCAAGAAAATCAGAACCTCGTTGGATCTGATGGATGCTGTGGCGGACGCCCCTATCGGTCAACCGATCAAAACCAAGATCATCCGCAACAACAAGGAAATGACCTTGAATGTGGTGACCTCTGAACGTCTGGACGAAAAACGCGCGGTTCGTGCGGCGACCAAAACCTACGCGGGCCAAAAAGCTCCGTTTGGCTTGGGCTTCACGGTGATTGATCCGACCACAGAGCTTCGCAAAGAATGGGGCCTGCCGGACGATATGAAACAACCCGTGGTGATCGAGACTGAAAGAAACTCGAACGCCTCGAAGGGTGGTTTGCAAGTGGGCGATGTGATCCTGGATGTTAATAAACAGCCGGTTGACACCGCGAAGGACGTTTTAAAGGCTCTTAAAAAGGGCAAGAACACCCTAAGAATTGCCCGCAACACCCGTATTCAGATCATCAGCATCGAATAGTTTGGCCTTCGGAAATTTTAATAAAGAGCAGTGCTTCAAAGCCCATCTTCGGATGGGCTTTTTTATTTTGGCGCTATATAAGTAAACAGCTGCCTCAAATTGAGGCAGCTCGCGGAATTTCAGAAAAAATATAAAAAAACCCTCGACCTAGGTCTTTAGTTTTTCTTGGGCTCACCGAGAAGAAATACGGACCATAGTTTGGCTCCAAGATTGCGACAAAAAGGCCGGTCAAACGGCTTTTAGAATGAGCAACTGTTATTGCAACAAGAACGGCAACAAGAAAGGGACTGTATGAAAGTCACCGAGGTGAAAGTTTTCCCCGTCAATGAGGACCGGCTGAAGGCCTACGTCTCGATCACTCTGGACAACTGCTTTGTCGTGAGGGATCTGAAGGTCATTCAAGGAACCAGCGGTTTGTTCGTGGCTATGCCCAGCAAAAAACGCAAAGACGGTCAGTTCCGCGATATCGCCCACCCCCTGAATCAGGAGACCCGGGCGATGATTGAAGACCTCATATTTGAGGCCTACGAAAAAGAATTAAAATCCATGGGCGAAACCCTGGTCAGTCTAAAACGCCAAAAAGCTCCTGGGAGCGACTACGGCAACGACGATTACTAGGTTCGACTTGATTCACCCTAGGGCCATGGGGCCGGGGTAGAGTTCCCTGCTCACGCACAACTGGCTGCCTAATGTGGAGGCAGTCAGCAGAGGCGGCTTCAAGCAAAACCCCTGGAATATTTAGCCCGTCAGATCCCTGACGGGCTTTTTCATTAAAAGGTTCCCGGTTCTTTTCTAGGCCCATGGCGCATTATCTTTCAACGCATAAAGTCTTTTCTTGATTTTGGGCCGCAATATCCGTAATTTGGGCCTTCGAACGCATCTTGCTGGGGTATCGTCAAGTTGGTAAGACAACAGATTTTGATTCTGTCATTCGCAGGTTCGAGTCCTGCTACCCCATCCATTTTTCCTTTAAAAAATCAGACAACATAGACACTAAGAAACTCGCTTCGGGCATTGCTACGTCTTCGGGGTAGCAGGACTCGAAGAGAGAGAGCGACCCGAGTCGGATGCGACCTAAGGAGCATTTGATTCAGGGCAGACGGCCACGATGGCCGGCTGAGCGAACGGCCCCGGCTCTGGAAGGTTGGGCAGGAGCCCAACCTGGGAAGACCGAGTCCCGCTAGGCCCCTCCTGTTTTTCCTAAAACTTTCTGTCCCAATAAGCGCTATCCCAAGTTTTCAAATATTTTTTTGGAACAACGATTCCCGGGCCACCTCTTGCACTCGACACCATTACGACAGTTCCTCTTTTGGCAAAATCAATGCCTGAAGTTTTCGTCTTGCATGAAGTTCCACCGCTGCGATCAGAATAGACGACTCTCTGACAAACCAAAGTCACTTGCTCTACACCAGACAAGTTTGCTGCAAAAAGAGAAGATCCTCCGCGTCCATACTCGCTAGCACCATCAATAGCTATAAAGTTCGCCTCTTGCTGAAGGTCTGAAAAAAGTTTGCCCACGATTGAGTTATACTTTGGATCCAGATCAGCGACCGCCGGTCCATTGTTTTTGTCTTTGCTAACCATTCTATAGCCATTGCCCAGCTTTAAAAATGCAATATCGCTATATTTCGTTACATCAGCCGGGAACACCCCTCTGTCCATGTCAGATTTGACGACCAGTAAATTATAATTGGCATGAAGCTCCTGAGTGAGCTCATCTAAAGCGATTTCTTCTTCTCCATAATAAAAACGCTGTGCCGAACCCACAACGGCATCAGTACCAACAGTGCCGCCTCCCGCAAAAGCAGATGCAGCAAACAAAATGACAAGCGAACTTAAAACATACTTTTTCACAAGGATCTCCTTCGTTATCCAGAGGACGCGATCTGGCAGCGATTGTTTGTTTTGATAAACACCTAGTGCACCAAGCGGACCACCTTCGCAAGAAAGCCAAAAGGTTTATACGGATAAGAGATGTGCACTTTCTGGGCGGCGGGCTCCGCATTGGAGCCACGTTCTTTTTTAGAGAACAAGAAACTGGACGTCTCAATTTGCAGTGACCTTGTCACAATGTGGATATGAAGACAGCAGTAAAGCCGAACATTTATGACTATAATAGTCTGCCTGGATTTCTAAAAGCACTTTACAAGTATCGCAAAAGCACTGAAGAAGGCTTTTCTTATGAAGTCTGGGCCGGAGAAATGGGAATAAGAAGCCGCTCTTACTTACGCTACTTGGTCTTGGGTGAAAAACCGCCAACTCACTCTGTTATTCCAGCCCTGATCAAGGGACTACAGCTCAATGAAGACGAACTTACCTACATGAACATTTTGGTCAACTTTCAACTGGCTACAACCGATTCAATGCGCACTCTTTATTTAAGAGAAATCTATAAACGCTGTACACGCAATCTGCAGGAAACAACGATCCAGGACATCTCAGCCTTTTTTAGCGATCCTTTAGTGCCCCAGCTGTTTACTTATCTGAGTTTTGCCGATTCACCTTCAAACCTGGAAAGTTGGGCTCAGGACTTTCGCAGCTCTATCGAGCGAATTCAGAACGCGTTAAAGTGTCTGATTTGGCAAAAACTTGTAATCGGAGAAGTCAAAGAGGACGGCAGCACCATCTACCGCACAGAGAATGATTTTTTTAGAATCCCTTCAAGTCCGGACAACCAGCACGTCCGCTCCTTCCATGCCGAAGGACTCAGACAAGCCCAAGAGGCTGTTCGCGGGCCCACAGAAAACAGAAAGCTCTATTCAACTTTCATAGCCTTATCTGCTGACCAATTCCAGAAGGCACAAGAACTGATTCAGGACTTCAACAGCCAACTGCTGGCGATCTTTAATGAAAAAAGTATCACCGGAAAAAAAGTCTACAGGCTTAATCAACAACTCTTGTCGGTTTCAGAAGTCATTAAAGGCTAACTTCTGTTACAGGACTTCCACCAAGCAAATCTCCTACCCTTCCGTTAAAGACGGCTGCCCTCCCAAATTTACAAAACCCTTCCCCTGCAGCCCCACTTTCAAACACTTAATTTGCGTTTCACTGGAATAAACAACAAGTCATCTAGCAACCAAACCCCTGGAGAAACCTTTGAAAACCTTCAAACGTGCCCTGACTGCGATCGCTCTGTCCCTGGCTCCGTTCGTAAGCGCTCACGCCGCTGTTTGCACTCTCACCACCAGCGATACCCCGTTTAAATCCTCTAAAGAACAGCCAGACCGCGAATATGCGACCCTTGAAAAAGGTTCTGCCAATGGAGTTGATTTTTACCTGCGTGCCGCTCACGGCGTGGTTCGCCTGGAGGCTTGGAAATCCGGGAAACTGGTGGTTAGCACCTTTGCTCAAGAAGGCGCTCAGTCCCCTTATGGAGATGCCCTGAACCTAGCGATTCAAACCTCTGCTGGCCCGGTTGAGGCGCAATGTGAAGGCTTCAACGCCCTGTTAGGCTATTAGTAACAGTTAAAACTACAAAAGGGCCAAAACCCCTTGCCTATGCCCCTGTTTTTATGGGACTTTCGCCCGTCATCTCATAAAAACAGGAAATACGTTATGCAAGACTTCATCCCTCCACAACCACCTAAATCCTTCCGCATTGTTCTGGAGCTGTTTAAGTCTGCCAAACGCCTTGATGGGGTTCTGTTAACGGCCATCAAAAACCAAAACGAAGACCTGAACCTGCGCGAGATCACCCGCACCCAGTACAAAGAGCTTTTCACTTCCGGTAAAATTCTGATCAAAGGTCAAAGAGCGACGCCGTCGTCCTCAGTTGCCAAAGGCATCACTTACGTGGACATCCTGGGATTCAAAAACAAATAGACTAACTGCGGGAAGCTTTCTTCCCGTGGCTCATCTCAACCAGGCGCTTGCGGATCTTGCCGATGTCCATCTTGGGATTATAGTTCGTCACCGCCGCAAGCCAGGCGCCATCGGCAGCGTATCTGATAATTTCCAACTGCTGATCTGAATCCGTTTTTGCGTGCATTTTCATCCTTTTCCCATACCAAGCCGCGCTTAAAGCCGAAATCTCGGGTTCAGACAAAAGCAAGGACGAAAAGGCCTTTCCGTACTCACTGTGCAAATCAAGCATCACCTGCACATAAGCGCGGGTGAATACTCCATATTCTTTCGCATCTTTTGCGATCAGCGCATCAATGTCTTCATCCATGCGCTCGATCAAGAAATCCATCATCGCAACAATCAAAGCCCGCTTGTTTTCAAAATGATGAAACAACGCCCCCTTGGTCACACCGGCGGCTTTTGAAACCAAACTTAAAGTTATCGCAGGCACCCCCTGCTCACTTGCAAGCTTGGCTGTCGCCCTCAACAAAGACAGTCTCACATTTTCAGGGTCTTTTTTTCTTTTGGTCTGACTTTTCGTTTTCATTTTTATCCCGGGATTTTATGTGCCTTTACAAACATACCGGACGGTAGGTATGATGTCAAAAGTTATGGAAAATACGCTAAAACACAATAAATGGCTTATTCTATTTGCGGCTTTGCTGGCCAGCTTGCCCGTCGTGATCAATATGACTACTCTGCACGTGGCCATCCCGACACTGACCACATCCCTGCAAGCCAGCGGCACGCAGGTGCTTTGGATTATTGATATCTATGCTTTGATGATGTCGGGTCTGCTGATCCCCATGGGAACACTCGCCGACCGCGTCGGTGGACGAAAGATGATTCTTGTTGGCTTGACGGTCTTCCTCAGCGCTTCGTTCGTTGCTTCATGGGCCTCGTCAGCCAATTTCCTTATTTTTGCAAGAGCCGCCACCGCATTTGGTGCCGCGATGATCATGCCCAGCATTCTGTCGATCATTCGCATTGCCTTTGACAACGAAAAAGAGCGCGCTCTTGCCCTGGGCGCCTGGGCCACGGTGGGCGCGGCTGGTGGGGCCATCGGACCTCTGATCGGCGGCTATCTGCTGACGCATTTTTCCTGGAGCTATGTCTTTCTGATGAACGTTCCTTTGATTTTGATCATCATTCCATTCGGGGTGATGGTGTATCCCAAATCCGCAGTTCAACCTTCCGGCAAGTGGGCTTTTGATCAGGCTTTGTTGCTGATTGTGGGATTGATAAGTTGCATCTATGCCGTTAAATCAGCATTCAAGGCAGACATCAGCATTTTGGAGCTTTCAGGAACACTGGCCCTCGGCGCACTCAGCTTGTTTGTGTTCTTTAGAAAACAAAAGACTTCCGAGTTCCCGCTTCTGGATCTGGAGCTATTTAAGAAACAGGAAATTCGCGTCGGATTGCTGCTGGCTTTGGTTGTTTCAGGAGCCATGGCGGGGGTTGAATTCACCATTGCGCAAGAGCTTCAGTTTGTCTTCGATAAAACGCCCCTTCAGGCAGGTTCGGTCATGCTTCCCTTGATGCTGGCCACCGGGCTCGGAGGTCCCGTTTCCGGCTATCTTGTCGGAACCTTTGGCGTAAGACTTGTCGCAACCGTCAGCCTTCTCGTATCGGCAGCATGCCTGCTAACGCTGACAATCGCAGACTTTGGTTCCATTGGCCCCGTCATTGTCGGCTCCCTCTTTATTCTGGGGCTGTCCTTGGCCATCGGCCTTACGGCTTCTTCCATTGCTATTATGAATGCAGCCCCACCCGAGAAGGCCGGAGCGGCTGGATCTATTGAAGCCGTCGGTTATGAACTGGGTATGGGACTGGGTATTACATTCTTTGGTTTGATGATGTCAGCAAGCTACCGTCATGCGATCACCCAAGCTTCGGAAGTTATCGCCACCTTGCCCAAGCAGGCGACGCTCACTATCGGTGACACCATGATCGCGGCAAAACAGTTTGACCCAAGCACAACCGAAGCCATCCTAGCGGCAGCCAAGACCGCGTTTTCTTCAGCCCATCAGAATGTGCTGGTCACCGCCGGAGTCATGATTGCCCTGGTCGGGATCATTGTTTTTGTTCTGCTTGGCAACCGTGCAGGCGGCCCACAGCGTTCTTAAACTCGTTTTCGGATTTATAGATCGCCAAGGCATTTTCAACCATCTCGTTGGCTGAAGATGCCTGCTGGTTGACTTGAATCAAGGTCTTTAATTTTTGCGCGTCCAAAGAGGCGCGCTTTTCTTTGGCCGTCATCGCAATCCCGGCATAAGCCTGCTTTACGTCGGCCATTTCAACGGCACTGAATTCCGGCAGTGTCGGGTCGGTCCCAATATATACAAAAGCGGTTTGCAAGGACTCTTCCCCACAGACCACATCCAAGTCCGAACGCCATACATATTCGGCCATCATGATGTTTTCATTTTTCAGTGCCTTCTGCAGAAGCAATCGGAAGCGCGCATTTTCAGGCTGAAGAATCATCGCCAAGGTCATCTCAGAAATTCGCATGGAATCAGGAATGCCATTAGCCGCGTCTGCCACCAGATGGCCTTCCTGATAAATAGCTTTAACGGTGTCTTCACTCAGGTAAAGACCACGGGCCAGGCTGATATAGTACGAATCAGGCTTCACCGTGAATTCGATCATCATCTTGCCGTAGCTTTCAGAAATATTCGGGTCGATGGCCAGATAAAGACCTTCCCCGGCAAACAACCCTTTGCTGCCGGAAGCTTTGGACCAAAATTTAGAAGTGGCGTAGGAAATGCGCGTGTTTAAAACCTGCTTTCGCCCTTGAGGCGTCGCCATCAAGGCTTGGGCGGCAGGTGTGCCTTCCTGATAGATATCGAAGTAATGATAAAGCCGCTGTTCATGACCAAACGTCACCTTGGCATTTCTCAGATCCCGCGCAAGCAACGCCTCGGCCGAAGCGGCAAAAGATTCTGCACCCAAAATGAGGCCTAGTGCTATGATAATCAGGAACTTGCCAAGCTGTCTCATAAGCTCCTCTGCTATCGGCAATCCGACAGTTCGCGAACAACCACTTCTTCATTTCTTGCCGCGGGCTCGGACTTGATTTCGACCGCGCCTTCGTCGTTATAGATCTGCATGACGACCTGTTCAGTCCAGGTCATCGCATGAACAAGAACCTCCTGTCGTCCTGAATAAGTCTGCTGCTGCATCTCGATGGTGGTTGAGATATTGCCATTGCCATCCACATGGGTCACTGGAGTCGGCACCAGAACAAAGTAGCTGCAGCCCTTCACGACTTCCAATCGTTCGGAATTCACTTCCGACTTTTGCACAACTGAACTGAGGTTGGCTCTTTGTTCGGCCGCTTTGCTGCTAACCAGGAACTGCCCGTCGGATTTAATCGAGCTTTTAGGAATTCTAAATTCAAAGACATTTTCCTGATCCTGAATTCGAACCACCCGCTCGTTTTTCATCCAGCGAACAGGCGAAGACAGCTTGGAAGGCTTGCTGATTTCAAGCTTGATAGTGCCATCCTTGATCTCGATCGCACGGCCATCTTGATTTAGCAGCTCCAGGCTGCCTCTCAGCACGCGGGTTAGTGCCAGATGCTCTTCTGCCAGGGATGTCAAAGGAACAGACAGTAAACAAATTGCGACCCATAGTGCCTTCATATTCCACTCCCTATAGCAATAGCTTGTCTTTTAGGTAGAAAACCTTATTCGCAGACTTAGATTGCAAGGGCCAGTCCAGCAACAAGTGAACATTACTAGTATCCGCGTCCCCCGGATATCGTGTAAGCCGCATCTAGGGCCAGTCTTAGGCTCGATCTTCAACAAATTTATTATAAATCTGCAAAGTTCTTTACACTGTACTCTGACAAGGAGAACTGATGCGCCCATCCTTCAAAACGACTGCCAGTGCCGCTCTTCTGCTCACACTTACAGCCTGCGCAAGCACGCCTGCAAAAAAAACCACAGCCGCCCCCGAAAAACAAAGCCTTGTGATTCCCGCTGCGAAGTCAGATCCCGTCAATGCGCGCGCCGAGGCGGACTATAACTTCATTATGGGTGATGTCCTAAGCCGCGAAGGAAAGTCCGAGCAAGCCGTTGCTCTTTTTGAAAAGGTCGCAGCGTTGGATCCAAATTCCCCTGCGGTGCAGATGCGTCTGTCTGCTGAATACCTGAAGGTCGGCAAGGTGAAAGAGGCAATTCAAAAAGCCGAACAAGCCGTCGCCAACGATCCAAAAAATGCCGAATCCATTTTGGTATTGGGCGGACTGTACTCTGCTGAAAAGTCCTATGACAAAGCCATCGCTCAGTATCAGGCTGTTTTGCGTCTGCAGCCTAAAAACAGCGAAGCTCCGATTTACATCGGTTCTTTGTATGCAGATAAAAAAGAATTCAAGAAAGCAGAGCAGTATTTCAACTCGCTGCTAAAAAATGCCAGCTACGAAACTCCGCACGAGGTGCACTATTACATCGGCCTGACCCATCTGGATCAGGAAGGCCCCGTTCATCAAAAAGCGGCGGAAAAAGCCTTCAAAAAATCCCTGGAAATCAAACCCGGCTTTGAAGATGCCTTGATTTCTCTGGCGAATCTATATCTGCAGCAAGGCAACCGCGGCAAGGCGCTGGCCTTGTGTCTGGACTATCAGAAACAAGAAAACTTCAGCCCTAAGGTTGCCGACCTTATCGCGCAAATTTACCTTGAGGAAGGTGATTCTGAGAAAGCCTATTCCCAGTTGGAGCTAATCACTGGAAACTCGGAATCTTCTTTGGATGTGCAAATGAAGATGGCCTTGCTGTTAATTGAGCAAAAACGTTTCAACCAGGCCGGAGCCAAACTAAAAGACATCGTCAGCCAGTATCCTTCAGCGGACTCTGCCCGCTATTATCTGGCGGCGGTTCAGGAAGAAACCGGCGATATGGAAAATGCGATTCGCAACTATATGCAGGTCGCCCATTCAAGCAAGCATTTCAGTGAAGCTATTGTGCATGCAGCCCACTTGCTGAAAGGCCAAGGCAAATTGAATCAAGCTCTGGTTGTCACTAAAAAGGGCCTGCAGACCAACGCGGATAAACCGCAGGTGTACACCATGTACGCTTCGTTGCTGGACGCGAAGGCGGACTATTTGGGCGCAGCTCAGGTGCTGGAACAAGGCTTGTCCAAATATTCCAAGAATGTCGAGCTGCTGTTCCAACACGCTTTGATTCTGGATCGTCTGGGTAAAAAAGAAAACATGATCGCACAAATGAAAAAGGTTCTGGAAATCGAACCCAATCATGTGCAGAGCTTAAGCTATCTGGCATTTTCATTGGCCGAACTGAATCTGCACTTGCCTGAAGCCGAAAGACTGGCCCGTCGTGCATTGGAACTTGATCCTAAAGACGGCTATGTTCTGGATACTTTGGGATGGGTGCTGTTCAAGCAAAAACGCTTCTCTGAATCCATCCAAGTACTGGAGAAAGCACACGAGTATCAGGCCTCTGCCAGCATCATTGCTGAACACCTGGCCGACGCTTATTCCATGGAATCCAAAACAGACAAAGCCAAACAGATGTATGAAAAGGCCGCGAACCTGACCACCGACCAAAAGCGCGCCAACCACATTCGCAGCAAGCTTCTACGACTTCTTTCCTAGGGGGTTTCGCCCCCTAGAGTCTCATCCCGAGACGTTCCGCCGGCAATCCTTCTGAGCGTAACACTTTGCATGTCAGGATTGCCGAACCCAGCTGTTGAAAATGTGAGCCGTTCCCGATAAATATAGTATGGAACAACGGAACGTGATAGCCACCCTCACACTTCGATTTATTCGAAAGTCCCTGCTTTTAGCAGCCGCTTGTTTCATTTTGTCAGCCTGTACTTTGGATACGAGTCTTTTTGATTTAACTTCGGCCACCGGTGCAAGTTCACTTTTATGGGATGAAGACGCCTTAACGGACAATGGCGATCTGACAGCCAAGTGGATCCCGTCCGCAGACGCTCAGTTCGTGCAGCAGGAAGTTTTGTTCTTCAAAGGCCCGACCTGCGACACCCCGATCCTTCCCCGCATCCAGCTGAGCAACACGGACACCACTGCCACTGCCGGCTTTGCCAAAGAAGACAGTGTTCAATACACCTTCCGCATCTTTTCACTGGATAGCGCCGGTAAAGTCATTGTTTCAAGCTGTTCTGAACCGATCACCTATGTGGCAGCCTTTTCCATTAACACCGCCACCAACGGTCTGATCAATGAAAACAATTACACCGCAGTTCCGTTCTATGGAAACTGCGTGAATGGCTCTTCAATTGAAGTCTCCACTCTGACGGTTCCAGCCATTACGTCATTTACGTGTGCAAACAAAACCTGGGCGCAGAATCTGGATTTAAGCGGTCTGACAAACATCTATAATGGAAACCTGATTTTCAAGGTGACTGCTCCGGGTGCTGCCGCCAAGGAATTTTACTATGTGATCGAAAAGGATATCGATCCACCGCTGATTGATATTACAAGCTCTCCAGGTATCAATCTGGCGAATCAGACAAACTATACGGTGTCAGGAACTTGTTCTGAGTTCGGTAAATCCGTCAGCCTTGCCATCGGGACCGTCAATACTTCGGTGGATTGTTCTTCCGGTACTTTCACTAAAACTTTGGATGTCAGTGGTTTGACGGGTTCGCCTGTCACGATCACGGCCACTCATCTGGATAAAGTCCTCAATAGCAGATCTGATACGGTCAACGTCCCTCGCAGCGTGGTGCCACCGACAGTGACATCCTTCACCATCAACAACGATGATGCGAGCACGGGATATTTAGCGGTGACCCTGAATATTGCCGCCACCAACGCCACAGAAATGTACATCACCAACTCGGCAGGTTGTTCAGCTGGTGGTTCATGGCAGACTTATGCCACCACTGAAAACTGGACACTGGCGGCAAGTGACGTCACAAACGTGGTTTATGCCAAATTCCGCGATGCCACAGGCAATGAATCCGTCTGTGTTACTGACTCGATTGTTCATGATTCGGGACTTGCCACCCCACCAGCAATCACCTTCGACACTCCGGCCACTGCCACCTATGTGAACAGTTCAAACGTGACAAGCTTCACGGTCGGTGGAACTTGTAACAAGAACAACCGCTCCATCACCTTTACCGGCCCCGGCGGCTGGACAGGCACAGGCACATGCCTTGGCACTTCTTATACAGCTATTTTGGACCTTTCCACCATTGCTCAAGGTGCGTTCACGCTGACGGCAACACTGACTGACAGTCAGGGCAATTCGGCGTCGGCCAATTCCCCCAGCTACACCAAAGACACGGTGGCACCGACTGGAACTTTCAGCATCAACAATGGCGCCACAGACACTCTAAGTCTGAGCGCCACCATCAACAGTTCGATCGCAGGGGCTGCCCAGATGTACATCACCAACACCGCAGGCTGTTCCAGCGATGGTGTTTGGGAGGCCTATGCTGCATTTAAAGTCTGGACCTTATCCACCGCCGATGCCGTGAACACGGTCTATGCAAGATACCGTGATGCTGCGGGCAACCTGACGGCATGTTTGTCAGACACCATCACTCATTCATCCACCGCTCCGACAGTGTCCCTGGCGTCGCCATCAGCGGGAACTTACATTAACAATGCCAACAAAGCCTCGTTCACAGTTTCCGGAGCCTGCTCTGAAAACGGCAAAGTCGTGACGGTGCAACCAACAGGTGTTGCGGCGCAGACACCGACTTGCACCTCGGGTGCCTGGACTGCCACCTTCAACGTGACTTCTCCGGCGGATGGCTCCATTAGCTTTACAGTTAATCATTCACGTGCCACGGGTATCAATGCCCCTCAGGTCACAGCCTCTTTCACGAAAGACACGGTGGCGCCGACGTTGTCAGCCGTTGCCATCAACAGCGGAGATGCACTGACCGCCAACCTGAATGTGAACCTGACGGCGACGACCACGGGCACGGAAATGTACATCACCAACAATGCCCTGTGTTTGACCGGCGGGACTTGGGAAACCGTGGCCTTCCCGAAAGCATGGACCCTCGCGACCGCCAACACCACCAATACGATTTATATTAAAACTCGTGATACCGCTCAGAATGAATCGTCGTGCCTTTCGGATTTTATTATTCACGACAACATGATGCCGACATTGACGATCACCGGTCCTCCAGCGGGAAGCTATGTCAATATGTACAATGCGGCCTCGTTCCCCATCACCGGAACCTGTTCTGAATCCGGCGTTCTGATTTACGGCACCGTGGACGGCCAACCTGCGGCTGGCACTGGCGCGACCTATTGTAAAGACGGCTACTTTACGATGAATTATAATATCTTCTCACTGCCAGAGACCGCGGCGACTCCTTACACCTTCACGCTGTCACTGACCCGTGCCAATGGCAATGTGGTCACAGCCAGTTCCTACTATTACTATGATAAAACGCCACCTGCTGCCGTGACACTTTCCGGAGCCCCGGCTGGGACCAATGGCAGCCCGACTTTGAATGTGACTGTCAATGGAACTGCGGCAAGCTATCGTTACTTCATTATCCCGCCGGGCGGAGCAGGCAACTGTCTTAGCGGATACACCGGAACCAGCTATCCACTTTCAACCCCAATCACGGACGCTTTGCCAGAAGTCGGCAATTACACCCTTTGTGTTCTGGGCTTTGATGATCACGAAAACGGCGCGATGAGTTCGACTTCCGCATCTTGGACACGTGATGCTCTGAAGTCCACTATCAGCGGCTTCCCGACCGGAGTTTCGACAACCGCAACCTTGAATGTGACTGTCGCCGGAACAAACATCACTCAATATAAGTATGCCGTCATCACTTCAGGGACTTGCGCGGCCGCCAGCTATTTCGCCGCAGCGGCAGTTGCCGCCCCTATCGCTTATAACGTTTCCGCCTTGCCCAATGGTCCGGTTACACTATGTGTGATCGGTGGGGACACCTCCAATAACTTCCAGGATGTGGCCGTGGCCACCGAGACCTCGTGGATCAAAGACTCGGTCGTGACGTTGGCGATCACCTCGCCTTTGGTGAATCGAGTTCAAGAAGGCGAAACCAAAAACATCACCTTCACTCTTTCCGGATCCAAAACCTTTGATGTCATTGGTTACTATCGTGTGACCGGCGATGCCACGTCCTCTGAGCGCAGCTTGACATCAGGCTCGTTCACGATCCCGGCGGGCTCGACATCGGTGTCAGTCCCTGTCACCTTCACCGCCAATCCGGCGGTCACTGGTGAACGTCTGATGAATGTTCACATGACCCACACCAACTCCCCGGCGGTGTGGATGGACGCCAAATATCAGGCACAGTATTTTATTGCCGATGCGGAAAAAAACCTCACAGCCCTTTCCCTGGCAATAAACTTTGCTCACGGATGCGTTGTTCTTAGTGACAACAGCCTGCGCTGCTGGGGGCACAATATCGCCACCGGAAAATTGGGTCTTGGTCCGAGTGCGCCTACCTATCTGGACACCGCAGGACAAGTCGCCGGCACCAATTGGGCGACGGTGACCACCGGGCGCAACCACACCTGCGCATTGACCACCGATGGCTACGTCTATTGCTGGGGGCAAAATACCTATTACCAAGTGGGTAACAACAGCACCACGACGGCTTATTCTCCAGTGGCGATTGACACCTCTACCACCTACCAATCCATCAGTGCCGGTGAAAATCACACCTGTGGCCTGACGACGGATAAAAAAATCAAATGCTGGGGTCGCAGTGATTACAGTCAAACAGGTTACGCGACCACGCAACAGGTTCCGGCCGTTGTTGACGCAACAACTGATTACAAGTTCGTGACTGCCAATGCCAGTGGAACCTGCGGCATCACGGAAGGAAAAAAACTTTATTGCTGGGGTAAAGGCACCTCTTGGGCTTTGGGGGACACCACGAATGTCACCAAAGGTATTCCAACAGCCATTGACGCCACCAACGACTATAAATTTGTTTCCATGGGTTCTCATCACTCCTGCGCCATCAAAGATAACGGTGGACTGCGCTGCTGGGGCACCAATACCAACGGACAAGTCGGTGACGGCACGACCGCGACAAAATCGGCTCCGGTGGACATCAACAGTTCCACTTCTTATATCTGGGTTTGGACAAATGATGATACGACAGCCGTGACCCCGAAAGGCACCACGTGCGCAATCACCGATGGCAATGTTTTGCAGTGCTGGGGTGTTAACGACAAAGGGCAACTTGGAGATGGAACCAGAACCAACAGCAGTGCTCCAATCACCGCTGACGCTGGTCAGGCTTATTCAAAAGCTATTACGGTGGGTGAAAAAACCTGCGGGGTCACTTTGCAAGGTGCCGTGAAATGTTGGGGTCAGTTGAAAAATGATGTGCGTGGCTTTGCGACCGCTGGTTTTGGATACGGCAACTACTATGCGGGATACACAAAAATCTCAAATGACCTTGGGTCTTATAACTTCTCTTCTTTAGGGTTCTCTTATCTCAATACCGAAGGCTATGCCCAGACTTGCGGGATCAGCACAGGTAAGCTGTATTGCTGGGGATCCGCTGGAGGCTCATTCGGTGATGGTACCTATGTGACCAGAAGATCCGGCCCTGTGATGATGGATCCGACATCCAACTACTCTGCATTACCTTATCAGCACGATCAAATGAACAACTGCGCCATCACGACCTTGGGCACTTTGAAGTGTTGGGGCACCAATACCAACGGAGCCATCGGTACTGCGGCGGCCGTCGGCGGCAGCGCCTCCACCCCACAAGTGGCCGACAAATTCAATTCATATACATCTGCGGTCATGCGTGGCTCTGCCACTTGTGCGATCACCACCAACGGCGTCCTGCGCTGTACAGGATCCAACACCACGGGAAAACTGGGTGACGGAACCACGACAAATATTTCCGAATTCAAAACCATTGACGCCGGAGTGTACTATCGCCATGTGGCTCTGGGCTTTAACTATGGTTGCGGCATCACCTCGGACTATCACTTGAAGTGCTGGGGAACCAATGCTGTTGGTCAGTTGGGTACAGGCAACACCACGACCTACCTCACTCCCACCCGCATTGACGGTACCGAAACGTACAAAGCAATCAGCATCGAGGAAGTTAGAGCCTGCGCCATCACAACCGGGAACAAGTTGAAATGCTGGGGTTCGGGAGCTCTGGGCGATGGCACATCCAGCTCGAATGTACCAAAGGCAATTGACAGTGCGACGGACTATTCAGACATCTCAATCAGCAACAATCTGGCTTGTGGTATCCGCACGGACGGCGTCGCAAAATGCTGGGGTGGCGGAGGTCTGCTGTCGATACCGAATGAAAGCGGTTCCTCGACGGTCTACCCGACTCCGTTGATTTATGATTCCGGCCGGGCGTATTCGAAAATATACATCGCCAACAGTACCGTTTGCGGGCAGCTGATGGATGGTTCGTACCGTTGTGCCGGCATCAACGGCGGGATCTTTGGTATGGCCGAGCCAACAATCAATTACTTCAGCTCGGTTATCATCTGGAGCACGCCGGCCTACATCCACAAGTGGCTCTATTAATTAAACACGTCTGATCTGGAACTTTCGCTTGTATTCACCAGGAGTAAGCCCCACGCAGCGCTTGAAGGCCTTTCTGAACTGTGCCTCATCATCAAATCCCAGTTTGTCACAGATTTCCTTCACTGATTTTTCAGTGGAGGTCAGAAGCGCCCCAGCCTGCTTAAGTTTGATCATTCTGAAAAACCGCGCCGGAGTCCAGTTCACATCTTCGCGCAACTTTCGGGAAAGAGTCTTGGTCGATATTCCCAGGCTTTCTGCAACGGCCGACAGGCGAATGTCCCGAACCGCCGTCTTTTCCACAAAACGACGGATTTGATCCAAGCGCTCCCGGCCTGTCAGACTTTCCAGTTCATAAAATGGATTGTTGGCATTGAACTGAACCGGTGTCATCAGGTACTTCTGAATTTCAGCAAAGGCCTTGCTTCCAACAGTCTGAGACACGAGATGGGAATACAGCGGATAAAATCCATTGGCCCCTGCGGCAGTCATGTCGCTCACATCCCCGGCGGAAATTTGATTAAACTGCCACTGCACTTTTGGAAAAGCTCCTACCAGTTCCTGCGCCAGCCACCAGCTGGCCGTGGCACTTTTTTTCGACAGTCGCTGGGTAGAGGCATGAAAGACACTTCCAGTGCAGTAGCTGTACAAAGACTTCTTTTTTGGGACACGGTCTAAAAATTCCTGCAGATTTTTATTAGCGGCGACTCCCCGACGAACACTTTCAACGGACCAAGCCCAAAATCCCGGAATGATAAGAACGTCATAATCAAAATCACGAATGGCAGATTCAGGAGTAATTTTCACTCCATGCGCACAGGTCACGGCGCTGCTGGATAAACCCACAAGCTTTGCTTCAAACAGATTTTTCCCGGTCACGGTATTGGCTGCTTTCAAAAAGTCCAACCCTGTAAACAGCCCTGCTGGCATGCACGACGGATAAATGAAAAGCCCCACTTTAAGCATAAACACCCTGTTTCAGGAAAAGTCCTAAAAAGACATATTAATGTCCATTTAGGACATATTACCAGACAGGCCTGTGCTGCACAATAGATCCATACCAAGGAGATCACATGAAGATCCGTCAAATCCGCAACGCCACTGTTTTATTGGACTATGGGTTTGCAAAAATTCTGGTCGACCCGATGCTGGCTCGCCAAGGCAGCATTCCCAGCTTAAAGTATCTGACAATGAACCGTCGCAGAAATCCCTTGGTGGAATTGCCCGCAGGAACGGATGAAGTGTTGGAAACAGTGACTCATGTTCTGATCACTCACTGCCAAAAAGGCCACTTCGATCATCTGGACCGTGCCGGTGCCCGCTGGATTCGCAGAAACTCAATTCCAATTTTATGTTCGGAAGACGACACATCCTATTTGGATAAATACCGCCTTCCCGCCACCAGTCTGAAAAAAAATACTGACAACCCTTTCCTCCAAGGCACCATCACGTTGATTCCGTGCCTGCATGGTCGGGGCCTGGTGGGAGCTATGATGGCCCATGGATACGGATACATACTGAAGTTTCCCAACCAACCCACAGTCTATGTGGTGGGTGATTCAACCCTGAGCCCCCCGGTGAAGGAAGCCCTTAAAACCCATCAGCCTGACATCGTGATCATGCCCGGCGGCGGTGCCCAATTTGATATTGGTGGCGAAATCATCATGAGCGAACAAGACATCGGCCCCGTCTCGGAACTTTTTGGCGGAACCATCCTGGTCAATCACCTGGAGGCCTTGGATCACTGCCCCACCAGCCGACAGCAGGTGTATGACATCCGTAAAAAACTGAATATCGAAAACCGCGTGCTGGCGCCTTTAGACGGAGAAGAACTGACCTTTCCTCAAAACACTTCAAACATGGAATAGAATGGAATCTTGTGCTAAGCTCTGTGAATGCTGAATAAATTCTTTCCTGATCAATCATTTAAGGCCCTGTTGTTTGACTTTGACGGCACCGTTGCCGACACCATGCCAGCACATCTGGCGGCATGGAACAAAGCCTTGGACAAATATGATCTGTCTTTGAGCCGTGATCAGCACATGTCCTGGGCCGGGCGCCCCACGGCTCGCATCGTCGAGATGATGAACCAACTGCACAAGACGGACATCAATCCCGAACAGTTTGTAAAAGAAAAAGAAGCCCACTATCTGGCGTCTTTAGGCGACGTCACCACTATCAAGTCTGTCATGGAAATCATCCAGCACTATCACGGGCAGATTCCCATGGCGATCGTCACCGGCAGCCGCCGCAAGATTGTTGAACTGACGATGAACCAATTGGGTATTCAGAAGTACTTCGACACTTTGGTGTGCGCTGAGGATTACACTCAAGGAAAACCCGCACCGGATTGCTTCTTAATGGCCGCTGCAAAGATCCAAATTGCGCCGGCGGACTGCCTGGCTTTTGAAGACGCTGTTTTGGGGATTGAAGCCGCTCACACCGCAAATATGAACTGCCTGAAAGTCACTGACGACCACAGCCTTGTTCACACTCGCTAAGGAATTTTCAACGAAGGCAGCAACAGACGAAGCAACGCTGTCGTTGTTTGTGCTTTGTCGTAGTGTTGATACGGAATATTCACAACAGTTTCCCCGTGATCGACCCCATCCAGACGGACAAAATCCACATTGGGAAGTTTGGAGCTTTCAAAAGGCACCATCCCGTCACTTAGATCATACGGTCCTGAATAAAGTCGCACCACACACTGACCAAAGACTTTTTCCAGACACCCCATCGCCATAATATTGACGGCCGGAGTGAACAAACTTTTATGCCCGTTTACAACCCCACCAACGGTGATCATGGGAATACTGGTAATGGCAGTGATCGCTTCGCTGTTTTCTTTCATAAACTTGGACCGGCTGGCGATGCCCAAATAACGAATGGTGTCTGGCGAAGTGTTAAAGAACGGAATCACCGTGCCCAGCAGTTTATCCAGATAAATTGGATTATCAAAATACGCATCCGCAATCGGCGAGCCTTTGAAAGGGCTTTGCAAGAACATGATCCCCGCCACAGTGTCCCTGTGAATTGGCGAATCCACCAATTCCTCAAGAAGCGCCAACCCACCTAAAGAATGAGTCAGAAACACCGCTTTTCTGTTCGCAGCAGCGGACTGATTCAACGCTGCCCGGATATTTACTTTGATTTCAGAAACGGATTTGGAAGAGCTGGAAAGCCTGACCGAATTGAATTTATAAACATTCTTCAGCAGCGCTTGCTGCTCGCCCAGATAGTCGCCCGTCAGGCGGGCAAAACTGACCGAGGATCGGTCGTCCTCTTTCAGGAAAGCTTCAGATAAAATTCCAGGCACCAAGTAAAAATCAAACTGGCGAAGCAAACTTTGTTCTTCGGATCCAAGTTGACCTTGGTGGTAGGTTTGATGAAAGCTTTCAGTCAGATCTGCCGCAAAAAGGCCCGGACTTATCAAAAGCCCATAATCGCCAATAAAATAGTTTTAAGCCATTTTTGCACCACTACCTACACTTAGCTCAAACCGTGCCAACTATTTTAGGGCTTTCCGAAGCGGGCTTTTAGATAACTCCAGCCGTCGGTGCACCAAAGGGCCCAGGCCACCAGGACGGGCTGAAAGAACAACCGAATCAGTCTGGCCGTGTCGGTATTCAAACCAAAGGCATCGATCTGATAAACGTATTGATTGATATTCCCGGGAAAGATCGCAATAAAGAACAAAGCCCCGACGACTCCGACCTGTGCTTTGTAACGGGTCAGGAACAGGAAGCTTAGACCCAGCAGGATCTCAACAATCCCCGAGGCCACGACAACAAAATCAGGATCCAAAGGCTGCCATTTCGGCACTTGCGCCAAAAATTCGGTGCGAAGCCAGGTTAAATGACCGGAACCTGCATAAACCAGAAACGCGCCAAGCAAAATTCGAAGAGCCAGTTTGATTTGAGATTTCATTGCGGGATTCCTTTATACCTAATTTCTATCAGGCGAAACCCCAAAGGAGAAGAACAAAGAGGCTCTTTGCCTTTACAAAGAGCCCCGCTAACTTTAGCGTTTTTTCGGTGAGGAACTTGGATATGTAGTTTGGGAAAGATCCACCGTCTTTTTCAAGGAATGGCCGGTTTTTAGACCAATCACAAACCAACCCAAAGCCAATGCCCCTAAAGCAAAGACCGTATCGCCAATCACGCGCAACCAGCGAATGACATCCAGCAGTTCCGTCTGCATAAATTCTGCTGACCTTGCGTACCATAGACCGTGTTCAACACTGGCCATGGTCTGCAGCAACCCCAAAGGCAGCAGACTTAACAGCGCCATCAGCAGCAATCCGATGTTGATGCTCCAGAAGGCAAAGCCGATAACGCCGTCACGCCATTCGTTACGAGCAGCTAGGCCTTTCAGCACAAACAGCATCAAGCCAATCCCCAGCATACCATAGACCCCAAACAAAGCAGTGTGACCATGCAGTGGAGTCGTATTCAGGCCTTGCATATAATAAAGGGCAATCGGTGGATTGATCAGGAAACCAAAGATACCAGCACCCAGGAAGTTCCAGAACGCCACGGATACGAAACAGTAAATCGGCCACTTGTAGGCTTTCAACCATGCTGTTGATTTACCCAGTTTCAGATTGTGATAGGCTTCAAAGCCCATTAGCACCAAAGGCACACATTCCAGCGCACTGAACGACGCCCCTAACGCAAGCACCGCCGTTGGAGTTCCGGTAAAGTACAGGTGGTGGAAAGTTCCAAGAATGCCCCCGAACAGGAAGATCACGGTCGAAAACAGCACTGTACTGGAAGCAAGCTTCACGTTGACCAGTCCCATGCGCACAAACAAGAAGGCAATAACAACGGTTGCAAAGACTTCGAAGAAGCCCTCAACCCACAAGTGAACAACCCACCATCTCCAGTATTCAGCCACCGCCAGATTGGTGTGACGTCCCCACATCAGACCCGCACCATAGAACAAAGCAATGGCTGCGCAGGAAATCAGGAACAACGCCAGCAAGTGACGTGATTCCTGGGCCTTTTTAAACGCCGGCCACACCGAGCGCACCATCAGGAACAACCACAAGAACAGACCAATCAACAAGAACGCCTGCCAGAAGCGGCCCAGATCCACGTATTCATAGCCCTGATGACCAAACCAGAAGTTCTGCACCAGATCCAGTTTTTGCATGACCCCGAACCACTGGCCCGCCATCGAACCGACCACGATCACCAGCAAAGAAATGAAAAGGAAATTAACGCCGAATCTTTGGAATTTCGGTTCATGTTCCGAAATCGCAGGACCAATGAACAATCCCGTTGCCAACCATGAAGTCGCAATCCAGAAAATACCCATCTGCACGTGCCAGGTGCGAGTCACCGAGTACGGCAGGAAGTCCGAAAGCGGAATACCATAGAAGCCATCCCCTTCCACCGCATAGTGGGCGGCCACCGCCCCCAGAATCACCTGCACCACGATCAATGCCGTCACCACCCAGAAGTACTTCAGCGTCGCTGACATGGAAGGTGTTGGATTCAGTCCCAGCAAAGGATCTTTTTCCGGCAGACTGGCGACACCGGGATCTTCATCGCGTTGAGCCGCATAATAAAGTCCCAACGCCCCTACACCTGCCAGCAGAATGATGACACTAAAACCCGTCCACAACAGCATGGAACCAGTGGGTTCATTGCCGATTAATTTATCCGGGGGCCAGTTGTTCGTATAAGTGATCGTCTGACCGGGACGTTCTGTTCCAGCCGCCCATGATGCCCAGAAGAAAAAGGCATTCATCTGGCGCATGCGATCTTGATCACGAATCGAGTTTGCCGGAATCGCATAAGCTTCACGCAGGCTTTTCAATGCCGGATCATCCATGAACAAAGAGCGATAGTGGGCATTGTTGGATTCCATCGCCTCTTTACGAATGGCCGAGACTGTCAAAGTGCCATTTTCTTTGGAGTAAGTATTGGTGCGCATTTCTTTTTGAAGACGTGCCACCAGACCGGCCTTTTGTTCTTCACCCAGCTGCTCATAAGGCTTGGTGAATTCCGCGTTGGACCATTTGTCCAGAATGAAAACAGCTTCGCGATGAAGCCAGTCCGCCGTCCAATCCGGAGCTACATAGGCACCGTGACCCCAGATGGATCCGACCTCTTGTCCCCCCATGGACTGCCACACATTCTGACCGTTCAGAATGTCTTCGCCGGTGAAAAGAGTTTCACCCGTGGCCGTGACAACCTTATCGGGTATTGGTGGTGCTTCCCGATAAATTTCGACGCCATAGAAAATCAAAACCGAGAACGAGGCAACAACCACAACCCCAAACGCGATCCAAAGTTTTTTCATGCTCATTTTAGTTTCTCCATATACAGCTATTAAACAAAATGATGACGGCAGAATTCGCAAGAGTTTCCGTGGAACCCTGCCGTCCCGCAAATGCGGTTTTGCAAATCAAAATGGACGTGTTTTGAATTAAGAACCTTGATCGATATCAAGATTGAAACTTTTCCACCCCGGGGCGGAGAAAGTTTCTGTGTTTCTGCATAATGACTTCTAAAACCATTACATGGAAAATCATGTTTATCAGAGGAGCTATTATGTTCGCAGCAAGATACGTCCCTGGAAAAAAAGAACTTTCCCTTGTCGATATTCCCAAACCAACCCCAGGTCCGCTGGATGTTATCCTTAAAGTCCGTGCGGCAGGCATTTGCCATTCTGACCTTCACGTCCTGCACGGCGAAGTCCCTTACAAAGAAACCTTCACCATGGGGCATGAAGCCTGCGGTGAAGTGGTGGAAAAAGGTTCGGAAGTCACTGGCACTTTCAATGCCGGTGATCTTTACGCTGTTCACGGGCCCAACCCTTGTGGGCACTGCAACTATTGCCGCACGGGTCACGACAATCTTTGTAATGACCCGAGCAGAACCTTTATCGGTCTGGGACAAGACGGTGCCTATGCTGAATACCTGAAAGTTCCCGCACGCAATATCGTGAAAGTCCCTAAAGGTATCAGTCCAGAGGTCGCGGCTGTGGCGACCGATGCAGTGTTAACACCTTATCACGCTATCAAAACCAAGGGCGGTGTCGGCCTGGGTTCAAAAATGCTGGCTATTGGCTTGGGCGGTCTTGGCATGAACGGTGTTCAGATTGCTTTGGCTTTAGGGGCCGAGGTCACCGCCGTGGATTTAAAAGATGCCAATCTGGAAATGGCCAAATCTTTTGGCGTGCAGAATGTTTTAAACTCCAAGCAGATCTCTTCACTGAAGCCCCTGTCTTATGATGTGGTGGTGGATTTTGTGGGCCTTGAATCAACATTCAAAGATGCCCAGAACTTGGTAAAACCCGGGGGCACCATTCTGCTGATCGGTTTGGGGTCTGCACAAGTGCCCCTGACAACGGCTACGGCCATCACCTTTGAAACCAAAGTGCAGGCATCCTTCTGGGGCACCCACGTTGAAATGCAGGAGCTTTATGCACTGATAGCGGAAGGAAAGATCAAACCGCAGGTGCAAACAGCCCCGATGAAGGAAGTGAATCACTGGCTGCACGAGCTGGAAGCCGGACGAATCAAGTCCCGCATGGCTTTGCTGCCATAAGAAGTTTATTTTCCGGATTTTTTGGCAATGGATAAAAAGAAGGCGTTTTCCTTCTTTTTATCCGTCTTGGCTTTCCGCGGGGTTTTCTTCGCGGAAGTCCCTTCGGCTTTTTCAGATAAAGTTGATTTTACCGGCAGCCCCAGCAAGGGATTTCCTTTGCTGATTTCGCGCATCAGCTGTTTGACTTCATCTTCAAAGTCCTCGGACTGCGCGGGAATGTACAACCAATCCTTGTTCGCCGGGTGATTTTCCAAAAACAGATATTTCAAAAAGAAAGCGCTTTGCTTTTTCTTTTCCACCGGAATGATGCAACCGTTCCAAAGCTCAAAGGGATAACTGACCCCTTTGTGTTCGTAAAGGCCTTTGCGTTCCACCAGGATCAGCACCAGCTTCATATCCAGATAGTAAGCAAGTCCGCCATGCTTGGGCAGACAGTCATATCCCGGTGGCAGCAGATCTTCGATCCAATAAAGATCATTCAGTGGCTGTTTCATTGAATAGATGGCTCCTTGCCTCCAATTTAGCAAAAGTATAAAGTCGAGTCATGAATAAACCCACCCAGGACTTTTTCAATAAAGAAGCAGCCCAGCGCTATGATGAACGCAACAGTAAATTAAGCCGCATTTCTGATTGCCTGCATTTTTTATCGACGCTGGTGTTGAAAGACCTTCCTGAAAAATCGCTGATTCTTTGTGTCGGGGTCGGTACTGGCGCTGAAATCATGACCCTGGCCGAAGCCTTTCCGCAATGGCACTTTGTCGGCATCGACCCCTCAGCCAATATGCTGGAGGTCTGCCGTGAAAGAATGAGCAAGGCTGGTTATGCAGACCGGTGCGAATTTATCCATGGATATGTGCAGGATGCACCCCAGGACAGAAAGTTTGATGCCGTCGTTAGTCTTTTGGTCAGTCACTTTGTTCATCGTGATGACCGGGCCGGCTACTTTCAACAGATGACGGATTGTCTGAAAGACGGTGGATTTCTGGTCAATGCAGAAATCAGCTTTGATCTGAATTCGCCCCAGTTCCCGGCCATGCTTAAAGGGTGGGAAGCTGTGCAAACCCTGATGGGGGCCACGCCGGAGTCCCTGGCAAATCTGCCGAAACAACTGAAAGAAATACTGACCGTTCTTCCCCCCGAGGAAACAGAACATTTGATCCGGCAAAGTGGTATTTCACTGCCGATTCGCTTCTTTCAGGCTTTTATGATTTGTGCCTGGTTTGGAAAAAAGTAGACAGCAAGTTACTGCGGGTTTTTATCCCACTCATCATTGGCACGTCTTTCGGCAGTGCTGATGGCACTGTCCACATAGGCTTTTCTCATCTCCGATTCCGGAATCTGATAGATTTCACACATCCTTTTCAAAACCTCAATCGGAGGACGGCTGGTACCCCTTTCCAGACTGGAAATAAACTGCGACTTATGAAAACCCAATCGCTGCCCGACTTCAAGTTGAGTCAATGCGGCGTCAGTTCGCTTGTCCTTGAGGAACTTGGCGATCGTCATACTGCTTCCTAAAAAAAGAAGATTGTTTTGTAAAGTTCTGGGAACATACTCCGTTTGGACGAGGAAAGAAGCTTGAATCTGGCCAATTTCCTATTCGTAACAAAGCCCCCGGAACGGTCTATACGGATTCCAAAAAAACCTTGTATCCAACTCCGCGAATGGTCCGGATGGACACTTTACCAGTCCCGGCCGTGACTTTGTCGCGCAGGCGACAGATGAGAACATCCAGAACATTTGTAGTAGGAATGTAATTATACCCGCAAATTTCGCGTAAAATATGCTCACGCGTGACAATCCGATGAGGGTTGGACAGAAATAAATCCAATAGCTTGAATTCCCGTTCCTGCATTTCGATTACATTGCTTCCACAAATCACTTTTCTTTTCAGTCGATCCAGCTTTAGATTTCCGTAGGTCAAAACCGCGGTACTTTCCTGCGGTTGAATTATTTTGCGAATACGGATCAGCAGTTCGGTCACCGAAAACGGTTTGCACAAATACTCATCCCCGCAGGATAAACCAGTGATGCGTTCTTCATCGGCATTGAGCGCACTCAGAAAAATGACAGGAAGTTCCGGGTGAATGGCTTTCACTTTGCGCACCACCTCAAATCCGCTTATTCCCATCAGCAACACATCTGAAATCATGAAGTCGTATTTTTGACTTTGAATGTGGTCCAAGGCTCGTTCACCATTGGCCACCCATTCACCTTCATAACCTTCGGCAAAAAGCCCCTTCAGAACAATTGCCGCAATTTCAGGGTCGTCTTCGAGCAATAGAAATCGATAAGACATTTTTTTATCCTTTTTTTGTGTCCGCGACGATAACTTATTTAGGGGTATAAAGTATCTGGAATCTTCAAGTTATCCCAATCTTCATAATTAACACGCGAAACCAGTGGAATTACCGAACGGATGTTGGGCGATTTGTTTGCTATACTTAGTGAATTTTAGTTTGCCTCATAGCACTTCTAAAAACCATGCTAAGTAAAACAAAAAAGGAGACATCATGAGATCAATTCTATTGCTGCCTTTGCTCTTTACCGCAGCCTGCAGTTCAACCCCGAAAGAAACAAAACCTGCGGCACCAGCACTGCCAACCACGCTTCAGGAAGCACTGAACAGCCCTTATCGCACAGAAAGCAACAAAGCCCGCGATACTTATCGCCACCCGGTTGAGACTTTGGAATTCTTTGGTCTGAAGCCGGAAATGACTGTGGTTGAAATTTCTCCGGGTGCTGGCTGGTATGCTGAAATCCTGGCTCCATATCTTTCTGCCAAGGGCAAGTACGTTGCCGCGGCAGTTCCGGTGTCTGTTTACGGCGGTGGCCAGAAGTTCCTGGATTGGCTGCAAGCCCGTCCTGAAATCGCCGCGAAAGTGACTGTGAACGACTTTGCCCCTCCGGGAAAAATCGCGGAAGACAATTCAGCGGACTTGGTTCTGACCTTCAGAAACGTGCACAACTGGATGACTCATGGATCTGAAAAGGCCGCATTCATGTCATTCTTCAATGCCCTGAAACCAGGCGGCGTATTGGGTGTGGTTGAACACCGTGCCGATGCCCGTAAAAAAGAGGACGGAAAATCCAAAAGCGGTTACGTCAGCGAAAAACAGGTTATCCGCATGGCGGAAGCAGCCGGTTTCAAACTGGCAGCCAAGTCTGAAATCAACGCCAATCCCAAAGACACCAAGAACTATCCAAAAGGTGTCTGGACTTTGCCACCATCCTTTGCCGAAGGTGACAAGGACCGCGCAAAATACGAAGCGATTGGCGAAAGCGATCGCATGACCCTGAAGTTCGTAAAGCCTTAATTTACTGATCCAGATCCCGGCCGCGTTTTTCATTCGGCCGGGTGATTTCCTGATTCACCAGCGACACATCCATTCTTGGATACGGCACCATGATTTTATTTTCGCGAAAGCGGGCATCAATGGTGGTGCGGATATCGCTGGTAATGGTTTCAATTCTCCAGATATTGCGGCACCAAAAGCGCAGATCAAAAATCAAAGCCGATTCACCAAAATCCTTTAGCAACGCATTCGGTTTAGGATCCTGCACCACTTCCGGGTGCTGCAAAGCCGCTTCAATCAGCACTTGTTTTACCAATGCGACATCAGAACCATAAGCAACGCCCACTTTGACATGCTGGCGGATTTTTCCCGAGGCCAGACTTTCATTGGTGACTTCTTCGGCGATGAACTTGGAATTGGGAACAATGATCGTGACTTCATCCCGGGTCTGGATGATCGAGGAACGAACACGGATATCAATGACCTTGCCCGAGGTTTCCCCCACCTGAATGATATCGCCGACTTTGATCGGACGCTCTATCAGCAATATAATACCGGCAATAAAATTCTGGGTGACGTTTTGCAAACCAAAACCGATCCCCACCATCAGCACCGCACCCACCGCCGCCAAAGAGCTGATCGAAATCCCCATGTTATCCAGGGCAAAAAGAACCCCCATCACAACCAGCGCATAACGCACAAATTTTGCGATCGAATCCCGCACTCCACTATCCACACGTCGGCGCGACAGCTGTTTGACCACAATCTTACTGACCAGCTTCGATCCGTAGATTGCCACAATCAACAGCAGGATAGAGACCAGCACACTGGCAGCGGAAATCTCGGCATCCTTAATGCGAAAGATGGGCTCATTAAGCATTTGCCAGACTTGTTTTAACTGCTGATACAACTCTGTGTCTTCCATGCGGATATTTTATGAAAGATCCCGGGTGTGGGCACCTATCAGGCCTCACGAATCCTTCCAACATGTCACAAATCAGTGTCACAAAATGAGACTTTACAATTTGAAGAGTTAATTCAGGTCCAGTTTCGTCCGATATCTTTATTCTATGAAAAGTATTTTCCTGCCAGGTTGGGCTTTGCTGCTGATCTTGGCATTCAGCCAGCCTTCATTGGCGCAAACACCCGGCCCAGTTCAGCGCCGCCCCTTTAGCGGCGACACTTTGGGTAAAAACGCCGTGATGTGCCTGATTGCCAGAAACATGGAGGTCCACGGCCACCGGGGGATTGATGGTTATCCCAACAACACCATCGCCTCTTTCAAGGCCGCCTATGATGCCGGAGCCGACACGGCAGAGCTGGATTTAATGATCACTGGTGATGATCAGATCGTCACCGCCCACGATCCCATTCCGAACATCCAGACCGAACGCTGTGCTTTGCATGGAAAGTCCCTGGAAAAAGCCGCGCTTCGCAGTATGAGCTATGCCGAAGCCGCACAGATTCAGTGTGGAGAGCGTCTTTATTCAGAACCACGCACCGAACCGATCCCATTGTTTCGCGATGTCTTTAGTGTCTTTAAAGATTATAAGGTCGCGGGCAAACCCGCCCGCCTGAATATTGAGATCAAATATTTCAAGGATCAGGTGCAATACTTCCCTGCGGAAGATCAGTACCTGGATTTGATTATCAAAGAAATCCGTCAGAGCGGCTGGAACCCTGAGCGCTTCTTTGTGCAGTCCTTCAATCACGAAACATTAAAGAACCTGAAGGCCAAGGCCCCGGATATCGACGTGGTGCCCCTGATCTGGGACGCCCGCGGAGCTCTGGACGCCGCCACCAAACTGGGAAGCCGTCTGGTCACAACGGGCTGGCCACAACTGACTCCGGAAGTGGTCTTTGGCCTGCATCAAAAAGACATTCGCGTTGTCGCATGGACACCGAATTCGGTGGAAGAATTAAAATGGGTTATTGCCTCTGGCGCCGATGGTGTGATCACCGATCGTGCGGACCTGTTCATGAAGATCCGCGACGAGCTGTGTGAATAAGTGCTGCTGAAAATTCAGTAGTGATTGATCCGATTGCGGTGACCTTCACTGTCGATGACTTCGGACTTGTCACCGTCCTTTTTATCCCAGTTCTTTTCCAGATCCTCTTTGCTTTGATGATCTTCGATGTCCCCTTGATTGTACTGAACACCATTCTGAACAGATGGATTGCGTTCTTTGCTAAAGTTGCCAGCGATCGGAGATACTTCAGACGTCTTGCTTGAATCCACAGACACCTCCTGGATGGCTTACATTAAACAATAAAAGCCCTAGCTGCGCTATGAACCTTGGCAACAATCATGATCCGATCACAAATCTAAAACAACCCTAGCCTGAAGCCCGTCCACACAGACCAGTTGTCATCCAGATAGACGTTCCCCGCCTTCCAGCCCGGAGTTTTAGTCTCATAACCCACATAATACTCAAAGGCGTCAGAGGTTCTTAATGCGACCTCGATATTACCATCCAGCAGCAATTCAGATTCTTCAGCATCATAGCGCTGATCCTTTGGCTGCATCCAGGCGGTCGTGCCAAGGGTGACAAAAAGGTGATGGCTGATTTCAGCGTCGATCCACTGCAAACTCATGCCCGGGAAGTATCTCTTCGGAGTCATCCCGTTATGCAACGTCACGAGGAACTTGTGCTTGTGCATTTCCAGGAACACGTTCGCATCCACAGTCCCGCCAAAGGACGTCAGATAATGGCTGAATTTGAAGTTCCAGCGCCCCCAGCCTGCTTTAAAATCAGTGAAGCCAAACAAGAACGGATCCACGAAATTTAAATAAGACAGACTGGCCTGGAGCTTCAGGAAGTTCTGCTCGTCACTGGTCAGATCCAAGTATTTAATGTAGCGCTTAATTCCCACTCCCGACGGATGGGTGCCGCGGTCGGTATACGGTTCATCGGGGCGGAACAAATCATAAACCCACGCGGTACAATCAAGGCCCGTGAAGTCCCGGCGCTTCATGTCTGCGCCCTCTTCCGCCATTTCTTCATCAGTCGTTTTATCCGCATCCGTCGATGCACACTGAAGCATGTAAGAAGTTACGTTCATGTTGTTAAACCAAAGCAGGAACGTGTCCCGCGAGCGGGCATCACGATAGAAGTGGCTTTTTTCAACCAGCATGTTCTGATAAATCTGGGCCTCCATGCCCGCAGAACTTAAGCGCACCATTTCAGCCGGATGTTCGGCCTTCAATTTAATCAGGTCTGAATCATTCACATGATCCACCGCGATCACACCCTGCCCCCAGGGAAAGGTGTTCATTGAATTGAAGCTTCCGATTTCACGGCGGGTCATGACGGCCCGATGCCATTCTTCATGCCCCCATCCGGCACCCACCGGGACTGTGGATGTAAGATAATCAAAACCGCCAATCAAAAGCCAGCGCCACCAACCGACACTTTCTTTTGAATCTCCGCCAATTCCCCGGTGCATGGTTTGCAGAAAGCCGGTTGAAACCGCCGAGGACTGGCGCATGCTGAAATAGTCCGGGCCATGAGATGTCGTGTTGTTAAAAGGGTATTCATAAACCGGCAGATCCAACCAAACGCCGGGATTGGCTAAAGCCTGACTGCCCGCAAATATTGAAATCACCACCATCAATGGCTTAAGCATTTTCATACAAACCCTTCCACACATAAAAACCAAATCAACTTTAGTGAAAATCGTACGCAAGTTAGATACTGGACGCAAACATTAACGCGGTTTTAAATCCCTTCGGAGCTGTTGGATTCCCGGCAAGCGCCGAAGGGCCGTCACGGACCTCTGCCGGATCTTCGGCAGAGGTTTTCCCAACTGCCATCTGTTGCTTATGACGCCCGCCCAACGCTGGCACCGCCGTTGCTTTTCCAGAGTGGCATCAGATGACTGATAACCAAAAAGGAGAAACCATGAAAGCACTTATCACAACACTCTTAATCGCCCTTTCTGCCACGGCCGCCAACGCTGCTGAACCAAAGCCTTATGGCATCGACATCACCAACAAGGACTCTGTCGGCGCGTCGGTCTGGATCACAGTTTACAACTTCGTCGGGGACATCGGCGACAATGCCTGCCTGCAACCGGGGCAAACCATTTCCTTCCACGACTATATGACCGGTCCGGCTTACACCGTGCGTGCGGAAGTGAAACAAAACCGCGATTGTTCCGGCGCCACTTACAGTGACCTTAGCACCGTGGTTGGCGGCAACGACAAGGTGGAAATGTCCCGAAGCGCAACTGGCACTTTGTGGCTTGAAAACAAGGGCGACGGCACGGACAAGGACGCCAATCCTTTGACGACGGTTTCCATGCGCAACAACGACACCTCCGGTCACTCGGCTTGGGTCACTATTTACAATACCGTGGGGCGTATCGGTGACTCTGGTTGCGTAAGACCGGGGAACAAGAAGATGTGGAAAAACTATGCGCCGCCATTCAAATACAATGTCCGTGTGGAAGTGAAACAAAACGAGGACTGCAGCGGCGGCAACCTTGAAGACACCGACATGTCTGTGCCTTCCCAAAGCGGAGTCGAACTGACGGTCGATGGATCCGGCTACTTCCACTTAAATCAGAAAAAATAATACATTTTTCTGAAATTCCACTAGGCACCTGCTGTCTGGATAGGCTAAAACAGGCCCTCTAACGACAGCAGGTTCCCAATGAAAAAGATCCCTAAAAAGCATCAGCCCCGTGGCTTTGAAATCCTTCACGAAGACCTGGATGTCATCGTCGGCAACAAAGCGGCTGGTGTTCTGACCGTGGCGGCAAAATGGGATCGCGACAATACGGTTCATAATCTGCTGAATCTGTACGTCCGCAAGGGCAATCCCCGTTCCAACAAGTGTGTTTTTGTCGTGCATCGTCTGGATCAGGCCACCACCGGTGTTTTGATCTTTGCAAAAACCGAAGAGGTTATGCACTTTCTGAAAGACGACTGGAAATCCACGATCAAAACATACTACGCGATCGTTCACGGCAAGATGCCGAAGAAAAGCGGCACAATCACCAGTTATCTGGAAGAGGACGAAAACTATGTTGTCCATTCCAGCAAGGATTCCGACAAAGGAAAGCTGGCAATCACTGAATATGAGGTTCTGAAAGAAACTGAGAAATTCAGTCTTTTGAAAATCAACCTGCTGACCGGCAAGAAAAACCAGATCCGTGTGCATCTTGCAGGTGAAGGTCATCCCATCGTCGGCGACCCGAAGTACGGAAAAGCCACCACGAATTTCAAAGAACTGCGCCTGCATTCTGCCAGTCTCGAATTCACGCATCCGCATAATAAAAAGCGCATCACCATCAAGGCTCCTGTCCCGAATTATTTCCGCACGCTCATTGATTACGAATATTAAAAGGCCAGTCTGATCCTGACTGGTTTGGCAGCGCAAATTCCCAGTGATACTTTGAAGCCATCAGCTCCACACATTCGTACAAGGAGGTGGTTATGCGTTTCAAAATAATTTCACTTTTTGCGGCGTTGTTGTTGTCTTCATTCTCGGCCCAGGGGTACGTGCCCAACTCACCCATCACGACAAATGATCCTTCATTCGGCATGACGGGAAAATTCAATCCCGCCGGGTGGTCCGATTGGATCACCCTCGGTGGCATTGGCACTTCCGATCCGGCCAGTTGCTCCATGTCGGGTTTCCGTAACATCGTGTTTGTAAAAGGCACCGACAATGCTCTGTGGTCGCGCTATTGGAATGGTGCCGGATGGTCAGAATGGTTTTCGTTGGGAGGTGTGCTGACATCTGCTCCGGCGGCGGCCTGCCAAGGGGAACAGATCTATGTCTTTGCCCGAGGCACTGACAATGCACTTTGGGCCCGATACTGGTGGGGCACTCAGTGGAGTGAATGGATCAGTATCGGCGGTGTGCTGACTTCCGGTCCCGCAGTGACTTCATGGGAATTTGGCCGAGTGGATGTCTTTGTGCGCGGTACGGACAATGCCCTCTGGCACAAGTGGTTCGCCAGCGGTGCTTGGTCTGAATGGGAATCCCTGGGCGGCGTTCTGACTTCGGATCCAGCGGCAGCCTCGTGTTCTGCAGGCAGAATTGACGTCTTTGTTCGCGGTACTGACAACGCCCTCTGGCACAAGTGGTTTGCGGGCGGCTGGTCCGGCTGGGAATCACTGGGTGGCGTTCTGACTTCAGATCCCGACGTCGCTTCATGGGGCTCAGGCCGATTGGATGTGTTTGTTCGTGGAACTGACAACGCTCTTTGGCACCTGTGGTGGGATGGCAAATGGAGCTCTTGGGAATCTTTGGGAGGCATTTTAACCTCCGGCCCCGGAGCCTCGGCACTGGCACCGGGATATTTGGTCATCTATGTGAAAGGCACTGACCAGGCGATCTGGTTTAAGGTGTTTACACCGTAAGAGCGATAGATTCGAACAGAACCCTGACAAAGAAGTGCTCCAGCAGAACACGCCGGAGCACCTTTCACACCTGCAAGTGTAATTTTGCTGAAAATGCCCGGCAATTATTCTAAGAAATCGTCATGTCTGAAAAATCGGTTTCAAAGCTTCTTCTGCAAATTTTTACCAAAAGACGCAATCAGAATCCGCGTTATTCCCAACGCGCGTTTGCCCGTGATCTGGGACTGTCTTCCGGTCACCTTTCTGAACTGCTTGGAGACAAACGCCTTCCCAACAAAACGACACTGACTCAGTTGATTTCAAAGCTGGGCTTAAGTGAAGAAGACATCACCCGTTTTACCGAGGCCGCCGCCGACACGAAAAAACGCAAAGTCGAAAAAAGAATCCCGGTGGTTCTTGAACCTGATCAGTTCTCAATCGTGGGTGACTGGGAGCACTTTGCTTTGGTGTCTTTGATGAAAACAAAAAACTTTAAAGCCGATGAAAGCTGGATTGCCGAACGCCTGCAAATCCCCCGCACTCGCGTGCAGCAGATTCTTGGGCAACTGGAGCAAGCAGGTCTTATCCGCCGAAATCCAGACAGGATCTCGGCTATTGAGGCCAACATCACCACCACTCAGGATGTGCCGTCAGAAATGATTCGCCGGTCTCACGATCAAAAAATCCAATTGGCGCTAAAAAGTATGAAGCAGGATCCAGTGCATCTGCGCGACATCAGCTCCATCACGATGCCGACAAACCCGGAACTGCTGCCTGAGGCAAAGAAGCTGATTCAGGCCTTCCGTCGCAAACTGGCGCGCCGTCTGGGCCATCAGGGAAAAACATCGGAAGTTTATTCTTTGAATATTCAGCTTTTCCCACTGACGAAAATTAACGAACTGGAAGGATGACATCATGAACTTGAAAGCTTTTGTACTGATGCCGCTTGCAATACTGACGATCTGCGGATCTCAGGCCCTGGCGTTGACCGACTGGCAGGAAGTCGGAAATGGCGGTCAGGTTCTGGTCTGCGAAAACAGCACCATTGCCCCGGAACCAGGCCGCTATGTCACGATGTATGACTATGCCGAAGCAAAGTTCCGCTATCGCCTGACTCCAAAAATGCCGAAGGCGATTCTGACCTTCCCTATGAATCCAAACATTGCACCCGAAAATTTGATCGCCATGGAGATACTGAAACGTCTTCCGCACGAAGGCTATACCTGGTACGGCAAAGCTGTGGGCCTGGTTCAGAATTTTTATGCTGAAGCAAATCTAATTGCGGGCGTGGATCTGGTGATCATCCGAGATACCGGCATGGGCTTTATCCCTCGCGGTTGTAAGCTGGAACAGCTGATTGCGCAAAGCCGCCCCACTGTGCCCGAGGATCGTTATTACAAAATCAACAGTGATTTGTGGGACTGGATGTTCCCGGAACAACGAGCCACCGCGATTTTGCATGAAGTGCTTTACCGCCTGTCCCCGAAAGCCAAATTCATTTTCTCGTCTGAAAAAATCAGATATGTCGTGGGGTTGCTGATCTCTGACACTTTCAGAAGCAAATCCCCGGAGGAACAAAATGCCCTCTTGCTGGAAGCGGGTCTGCTCTACTAACCCGGCCTGGAGCAAAAGGAAATATTTATCAGCACGCAACCCTGACTGGAGCCCCCTTCCGGAGTGTGCTAAACAGCGGCTGTACAAATTAACAACCCAAGGAGTTTTCCATGAAATCTTTGATTCTTGTTCTGATGACCCTAGTTTCCACTTCCGCTATGGCTGCTAAACTTGACAAACTTCCTTGCGCGCAATTTGCACAAGGCGCGGCTGAAGCTGATTATCTGCGCGATGCAACCGGCATCCAAGGCCACGAGTTCGAATCTGCCATCACTGGTTACACCAAAATTGACCAGCGTCAAGCGGCTGTGACTGTTGAAATCTCTGGCGCCAACGATGAAGGCGAATCCTGGACAACTCAATACGAAGTTGTTGTTCAGGCCCCGACTTGCGCTCTTGTTGAAATCAGCTCGAAGTAAACACCTGCCATCCTAATTTTGTTAAAAATCCGCCGATTCCACCCGTGGGGTCGGCTTTTTTTTGCCTTCAACCCGGGTTGGATTGAAAGGCCAGTGTTGGAATAAACCTACTCAGCCAATGAAAAGTAATTGATAATCCGTTTATGTCCAACTTCAGCAAACTTAATCTGCTTATTTTGGTTCTTTTCGGTGTTGTCATCGGCTTGGGCTGTTATTCGTTCATCTATGCCAAAGGGTATTCGTACATGTCAGACGATCCCAAGGCCTGTGTGAATTGTCACGTCATGCGTGAAAATATGGATTCATGGCAAAAATCCGCCCATCACCACGTCGCCAAATGCAATGACTGCCATCTGCCCCATAACATCGTCGGAAAGTATGCCGTCAAGGCGCTGAATGGCTGGAATCATTCCGTGGCATTCACCCTTCAAAACTTTCACGAGCCCATCCTGATCAAGGAACACAGTCTGAAAGTGGTGAAAAGTTCCTGTCTGACCTGCCATCAGCCGATGGTGCAGGCCATGGATCGCACTGATAAAAATCACAACGAGGAAGCCAATTGTCTGCACTGCCACCGTGGTGTGGGACACGTTCGATAGGAGTCTGGTATGAATAAGAATAAATGGATGTTTCTGGCTGTCGGCGGCGCCGCTATTATCACTGTGCTGGTCACAGCCCTGCTGGTGAATATTTTTGAAAGAAAATCCGAAGAGAAAAACCCATTCTATCGCGTGGTGGAAATCACCGACGACATTGATGATCCGGCGATCTGGGGGAAAAACTTCCCCCACCAGTACGACTCCTATCTGAAAACGGCGGATATGACCCGCACCAAGTACGGTGGATCGGAGGCATTCCCCCACATCCCGACGGACAAAGACCCCCGTGATGTGGTTTCAGCCCAAAAGCTGGATGAAGATCCTCGCCTGAAAATCATGTGGGCCGGCTATGCGTTTTCCAAGGACTTCCGCGAAGAGCGTGGTCACGCTTACATGCTGGTGGATCAGATCTTCACCGAGCGCCAAAATGTAGCGAAACAACCCGGGACCTGCCTGAACTGTCACGCTTCCACATATTTGCTGTACAAAAAACTTGGTGATGGCGACATCACCAAGGGCTTTGAAGAAATGGGCAAGATCCCCTACAAAGACATCGTGCACTCGGTTCAGCACCCGGTGTCCTGCATTGACTGTCATGACCCGTCCACCATGTCTTTGCGAATCACCCGTCCGGCTTTCATGGAAGGTATTAAGCTGGTCAAAGCCCAGCAGGGTATCAAAGAATATGACGTCAACAAAATGGCTTCCCGCCAGGAAATGCGCAGCTTTGTCTGCGGTCAGTGTCACGTTGAGTACTTCTTTAAGGGCGAAGAAAAACGCCTGACTTATCCCTGGGGCAAAGGTCTGAAGGCTGACCAGATCATGGAATACTATAAAGAAAACGGCTTCAAGGATTGGGTTCATGCTCTGACTGGAGCGGAGGTTCTGAAGGCGCAGCACCCCGAGTTTGAAATGTTCAATCAGGGCACCCACGCCCGCGCCGGTGTTGCCTGCGTGGACTGTCACATGCCTTATCAGCGTGTGGGCGCCATGAAGGTCACCGACCATCAGGTGCGCAGTCCGCTTTTGAATATCAACAAAGCCTGCCAGACCTGCCATAACGTGCCCGAAGCAGAACTGAAAGCCCGTGTGGAAACCATTCAGGATCGTCATACCTCTTTGCGTGATGTGGCCTTTGATGCTTTAGTGGACTACATCAATGACCTGAAAGAGTTCAAAGACGAAAAAAATCCGTCCGAGACCCTGATGAAAGCCCGCGCCCTGCAGAAAGAAGCCCAATTCCTGTTCGACTTTGTTGAAGCTGAAAACTCTTCAGGCTTCCATGCGCCTCAGGAGGCTGCGCGCATTTTGGGTCTTTCCATCGAAAAGGTCCGCGAAGGACAGAAACTGGTGGCAAGTCTTCGCGCCAAAAAAGTAGCCGGAAAGTAGCTTCCGCGTGTTTCGATCGGTGATTCGTTTTTTTGCTTCCCTAAAACTGGCGGTGGTTATCATCGCCGTTTTGGCCGTGCTGATCTCGGTGGGCACCTTCGTTGAAGCCCGCTTTGACGCCTGGACTGCCAAGCAGCTGGTTTACAATTCCGTCTGGATGTACAGCGCTCTGGGTCTATTGGTCACAAGCCTTGTCGCGGTGATCGCAGATCGCTGGCCCTGGAAGCCCCGTCACGCGGCGTTCATCTTTGCCCATGTCGGCATCATTATGATCATCTTTGGCGCGTTGTTAACCCAGCTCTACGGCGTGGATGGCATCATCCGCCTGACCGGCACGGCAGAAGCTGTTAACGAAGTGCAACTGCAGGACACCCAGCTGACCGTCTACCGATCGCGCAGCGGTGATGGCTATGACAAAGTTTATTCCGAAGAAGTGAACTTTCTAAAAAACCCGATTACGGCCAAAGAACCGTTCCTGATTAAGGCCAAGGGGTTGCATTTTGAATTGCTGGAATCCATCCCCTATGGACTGGCCCAAACCCGTGTCGAAGCTTCCCCGACGGCGCAAAGTGGTTCCGCCGTGCGCTTTCAACTGGCCAATGCAAATGTCAGTGAAATCGACTGGCTGATTCAGCGAAACGCCTTTGAACGCGCAGAAAAACAAATCGGCCCGGTTCTGCTGACCATGGGAGGCCTGTGGCAGCGCCGTCCCGAGATCAACGAAATCCGTCTGTATCAGAATGAAAAACAGCAACTGAACTATGCCCTGTACAGCAAAGACAACCAGAATCCCTATAAGAGAGGCACCCTGGCCGAAGGCGACCGCATTCAAACTGCCTGGATGGGGCTTGAGCTGCGCACCCTGCAGTTCCTGACAAAAGCTGTGCAGAAATATGAAGTTCGTGCGATGGACCGCCCGACACCCGCCACGCGCGCTTCCCTGAAAGTTCGCTATAACGGACAGGAAAGTTATCTGGTGCTAAATGACTATATCAAAGTCTTCACTGACGAATGGGTTTATCTGGTCGCGTATCATCACAAAAAAATCCCTCTGGGTTTTGATATCTCTTTAAGAAATTTCAAAAAAACAGATTATCCCGGCACCATGCGCGCCATGGCCTATGAAAGTGAAGTGCAGTTCGCCGATCAGCGCGCGACCATTTCAATGAACGAACCGCTGAAGCATCAGGACTATTACATCTATCAAGCCAGCTTCGAGGAATCTCCGAATGGCGGCGTCGCGGCTTCCATCTTGTCAGTGAATCGCGATCCCGGTCGTGTCTGGAAATATCTGGGATCACTTGTTATGTGTGTGGGAATCATTCTGCTGTTTTACTTCCGCTATCGTCCGCATGTTCGTCCACGTTCCACCTAAGAAGTGACCGAATACATATTGCCGCCTTGAGCGTTTCATACACAATAAACAGCTCAAGGAGGATTTCATGAAAAATTTAGTTATGGTTCTATTTATGATTCTGGGGCTTTCATGCTTTGCGCACGCCGAAGATCAGACACTGGTGACTTTGCCTGTAGAGATTGAATCCATGGTCGAGATGTCCACCGCTGATATGCCGACGGACGTGGACCTGCAAGGTGGTGGCGGATCCACATCCCGTTACTGCTGTATGAACCGTGGGAACTATTGCGACATGGGTTACACGGACCGCTTTGGTCAGCCGTGCAAGTGCTACACTGGCAACAACGTCTATCACGGACACGTCTGCCGAAACTAAAAACCGATTCCCCCGGGCAAGTCCGCTGATGGCATCCTTTCCCGTTAGCTGACTTGCCTGGTTCCCAAATGTGAAAGCATCTTAATGTTAGTCCCGTTGACAAAACTTTTCGTTGGACCGAGCTTCAATTTAAAACGAGGACTATATGAAAAAACTGGCATCGGTTCTTTTTATGGTAATTTGCAGCTCTGTGGTGCAGGCTGCGCCACACACTTTGTTTTGTCAGCGCCCCTATCACCATGACATCTTCAATACCAATCTGCGCATCACGGTGACTCAGGAACCGACAATGAAAGTTCTTTGGATCGACACCCACATCCCCTATGGTATTCGGCCGATGCCATACCCCATTCAAACACTTGAATGCCGTGACAATGGTGTCAGTATCGTGGCAGGTGATTCCGATATTAAACGCCACATCGAATTGCATGTCGAAGATGACCGGGGCAAATTGGTTTATCTGGATGGACAAGGCCCGAAGGATCCGGCGATTTCTTACACCTGCTTCCCGGACACCATTCGCACTTTCTGCACGGGCAACTGATTACTTTTCTTTCAACAGCAAAGTCACTTGCGGGGTCTTACCCGCATCCCCGGCAGTTCCTGACAGCAGGTACATACGTTCAGTTGCCACTTGGGCGGCTGCAAGCTCTGTCATCACGGCTTTGCCGCGGGAAAGCGCCAGGTTCTTCAGCTCATCTTCACTGACAGGAAGTGTTTCAGCTGTTTTCTTTTCCCAGGCGGTGGCGCGACCGACAGGGTCTTTGGCGAATTGCTCGTCAATGGCATCAAATTCTTCAGGCTTTAGGTACTCTTTGGCGACGGTCCGCACGGCTTTGCTGCGATCCTTGTTCTTCACAAGAAAAAGTTGCAACTTTTCTTCCAGTGCGTTGATCTGCAGGGCCTGTTTGTCAGCGGCCTGATATTCGCCGCGGATCTCAAGACTCAACTGTGGACGCTCGGCCAGAGCTTGGGCCAGCTTCATCAGCTTTTCTTTTTCTGCGGATTTTAACTCCGCTTCCCCCGGGGCAAAGCGAATGTCCTGCATATCGTCCCCGCCCCCGACCAGACTGGCCAGGAAATCAAAAGGAGCCGCCACGATATTGATGATCATGTTTTTGACCGCCGTCCAAATCAGATTTCCCAATGAAAAGGACGGTGAATTCACATCCCCTTCCACCGGCAACTGAAACTTGATCTGCCCTTTACGGTCCTTCATCAAAGCCAAACCCAGCTTCAACGGCCAAGCTGTTGCATTCTTGCTTTCAACTTTGTTCCCCAATGTGAACTGATCCAGCAAAACCTTGTTCCCACCTTTGATACGGTTGTTCACAAGCTTATAGTTCAAATCCAGAAAAAGCTTACCCTTCTTGATTTCATAACCTGCAAAGTGACCCGAATACGGCGTAAATGTCGTCATTTCAATATTGTGAAAGTTCATTTCCAGATCCAGCGTCGGGCGTTTGACCCCGGGAATAATGAAGCCTTTGCCTTTGAACTTTCCGTAAGCCTCTACCTGCCCGGCCAGGGCAATTTGAATCTTTTCGTCCACCTTCGGCGAAATCGGTCCGACAGAACCTTCAAGATTCTGCACCAGAGCTTTAAAGTTAGGACGAATCTGAAGATCAGCATAGCTGACCAGCCCCTCCGTCAGACTGAGTTTGCCCACATGATAGTTAACCGGTGCGGATGTTTTAGGCGCCGTTTTTGAATTCTTTAAGAATGATCGGAAATTCAGCGTCCCGTCTTTTCTTAATTCCACTTCTGTCTTAAGACCTTTAAGTCCCAGTTCGGCCACTTTCAAATCCAGAGGATTGGTGCTGATATCGATCCCTTGCAGATCCAGCTGATTCCATTCCAGCACGGGCTTTTCCTGATTTTCAGGCACCAATGCCAGATTATGAATCTGGGCTTCACCTGTGACGGACACTCGGCCGTTTTTATACTGAATGCGGGACATCGTATCGGCCTGACCTTTTTGCAGCGTCAAGTGCGTGTGGTCTGACAGGTAAGCCGTCAAAAAATCCAAAGGAATCTGACGGGCTTTCACCGCCACATTGACCGTCACTGGTTTTAACTGCATGTCGCCACTAAGACTTATTGTGCCTTGTTCTCCGACAGAAACATTTAATGACTTTAGCGACGTGGTCGATCCCAAAGAGGTGCTGATATTGGCCGCCGTCAGATTCATGGGCCCCAATGGAAGCTCCAGCGCCAACGCATGAGTGAAATCAAAAAAGTCCAAACCGCTTTCGCGGATCTGAATTTGCTCAAGTGTCAGAACCCAATCAGAATCCTGGGATGTGTCTTTTTCAGGTTCGCCCGTCGGAGTCAGATCCCAGTTGGTGGCCCCGTTTTTAAAGACCACAAAACGCGCCGAAGCCTTGTCCAAAGTGACACTTTTTAAAAGGATCTCTTGGTTCACCAGTGCATACAGCGTCAAATTCAACGCAAAATGATTGAAAGCCAAACGCGGCTTTTCCTGATCTTTGGAAGGAAGGACGAACTTTTCAATCACCAGCTCAAACGTGAACGGATTGAAAGATACGGAGCCCACTTGCGGAGTGGTTTGCAGTCGAAGTTCAGCCTGTTTGGTGATTTGGGATTTGATAATCCAGGGAACGACAAGAAAACCCGCAAGGCTGTAGAGGCCAAGCAATAAGATGCAAATTTGCAGGATTCTTTTTGCCGTCGTAGTCATACAAAGTTCCCTTTGCATGACTAATCCAGTACTTGTGCTGGTACGTCAAGTAATCAATTTGTTATTTATGCCGCGCGGACATCCAGACGATTCATAAGCTCTGGCACATCCAGAATCATAAACGTCTTTTTCACCCCAGCAAGATCGGTGACTTCCACAATTTCTTTCATATCCCCTTGCAAAGTTTTCGAGGCGTCGGGTGCCAGAACCGTGGGAATACGTGTCTTGTTGGCTTCGTCCACTGTGTCAATCGACTCTACGGAATCCACCAGCAGGCCGAATTTGTTTTGCTGACCTTTGACGATCAGAACCCGTGAGTTGGCAATATCTGTGGACGCCTTCATCCCATAGAAGGTGCGCAAATCTACGATCGTCACCACTTCTCCGCGCATCTTCATCATGCCCACGACATATTCCGGATATCCCGGTGGCCGCATCAGCTCCCCTTCGACTTTGGCAATTTCGTCAATAGAACTTAAACGCGTCGACAGAAGGAAATCCAGACGGAATGAAATATATGGTTTTCTTTCCGTTTTCGCCTTGGCGGCTTCAGCCTCTTTTTCGCGGTTGCCGTAAAGCGAGTCATGACCGCGGGTGATTGCCATAATCTCCTGATCGGACAAAATCTTGCTTTCATTCAAAAGCACAACGTTGGTTTTGTTTTCCTGCGCCAGCAGACCGCGCATCATTTCCACTTTTTCCTGGGCAAACATCGGAATCGGCAGCACTTCCTCTTCAAAGAAAGTCACGATGCTGTCGACACTGTCGACCATGAAACCGACCTGAATATTCTGCAGTTTCAAAATCACAATACGACGGGACTCAAGGTCCCTGGATTCCTCACCTTCAATCTTAAGGAACATGCGGAAATCCAGAATAGGAATGATCGTGCCCCGCAGATTCACCATGCCGATGCAGTAATCCACTGCCAAGACACTGCGTTTGATCTCAGGAACTCGAATGATCTCGCGAATACCCGAAATGCTCAGGCCGAATTCCAAATCCCCGGAACGCACCGTAATGCACTGGTCGCGTTTTGATGACTTGCGGGTCATCTCTGTGACCGTGTTACGACTTTGCTCCAGAATCTGCGGGATGTTTTCTATCTTAACCAGGGCTTCAGGATCCAGCACCTCTACGATACGATCCCCGCCATTCAACTTCAGCACACTGCTAATGACCGATTTGCGTCCCTCTAATGGGTTGTCAAATCGTGCAATATCCGCGGGCTGCACATTCAAAATTTCTGACGTCGAGTCAAAAAGCAGACCAATGCGCACGTTATTCACCTGCACAATCGCCACTTTCTTGACGCTGTTGTTGCCGGAAGTTTCCATATCCAGCAAACGGCCCATATCCACAATCGGAGTGACGGTGCCACGCAGATTGAAAAGTCCGGTCAGATAATTCGGCGCCAGCGGCACCAGTGTGATTTTTTCGGGATAGTTCACCACTTCCTGCAACGAGGAAATTGACAGGGCCAGTTCAGCCGGACCCAGGCGGAAAGAAGCAAACATCTTTGTATGAGAAGAATTTTTCATAGTTCCTTCCTAGGCCGTCTTGGGAAGCTTTTCGATGGCATAATCACCGTCCCCGGCGATACGCATCTTGGTTCCCTGTTCTCCGCCGGGTTCAAACGCCACGATACGGATACGATGCTTTTCTAAAACTGCTTTTGCCGCCTTGAGATTTTCATCCCCGACGACAAACTTGGTATAACTTTTATCCCCGTCCATCATGCGGCCGCCTCCGGCCACGATGGCTTCCAGTTCGGAAACGTCAGCCATGGTTGCGCCCATTCTTTCCAGCATGCGGGGAATAGTCTGACTGACATAGCGGGCGTCTTTGTCCTCTTTGAAGGTTTCCGGGTACGGCAGCAGGCAGTGAGCTAAAGCCCACTTGTTTTGGCGTCTCCACACCAAAGCTATACCCACACACGAACCCAGCACAGTCTTTAGCACCTCGCCGTTTTCAGCGATCAGGATCTGACCAATTCTGACGTGGTGTTCGACCGGCAACATATCAGCCCTTCATATAGATCAGAGGTTTTTTAAAAGTGAACTGAGTCTTGTGGCGCGCCAAAGACTCGGACTCACCCAGAATCAACATGCCTTCAGGCTTCAAAGCCCGGTGCACATTTGAAAGTACAAGCTCCTGATCCTGATCATTAAAGTAAATCAGAACATTGCGCAAAAAGACGATATCAAACATCAGACCCTTCGGTGGCACCTTGTGCAGATTGTGCTGGAAAAACTCCAGATTGGCGCTGATCACCGGGCTGATGCGGAAACTGCCATCAGCCTGTTCGCGGAAGTATTTTTCCATCAAAACAGGATGACGGTTCTTAAGTTCATCCAGAGTCCGGTCTTTAAAGACACCCGTGCGAGCCTTCGCCAGAACATTGGTGTCAATATCCGAACCCATGATTTTGTATTTGAAAGAAGGATGCTTGAAGCGGAATTCTTCGCAAGCCATTCCCAGGGAGTGAGCTTCTTCACCCGTGGAAGAGGCGGCTGACCAGATTCTTAGAATCGTGTCCGGATTCTTTTTATGCCACTCTGGCAGGTATTCGTTCTGGAAGTAATCCCACACGGTCTGCGTGCGGAAGAAATGAGTTTCGTTTGTTGTAACCAGGTTGACGAAATCCTGGATCTCGACCTTCCCCTGTTCCAGGTGGTCAATATAGTCTTCCAGGGATTCAAGCCCCAGAAGACGCAGACGCGGTTTGATGCGCGCCGTGAGCATATCACGCTTACGCTCTTCCATTGTGATTCCGGTATGTGTCTTCACCAAAGAAAGCAGCCTTGTCAGGGCTGCTCCTTCGAGTTTTTTAGCTGCTTCTGCCACGTCTACACCACAAATCTGGACACTGTTCTGTTCAACTCATCAGCTTCCTTCACCAGTATTCCGGTGTTGTTCGCGATGGTTTCGGATGACTGCGCTGATTTTTCGGATTCTGCAGCAATGTGCTGGATCGAAGCGCTGACACCTTTGGCGGCTTCCGACTGCTCTTCCGCTGCCAGAGTGACTTCAGAAATGGACTGGGTGGTCTTTTCGATACCCGCCACGATTTTACTGAAGGCTTCACCCGCTTGTTTTGAAATCGAACTGCCCTGTTCCACACGTTTGGTGGATTCGTTGATCAGCTTGGAGATTTCTTTCGTCGCCTGGGAGGATCTTTCCGCCAGCTTACGAACCTCGTCCGCAACAACCGAGAAGCCCAGACCGTGTTCACCGGCACGAGCCGCTTCGATCGCCGCATTGAAGGCCAAAAGATTTGTCTGACTTGCGATTTCGCTGATCACTTTGATGATCTCGCTGATGTCTTCAGACGACTTGTTGATCAATTCCATGGCCTCAATGGATTTGGAAATGGCCTGGCTGCCCTGTTCTGCTTCCTTCTGAGTGACTTTCGCCAGTTCATTGGCCTGTTTCGTATTATCAGCAATAGATGCGATGGAAGCTGTGAACTCTTCGATGGATGCGTTCATTTCCTCGACGGTCGCACCCAAACTTTGCGCTCCCGCAGCCACAGAAGTGGACTGTTCGGCGATGGACTTCGAGGAGGTTCCAAAGCTATTCGCAGAAGACACAACGATGGAGATCACTCCACGCAGGTCCACCATCATTTTCTGAATACCATCCGCCAGCTGGCCAATGGCATCTGCACCTGAAACCGTGATCGGTGAAGTCAGATCGCCGGCCGCTGCCTTATTTACAGTCAGCAACAGGGAATCCACTTTCATCTGATCTTCTTCGGCTTTTCTTTTCACTTCCTGTTCAAGCTCTACCTGTTTGGTGATATCGCTGGCGAATTTCACAACCTTATAAGGTTTGCCATTCATATCCATGATCGGATTGTAGGTCGCCTGGATCCAAATCGACTTGCCACCAGCACCCACGCGCTGATAGCGACCGGAATCAAATTCACCACGGTTCAATTTGGCCCAGAAATTCGTATAATCAGCACTTGCCGTATATTCGCTGCCGCAGAACATACGATGGTGCTTGCCCTGGATTTCAGTCAGACCATAGCCCACTGTCGCCAGGAAGTTTTCATTGGCACTGATAATTGTGCCATCCATATTGAATTCAATCACCGCCTGAGCTTTGCTGATGGCGGAGATTTTTCCGGCGTCTTCTGCAGCTCTCATTTTTGCGGCAGTGATGTCTGTGGCAAACTTCACCACTTTGAATGGTTTGCCATCGGCATTGAAGATCGGGTTATAAGAAGCATTGATCCATACTTCGCGCCCGCCCTTGGCAAAGCGTTTGAATTCGCCCGCCTCAAATTCGCCACGCGCCAGCTTTTCCCAGAACATCTTGTATTCAGGGGAAGCAGCAAAAGCCGGATCACAGAACATGCGGTGATGATGGCCCTGGATATCACCCAGGCCATACCCAACAGTTGCCAGGAAGTTTTCATTGGCATTCAGGATCGTACCATCCAGATTAAACTCGATCACGGCCTGAGCCCGGCTGATCGCCATGACTTTGCCTTCATATTCAGAGGTTTTAGTTTTAGCCGCCGTGATGTCGGTGGCAAACTTCACCACTTTGCACGGATTGCCTTCGTTATCAAAGATGGGATTATAAGAAGCATTGATCCAGATCTCTTTACCAGCTTTGGTGATGCGCTTGAATTCACCAGCAACAAATTCACCTTTACCCAGAGTCTGCCAGAATTTTTTGTATTCGGGACTCATACCATACTGGGGATCACAGAACATGGAATGGTGGTGATTTTGAATTTCATCCAGGGAGTAACCCAATGCGCCCAGGAAGTTTTCATTGGCTGTGATAATGGTGCCATCAAGGTTGAACTCAATGACTGCCTGCACCCGGTGCAAAGCCTTGATTTCTTCACGGAGGCTGGTCAGTTCATCAAGCTGGGGACTTTGATCTACTAGTTTACGTGCAGTGCTCATCGAAGGTCTCTCCTTACAAATATTCGACCTACAACTGTTCGGTAAGAATATTTCGCAGGACGAGAGCAAGTTTTTGTTTTGTCTAAATCTTAATCTTTACGCTAAAAGGCGAGAAAATTAGGAATCAGTAATCAAGTAAACTAATAGACATTTTATGGGGTTTGAGTTCCTAGCAAGTTCGGAACCGGCGACTTGTCTTGCGGGGCTGTAATAAATAACCTGCAACCCCAGTATAAGCTCATACCAATGGGTGATTTTTTTTCGCTCCCATTTTTCTTGTTTACAGATCTTTTACCGCTCTTTTTTGAGATTATGGAGCGATTCCATGATGATAACTCGACCTGTTTCATCATACTTTTGCAGGAATTCTTGCGCTCGACTTGGATAAAGAGCATTGCCGTTTTTAATCGCAAGCACCAATGCTGCCCGGAATGAATCATCGAGTATCTGCACGTCGCGCAGGGCCCCGCTGTTAACATAGTTTTTCTGCACAGCCGTGACCGCCTGCCTTCTGACTTTGGCTTGCATGGCTCGGGGATTTGTTTGAATCAAAACCATCGAATCATAGTTATCCGCATTCACGCTATAACCTTCATTGCGATAAGCACAGGACAACAGTTGCGCATACCGGGCGTGCTGCGGGTTCAGAAAGTACTGACGGCGCAGTTCATTCATGTGCTGCTGGGACAAAACATCCCTGCCCTGACACAGATTCTCGGTCACCGCTGAGAGCGCCGACCTGGCAAAACGATAATGAACTGAATTACGGATTTCAGTCTGCAGGCACTGGTGATTATCTTTGCACACCGCCTTCAGATTCTGGGCCACGCGCCATGCTTTGTAGGCATTCAACAAGCCGGTTTTATTTTCGGGCAGATATAAACTGTGGAAAGAGCGAAGAGCCGTTTTCTTCAGCAAGAACTCCACATCCGAGCGACTCAATGACGGCAGCAAGGACTTTACGTTCGCAATCGTCGCTGAAACCAAAGGTGTCGCGCCGCTGGTGGCTCCAAACAGGGCCCTGGCCCCCATCCCGTCAATGGCCGCTTGATAGTCATCACCCGGGGCAAGAATGTCCAGTTGATCGGATTCCTGCGAATACATGGTCTGCAGACCCCGCGGCGAATAAGATCCCACACTGATCACCGGCGCCAGACGCTCGTGATCTTCAATCTTCAGCGGATGCGAGTTGCCTGATGCCATCACCCAGATGATTCCCATCTGGTCGGCTTGCTGGGCATAGCGTGTGACTTCAGATGTTTCCCAACCCATGGAATTGGAAATGATCCACGGACGGACCGGCATTGATTTTATTTCCTGCAGGACGGAGTAATAGAAAATATCCGGACTGACCCGACGAAGCTGCACGAAGTCCACAACCTCGGAAGCCGACACCATCCCCGGCCAGTTCAGAAGACTGGCAACACTGGTCCCGTGGCCACCATACCCGATTTCGCCCATCCCACCGGAAGCGGTGTCCACTTCGATGTCCCGGGTCAGCTTTATATGGTCTTTTTCAAATCCACTGTCATAAACAGAAACCGGCACCTTCACCAGGCCCGGTGTCTGCCGCATTTCCTGTTTCACCAGATCCGCACCGATGTATTCCTGCGCCCAGTACGGGGTCAGCTTTTCGCCTTCCACATCCAGGGGTTTGCGGTCTTCCAGCTCTACAAAAGCCAGAACCCGGCAGGAAATCATCAATGACAACAAAAACAGAAACTTCATTTAGGGAATCTCCACTTTCGTGGTGTTGTCATAGGCTTTCAACAGCTCCCCGGCCCGATAGTCGGTCATCTCGGCTTCGCCTGCCTGAGCCTTAAGCAGGGCTTCGCGGAAGGAGTCATTCAGAATCTGCAGGTCACGCAAAGCCGCACTGGCATTGTAACCATGCAAAACCGCCTGCACGGCCTGGGTCTGAATCTTGTTCTGCAAAGCCTTCGGGTTTTCATGAATCAGGGCGACATTTTCATAATAGTCAGCATTGATGCTGTAGCCTTCGTTACGATAAGCACAAGACAGCAGACGCGCATACGCCGTCTGTTCCGCATTCAGCAGATACTGCGCGCGCAGCGAATTTATTTCAGCCTTCGCCAGGGCGTGTTTGGATTGACAGACAGATTGGATGCGCGGGCTTAGGGACTTGCCTTCAAACAAATAGTTCTGACGACTGTCCATCTGAACCTGAACACAAGATGCATTGGAGCCGCACGCCGCATGCAGGCGCTGCACGACTCTAAAGAAACGATAGGCATTAAAAAGTCCTGCCTTGTTTTTTTCAGAATACAGACTGTGGAAAGAACGAATCGCCGTTCTTTTAATCAGAGCTTCAACTTGCGCACGGGACAAAGACGGAATCAAAGCCCTGGCATTGGCGATAGAGCCGGAAATCAACGGCGTGGCCCCGCTGGTTTCACCAAACAGAATTTCCTGGCCGTTGCCGTCAATCGCCGCCTGGTATTCATCAGCCGGTGCCAGAATATCCAGCTGGTCCGATTCCTGGGAAGACAGTGTTTGCAGACCCCGCGGAGAATAAGAACCCACGCTGATCACCGGAGCCACTCGTTCGTGCTCGACGATTTCACTGGGATGATCATTACCCGCCGCCATCACCCAGATAATACCCATCTGATCGACTTCGGTGGCAAGCTCCAGCACAGACTCGGACGTCCAGCCCATGGAATTGGAAATCACCTGCGGCTTTACCGGAAGTTCTTTAAGCTCTCGAACAGCCCCAAAGTAAAATACGGCCGGGGACACTTTTTTAAGCTGTACATAGTTCACAAATTCAGAGACTGAAACCATCCCCTTGCCATTGATCAACGCAGCCACGCTGGTGCCGTGATGCCCTTTGATCGGACGATTCCCGTTCATGGCGCGATCCACCGGGATATCGAAGGCCAGATTGATATGCTCTTTTTCAAAACCAACATCATACACGGCCATCGGAACACGCGGCAGATTCGGCATCTGGCGCATTTCTTCTTTCACCAGATCAGCACCGATGTATTCCTGTGCCCAGTAAGGCGTCAAACGCCCATCTTCGACGAGCAAAGGCTGGCGTTTTTCAAGCTCCACGAATGCCCCGGCCTGGATGGTATTGAAAAGCACCATAACACAAGCGAGAATGTGGATTTTTTGATTTCTCATAGCAAGCCCCCTGTGGGACTTAACAATGCACTCGGCATGCCCGCCCAGAGTCACCAGAGGCTGATCCAGACACCGATGCTGTCTAGGCCCCTGAAACCCGGCAGGATTTGTCACTGGGAAATGTCTCAGGTCGAGACAGAAGGAAATACCAACTTCACTGTCGTACCCGAGGCCTGGCTGACTGAATGATGAACCGAAGACACTTCCACCTGACCGCCGAACAGCTGCATATATTCAGCAATCAATGAGGTGCCAAAGCCGGTGCCTTCTTCGTTGCCGGTGCCCTTATGGGAAAACAGTTTGTTTCGATTGAACAAAAGGTGCACTTCATTGGGATGAATGCCCATTCCCTGATCCCGGATTTCAAGCACCACAGAATCACCCTGCCGCTGAGCCAACAGGCGGATTTCCCGACCCGGCTCGCAGAACTTGATGCTGTTGGAAAGAACATTGGAAAGAACCTGATTGACCAGCGCAGAACGATCCGCCCGCACGCAAAGATCATTTTCGATTTCCACTTCGATCAGCAGCTCTTTTTCCTCAATCTGCCACGAATAATGATTCACAGCCTCCCAGCATGCCGAAACCAGTTCCACCAGTTGCATTTCGGCGTTCTGCTTGAACACGTGGTAAACTTCTTCCTGACGAACAGATTTCAGAATCTGATTTAATTTGTTAGTAGACTTGTTGATGCGATCCAGGTGCGCGTCCGCCGCCTTGGCATTGACATGATCTTTCAGCATTTCTGAATGATACAAAAGACCCGAAACCGTGTTGGCCACATCATGAGAAAGCACACGCACCAGACGGTGATAGCGTTCCTTGTCCACGGCCGCCTGCTGGGCCAGACGCTTTTCTTCGTCCAGCACGCGGATTTTATAAGCCAGCCCCAACGACAGCACGATCATTTCACCCAAATTCGCCAACAGCAGTGAATACTGGGTGTAGATGTTGCCCGTGATAAAACCATGGATGGAGGCAAACCAGATAAAGGTTCCGATCAACACCACCAGCCAGCTCATCAGGAAATACGACGCCAGTCTGTGACCATAGCGAATCAACGAATAAAAACCGCAGAAGATAAAGAACAGGATCGCCGAGCCGATCGAAATATCAATCAGGTACCCCAGAAAGAACAAACCCCGGTAGGTCGGCGCAAACAAGCTTCCCACCATTGTCACCAGCGACAAGCCAGCAAACAGGCGAAGTCCCCAATACCCGACCGAGAATTCTTTTTTAATGCTTAAGAAGCGTTCAACGAACAAGCTGGCTGAAAAAAGACTGACAGACGAAAAGAACATCAGATAGTTCGAAAAAACAAACCTGCTGTTCGGAAGCAGATAGCTGTCAAAAACCCCGTGCAACACCAGCGCCGTCACTCCGAAGCTTGCCGCAAACAGTGAATAGCTTAAGTGGTCCTTCTGCGTGGTGAACAGGCCCAGCAGAAAATTGTACACGACCAGCGAAAAGATCCCGCCCAGATAGAAATAGAAAATTGTGCGCGACAGATCGTCCTGATGCTCAAGCTCCGCGGCGTCCGCCAAAAAGACACGCGTATTTAAAGCGTGATGTGAATCCCGTTTGATAAAATAAGTGGCGGATTCACCGGGTGCAAGCTCAATGGGAAATGCCCCAAAGCGGCTTTGAAATGCCCGCTCAGCCATTGGCAGCCCGGGCCCGGAAGCCCATTGCGAGGTCTCGCCCTGCTTCTGCAAATACAGGCGCCCCATCAGCGGAGCATCGAAGTAAAGCACTTTTGATTGAACAGCGCTCTGCTCGTTGTGCAAAGAAATCTTAAACCACTGATCCTGTTCGGTGTAACCCCGGGACAGTTCTTTGGCTCCCGGGGGGTGAAACTGCACCGCTGCGGGACTCTTGACACTGGCAGCGGTTTCTCCCATTTGCACCTGGCTGGTGATATCAGTCACCGCCGCCTGGGCCTGGAACGCAAATAAAATAAGGAACGTACAGATGGAACGAATGGGTGGCTCCGAAACATGTCAATTGACGCTAGTTTAGTTGCTTTAACGAAATAGCAGCCAAGGATTGCAAGTTCAAGCTAAGCCTCGGTCAAGACTATTACAATCCCGCCACACTAAGAAGATGCGTGCTTATAACTGCGATACTTCGGATACCAATAGTTCTTATCGATCAACACCAAAAGCTCTTCATCAGAAACTTTCATCGCCACATCGTCGGCCTGCGCCGCTTTCGCCACAGCGAAGGCAATCGTGCGAGAAACCTTTTCGATCTGCGAAAGTTCCGGCAACAATGCCCCTTTGCCATTCTGGGCCAGCGGCGAGCAATCCGCCAAGGCACTGCTGGCAGCCATCAGCATCGAGTCCGTCACACGACGAGCACCGCACGCCAATACGCCCAGACCGATTCCCGGGAAGATGTAAGAGTTATTACACTGAGCAACGGGGTAAATCTGATCATTCATATGCACCGGCATAAACGGACTTCCCGTCGCCACCAGAGCTTTGCCATCCGTCCAGCGCAGAATATCCGCCGGAGTCGCTTCCACCCGAGAGGTTGGATTCGACAACGGCATCACAATTGGATGTTCGCAGTGGCTTTGCATGGTGCGGATGACTTCTTCGGTGAACAGACCCGGTTGCGCAGAAACACCAATCAGAATTGTCGGCTTGGCATTGCGAACCGTATCCAGCAACGAGATCTCTTCGTTGGTGATATCCCACGCCGACAAGGTTTCCATTTTTTGCACCAGTGGACTTTGGAACTCAAGCAAGTTAGGCATCTTGTCCGTCAACAGACCGAAGCGATCCACCATGAACACCTGCTTGCGGGCTTGTTCATCACTGAGCCCTTCTTGTTTCATTTCCGCGATGATCTGTTCGGCGATACCACACCCTGCGGAACCTGCCCCCAGGAAAGCCACACGCTGATCACGCAGGCGTCCGCCATTGGCGCGGCTGGCAGCAATCAGGCAGCCCACGGTCACCGCGGCCGTGCCCTGAATATCATCATTGAAACTGCAGATCTCATCGCGATAGCGCTTCAGGATCGGCGAAGCATTTTTCTGAGCGAAGTCTTCAAACTGCAACAGCACATCCGGCCAGCGGCGTTTCACCGCCTGCACGAAGGCATCGACAAAGTCTTCATACTCCTGACCTGTCACACGCGGCTGGCGCCAGCCCATATACAACGGATCATTGATCAAAGCCTGATTGTTCGTGCCCACATCCAGCACCACCGGCAAAGTGTACGCCGGACTGACACCACCGCACGCGGTGTACAGGGAAAGTTTGCCGATCGGAATGCCCATGCCACCGATGCCCTGATCCCCCAGGCCCAGGATGCGCTCGCCATCGGTCACGACGATGACTTTGACTTTTTGTTTGGTCACGTTGCGAAGCATTTCGTCGATACGGTCTTTGTTCGGATAGGAAATAAACAGACCGCGCGAAGCACGATAGGTTTCAGAGAAATGTTCGCAGGCTTCACCCACCACCGGCGTGTAAATGATTGGCATCATTTCGGTCAGATGATTCACCACCAGGTGATAGAACAGTGTTTCGTTGGTGTCCTGCAGATTGCGCAGATAGACGTGTTTGTCGATATCGGCTTTCAGCAGACGATACTGGGAATACACACGCTCGGCTTGTTCTTCGATGGTTTCGATGGTCTGAGGCACCAGGCCGTGCAGATTTAAATGCGTGCGCTCTTCTTCGGAAAAGGCACTGCCTTTGTTCAGCAAAGACATCTCAAGCAGGACAGTTCCAGAGTACGGAATATAAACAGGGCGCGCGTATTTATTGTCGGTTTCCACGAATAATCCTCAAGTAAAGGAAGGGTCGTTATGAGCATGAACCTACTCCTTGCCCGCCCTATAGGCAAGCAATGGCCCTTGCATAATTTACCCAGTGAAATTCGTAAAAACCCGCCCCCTGCCCTTGCCAAACTGCAGCCAGAGGACTATGCATGGGTCCATGAGAAAAAGCCTTCTGTTATCTTTGTTTGGCCTGTTGTTTTCTGCTCAAAGCTTCGCGGCAGTGTTGCATTTTTACAGCAACCCCCGCGTGCCACAGCCACTGTTCCACGTAACTCTGGAATACAAGTCTTATGTGTACGAAGCCGACACCCGTGAAGGCGGCCGCCGTGTGCCTGCCCACCACCTGCCTGCCGGCCACATTCGCGTCGAAATCCCGGATGAGCTGGTTAACGAACAGGCTTTGCTGGGGCAAATGGGACTGCCATTTGATTATAATTTCGTCTGGGACAACCAGAAGACGTATTGCTCCAAACTGGTGGGAATTGCCCTGAACATGAAGCCCCTGCCAATGAGCTTCGCCGGGACCCACTATGTGAAATATTATCCGGACTGGATTCATCGCAATGATCCCGGAATTTCTCCGGATCAGATTCTTGAATTCGGCCTTGAACACGGCCTTCAGATTTACCCTCAGTAGCTTTAAAGCAACATTCCCGACTCTTCGGGATGTTTGCTAAACCAGTGCGCCACATACGGACAGGTCGGGATGACTTTCACCCCTTCCTGTTTGGCAAAATCCAGAGCCGCTCGCACCAGCTTATCCCCCAGGTTCTGACCTCGCGCCGCTTCCGGCACCACAGTGGAATAAAGATCCAACGCATTGTTTCGGCCCCGGCGATACGAAAGAACACCTTCCCCGGCTCCGGGGATTGCCAGCACGAATTTGTCATTCAGTCTGTTTTCCACTTTCATATAGTCTCCTTATACGGACCATCTTATCTTGAAACAAGGTCCCAAGATAGTTCCATATTTGCAACAATATATTGCAGATATGTCTCCTTACGCAACAATCCAGACCGTGGCAGGATGAATCCATAACGAACACTCATCCCCTTGAAGGAGGAACTTATGACAACTACCAAATGGAACATCGACCCTATGCACTCCAGCGCAAACTTCACGATCAAACACATGATGATTGCGAAAGTTCACGGCGGTTTTGAAAAACTGACTGGCAGCCTTTCTTTGGATTCATCCGACATTACCAGATCTTCGATTGAAGCTGTGATCGATGCATCCAGCATCAACACCCGTGAAGCCCAGCGCGACACCCACTTGAAAAGTGCTGACTTCTTTGATGTTGAAAAATATCCGACCCTGAATTTCAAATCCACGAAAGTGGAAAAAGATGGCGACGACCTGAAGGTCACCGGAGACTTGACCATTCATGGCATCACCAAGGAAGTGGTTCTGGCCGTGGAAGGCCCGACTGCTGAAATGAAAGACCCGTATGGAAATATCAAAATCGGGATTTCTGCGACGACCAAAATCAAACGCAAAGACTTTGGCTTAAGCTGGAATGCGGCTTTGGAAGCCGGTGGCGTGCTGGTCGGTGACGACGTCAGCATCTCTTTGGATGTCCAGTTCGCGAAACAGGTTTAATTAATTAAAAACGGAAGGGCCTTTAAGCAAGATTGCGCTTCAGGGCCCAGACGCTGATTTCAACCGCGTTTGACAGATTCAGCTTTCTCATCACATTGGTTTTGTGAGTTTTGATGGTGTGTTCAGAACACTCCAGACATGCAGCCACTTCTTTGTTGGTTTTGCCTTGCGCGATCATGCGCACGACTTCCAGCTCACGCGGAGTCAGCACATTCGTCAGGCGTGGTTCTTCCATGACCTTTTCAAGAGCCGGGCAAAGATAGTGTTTGTCCTGGATCAGGGATTTCACCGCGTCCTCAAGAACATCCATGGCAGAAACTTTCGACAACAACACCTTCACACCCAGTCGCTGATACTGGGCAAGGGTTTCAGCATCTTCACACTGAGTGACCAGCATGAACTTCAGATCCGGACGTGCGGAAGATGCCATCGTCAGAAGCTCCAGACCGGACTGACCTGGCAGCATGTGATCAAGCACCACATAATTCACATCAAGACTTTTCAGATTTTGCATGGCGGAAGCCACAGTGGAAGCTTCACCCAGACACTGTATCTTTGCAGACAAAGAAGTCAGAGCCACACGCAGCCCATGACGGGTCACCGGATGGTCATCAACAATAAAAAACGATACAGGACTTTGAAGTGTGTTCTCTAGTGTGCTCATGCTTTACCAACTATTCTCTGCTCAGAGTAACAGGTCAACCAAATAACGGCAATTGTACACGGACCAGAGTCCCTTCTCCCTCTGAAGATTCTATGATGAGCACACCCCCCATTTGGGTGATAAAGTCTTTTGTAAAATGAAGACCGATGCCGAACCCCCCGCCAGTGGCCATTGACGCGGCTTTGGAACTGAACAGTTCATCAATCAATTCCTGCGACATCCCAAGTCCATAATCCTGAATATTCAGCTCGATGTGACGTTCAAGCTTTTGACCGGTCACACGCACCACACCTTCACGCGGACTAAAACGAATGGCATTTGAAAGAATATTGCGAACAACGGCCTCCAACACTTTGCCTGATCCCGAAAGATGGACTTCATGCTCAGGCAGATCTTTGTGCAGTTGAATATTCTTTTGCATAAGCTGCGGTGACAACTGCTCGATCGCAGCATTCACGCGGCCGTTGAAATCGATACTGCGCTGACTTTCATCTTCATGGCTCCAGGCCAGAACATCACGCAACAGATTCATGGATGACTTGTTCGCATCACGAACCTTTTGCAGGGACTCCACCGGGGTTTGATCCCCGCTTTGTTTCATCTGATTGATGACTCCGGAAAGCAGCAGCTGCACGCCGGAAAGCGAACCCGTCAGGTCGTGGGACAGCACGGTCTGCACCTTGCGGCTGAAGCGGGTCATCTGCAGAATCTGGGCATTCAGCTCGCGCAGAGTGCGGTTGCTTTCCTCCAGATCCGTCACATCCATCAACACATAGATCTTAGCGGTTTCAGGCCCCTTGGTCATGTGCACCGTGTGTTCGACAATTCGGAAGGATCGGCTGGCATACTCAAAGGATTCTTCACCCGCAATAATTTCGCGTATCACGGGAATCTGGGAGGCTCTTTGCCCAAAGTCGGTCGCGCCCAGATCCAGCACCTTTTTCGCGGCCTGATTGCAGTCCCAGAACTCGCCATGGGTGTTCAGCACGATGATCGGATTAGGCAGGTGATCAAACACACTTCTTTGCGCCAGGGTGCTGATTTCCAGAAGATCCCCGCGAACCGCGGCATAGTTCAATGCCAGCATCGAAGGCCAAATCCCGGCGACGGTCAATTGGGTAAATTGCGGCTGAAGTTTAAAAACGGTCTGCCCCAGAACTTCGGCCCCCACTGGAATCACACTTGCCAGAAACATGTAAAACGCATGCCAGCGGCGCGGGCCTTTCTTGGTGGCCAGCACCCAGAAATAAATCAGGTACAGAACCAGAATCCAGAAGAACGAGTACATCAAATTGGTTTTTTGCAGCGGACTGCGGTCAAAGATAGGAAGACCTTCAAAACCCTCGACCAAGCGGAAGTTAAAGAAGATCCAGTCTTTCGCAAAAGGAAAACCCAGCATCGAGATAAGATTCGCCGCGATCACGACTGAAGGAAGCACATACAGAATCCACTGCCAGCGCCTGATTTTTTCCCACACATTCGGAAGGAAGATGGCAGTTCCCACTAGCACCCAGGTCACACACAAGGGTGGCAAAATCAGCTGGCGCAAATGAGTCATGAAGATTTTAACGGCCATGTCATCAATCACCAGAACGGTGATGATTGAAAAGGACCAGACAGCATAGGTTATCTGAATGCTCAGAATCATCCGATGCAGCAGCTGTCGGCGATACGGCCACAGATAACAACTTAAGACCGTACAAACCGAAAACGTCAGCATCAATGAGAGGAACACCAGAAGAAATACCATTGTTTAAAATTCTAACCATGGTATCAAGGCTGCGCAAATTCATTGAAAGCTGACGCTAAGGGCCTAATGAACCCCGCGGCGGGCTTGAAGTTCCTTGATGATTTCTTGAGACGTCTTGGTCTCGGGCCGTTCCGTGCGAACACCCCGCTGGCTTTCCAGAGGTTTGACACCAATCAGTTGCGAGATGAACTGCGAAGTTCTTGCAACCGTGTTGAAAATCGCCACCGGATTCTTATTCGGAGAGCCCGCCAATTCTGTGTCTTTAGCCAAATTACCTGCCGCAGATCCCACGGCATAAATCGGCAATTTCTCCCCGCTGGCATCCGCATACTGACGGGCCACAACGGTCTCTGACAGATTCAGCTCTTTCAGAGGGCCCATAACATCCACCAGCTCGGGACTTTTAGCCACATTAGAAAGCAGCTGACCATTCAGATTGGTATAACCTGTGGAATCAATAATCATGTCGCCTTCAGCCTGACTGACGATGTTGTTCTTCGCATCACGTGCAGTCACTAAATAGCGACCATTCCCAAGACGCTCGACCTTTTCCACATGACCCGGCAAACCCGTAACACGATTCTTCTGGTATTGCGGCACGATCATATCAACATAGCGATCCCAGCCGCTTTGGCTTTGAATGTATTCTTCCGCTGTGCGGAAGGTGTTGCCGATCCATTGAATCTTGAAATCTTCTTGAGTTTTAACATGCGGATTCAAGAGCCCCTCGATGGCGATACGGGATCCATCACCGTTTCCAATGATGATCAAATCACGTGGCATGTGCACGCCCAACTGCTGCAAACGGCTTTCACGCAACGACACCAGGAAGGCGTCGGTGCTCATGATCGGGCGCAAGACAGTGGGTTCGGCCTGATGAAGCTTTTGGAATTCCGCAAAGGCTGCCTGGTAAGAGGCGTCTTTGACTTTGGTCCCCACTTCGCCAAGGCCTGTTCCCAGAATCACATTCTTAGCGCGCAAAGTAACACCCTGATCGGTCACCACTTCAATCTGCAGCTTGCCATCCACCATCACCTTGTTCACGGCAACAACGGTGGTTTCAAGCATCACAGGAACTTTTGAAACATACTGCTGACTTTGGATATGAGTCGCAAGCTGGGTTGAATGTGCATACATCTGCGACGTCAGATGCGAGAGACTGCCCACCCCACCCGGGAATTCATGCATGGACAGACGGTGAGCTTCAATACTGTTGATATAGAAATCTTTTTCCGCAAAAGTCTTGGCCACCAGATCTGTTTTTTCAACCACCAGGGATTTCAGATTGGTTTTTCCCAGCACCAACGAAGCCGCGGCACACTGCGGACCCGCGCCCAGACACAGAACATCCAGCTCAATGGTTTTGCCTTTGTTTTCTTTTTTAAGTGCCGTCGACTGACGGATCATTTCCTGCATCAGGAATTCAGACACCTTCAGACTTTCCTGCTGCTCTTTTGCAATACGTTTTAATGTCGCAGGATCCTGCGGGAAGGGCTTGCCACCACTTTCTTTCCAAACACTGGGAGCAAAGACAGATTCACAGGTCGGCGCGGCCTGAACAGCGGGCACCACCAGCATCAGCGAAATCAGCAGGGATAATAAACGTGTCTTGCTCACAGGGACCTCAAAAGCCAAAGGGCAAAATCGCCCGAAGCCCTTAAAGCAACCGCTATGCCACCATATTCCCCCGCTGAAATCGTTCAGAAGACATTCAGCTGTTCAAAATTTTTACATCAAGCCCGTTTTCAGCCGAAGATACGGCCCGCAAACAAAAGTCTCGCAGTTCTGAAAAAGCTGCCACTGACCGCCGTCCACTGCCCCTTTTCCTGAGTGACGTCAGCGTTCAAGGTCAAAACCCCTGACGGCATTCCAATCTGCACTTCATTTGAAATACCACTGGCAAGTTCGCTGACCACTGTTCCTGGAATCTTGGCGGCCACGGCGGCACACAACGACACCGTCAACGGCAAAGCCTTGTGCGGCTGCCCGCTGGCGATCACGCGCATGGAAAAATTCATCCCGTCTGATGACGGCGCACTGACCAGGGCGATGTACGGAACGGCGATCGAGTTTTTGGCAGCTTCCAGATCCGGAGCTATCCCCATTTTCACGGAGCCCAGTCGGCGAACCAGATCCAGTTTTTTTAGCAGTTCCACTGAGGCTTCCAATTGCGCCGGCGTTTCAGCTCCGGTCAGTCCCAGATCTTTCGCCCGTACAAACACACAAGGGTTCGCAGCATCCAGCAACGTGACTTCCATGGACTCGGATTCAGAAACTTTCAAAGTTTCGCGAACCTGCCCGGTGGGCAGAAGCTTGCCGGTCACCGCACCGCCGGGCTGCTGGAACTCAAGCCGCACTGGGGCTGCGGTGCCGCTGACTCCGGGAATGGCAAAGTCACCCGCGAACACGGGTTCGCCATTTTCCACCGGGAAATAGGAATGAATGATTTTCGAGGTGTTGGTATTAAAAATGCGCACACACGCTTCATTGCCCGAGGGTTTCACCCACCCAGCCATCACCGCAAAGGGACCCACGGCGGAACTGACGTTGCCGCAGTTGCCTTTGTAATCGACCTTGGCTTCCGTCACAGACACTTGGGCAAAGGTGTAATCCACATCCGCATCTTCGCGTGCCGAGGGCGACAGCACGCTGACTTTGGAAAGTGACGAAATGCCTCCGCCCATGCCATCCAGCTGACGACCATGACTGTCCGGACTTCCCAGGCAGGACAGAAAAATCTCATTCCAGAGCGCCGGATCCGAAGGCAGATCGTCTTTCTTGAACACCACCACACGACTGGTGCCGCCTCTCATGTAAACTGCCGGGAAAGATCGCTGTGCCATTCATTCGCTCCTTGGAAATACCGTGAAAACCCCGACCATCATCCAGTGAACTGACTTATGCCTGAAGGGTGTCCTGCCGAAAAGACTCCCATGGGTAAGATCATTTTGCCACTTCTTTTGCTGTTCTGTCAGGCGGGCTTTGCTGCCGATGATCTGTCGTCCTTTGCGACAAACCTGGACACCACCTTGCGCTATCTGAATAACCGCGAAAGCGTGCCGTGCAAAACCGAAAAGCCCACTGAAGCCAAAGTGGCCACCGCCACCCTTCAGGGCGACAAGGCCACCGTGATGAGCGAAGCCGATGCTCAGAAACTATTCAGCGAACTTAAATCCCAAGGGGACATCCCTTTTGAATTTTCCATCGCTGGATGTGAAGAGCGTGCCCATGAAATGTCACGCCTGATGCTGCTAAAGGGTATCACACCGCTGAAAGTCTTTGCGTCAGTAAACGAAGATGAATCCCCGCGCCTGCGCCGCCCGAATCCCACCAAAAATGGGATGACCGTCGACTGGAAATACCATGTGGCCCCGGTGGTGCTGGTGAAAAGAGGATCGGAACTGGTTCCGTATGTGATGGACCCGTCCCTAGAGAAAAAAGCCGTCCCGGTTACGGAGTGGCAGGCCACCATGACCCGTCACAACCCGAAAATGAAAGTGAACCTGAAGTTCACACCAGCCGCGACTTACAATGACGCAGGCACGATCCGGGTGAATTTTAAAGACAATGATTTCAACAAATCTGTGCAGGGCACCTTGAAAGAATACAAAGTGCGCAGCAAGGAAGTCGATGGCGAAGACAACCTGTGGTTTGAACTTATGCGCAACGAAGAGCGCATGATGATGATCGACGAAGGTTACTAATGCAGTGACGGTTCGCTTTGCGGGATGGGCTCTTTCTTGCGCTCACCGACCGGCACCTGCCAGAAGATCGCCGCCGAACTGCACGTGATCACCCCCATACAAATGAAGGTCCACTGGAACGTGCGTAAAGCGCCGTGATTTACTGATCCAAACTGATCCGAAAACCCGGTCAGCATCGCTCCGGCCGCCGCGACGGCCAGACTCATCGCCAGCATCTGCATCATCGAATAAAGACTGTTGCCACTGCTGGCGTATTCACTGCCCAGATCTTTCAGGGTCAGTGTGTTCATCGCCGTGAACTGCAATGAATTCACCCAGCCAAAGAAGAACAACTGCACCAGACGAAGCCACATGGGCTGGGATTCCGACATCAGTGCAAAACTTGCCATGGTCAAACCCACCAGCAAGGTGTTACCAACCAGCATGTTGCGATAACCGGTGCGCGTGATTAAAGGCGTGGCAAAACGTTTGGCCATAATGCCCGCCACCGCCATTGGGATCATCATCATCCCCGCGTAGGAAGGCGAATAACCCAGGCCCACCTGCAACAGCAGAGGCAGCAAAAACGGCATCGCCCCGCTGCCGATCCGGGCAAATAAATTCCCCAACAGACCGATGTTGTAAGTTCCGATTTTAAAAAGATTCAAAGAAAACAACGGCGCTTCTGTGCGCCCGGCATGCAGCCAGTACGCCGCAAGACTTGCCAGACCGAACACCAGCAGAATCATCACCAAACCGGGACGAAGCCCCAGTTCGGCCAAACCCTCCATCCCGAAAGAAATGGAAACCATACTGAAAGCCAAAAGCACATAACCTGAAATATCAAAGCGCGATGCCTTGGCACCGCGAATATCCGGCATCAGCTTATAGGTTGCCCAACAACCCACAAGCCCCACCGGGATATTGATCAGAAATATCCAGTGCCATGAAGCATACTCCACCAACCACCCACCAAGCGTGGGACCGATCAAAGGCCCAATCAGGCCGGGAATGGTGACAAAACTGATGGCTTGCAAAAACTTATCCGCCGGGAACGCACGAAGCACCGCCAGACGTCCTACCGGAAGCAGCAACGCCCCACCCGCCCCTTGCAGCACGCGTGAAATCACCAGTTGCGGTAACGTTTGAGAAAACGCACAACACAAAGATCCCAAGGTGAAAACCAGGATCGCGCCCAGATAAACCTTCTTGGTTCCAAAGCGGTCGGTGATCCATCCCGATGAGGGAATCAACAATGCAATTGTCAGGGAGTAAGCAATCACCACGGATTGCATGTAAAGGGGGCTTTCCCCCAGACTCTTCGCCATCCCCGGCAGTGCGGTGTTAACGATGGTGGAATCCAGGGTCTCCATGAAGAAACCAATGGCGACCAGCCACAGTAAAAGATTTTGGGATCGTTCGTCTGAATTCGCTGAAGCAGCAGAGGCCATAAAAACTCGATTTCTATGATTCCCCTGATCTTACAGCAAGTGCGTGTCAGCCACAATCACTGCGCGAATGCGTATAGTTCGCACTGTTAAGTTCCACCAGACTGCGAATCAACTGAGGCACGGCAAAAGGTTTCCCCATAAAAGAGTCAAACCCTTCGCCCAAGGCCTTGGTTTCGCTGCCTTTATCCACAAACGCCGTCAGGGCAATCATCGGAACCTGTCGGGAAAAGCGTGTTTCCCCGGCGCGTATCCGATGCGCGAAGGAAAACCCATCTTCACCGGGCATACTCAGATCACACACAATCAGATCGAACACTCCTTGAGACAGCAGGGCTTCCTCGACCGAATCTGCCGCCACAACATCTGCGCCGTTGATTCTTAAGACCGTTTCCATCACCTGAAGTGAGTCTTTATCATCATCCACCACCAGAATATGAGCCCCTTGCAAAGGTTTGGTGTTGCGCGATGGCGCCATCGTGGCCGCCTCATTGACGATTTCACCCTGCTTGTTCCAGGCGGGAATTGAAAATGAGAACTCCGAGCCTTTGCCTGTGCCCTCGCTGCGCGCGATGATCGTGCCTTGATGCGCTTCCACCAAGTGTCGGGAAATTGAAAGCCCTAAACCCAAACCGCCAAATTTTCGCGTGGTCGAACCATCGGCCTGACGGAATCTTTCAAAAGCCTGGGGAATGAAGTCTGCATCCATCCCCACGCCTTCATCTTTCACCGACACGGAAAAGCTTGGCCCCTGACGAATCACGGCCACTTCAATGCGGCTTTTGGCGTGTGAAAATTTGATGGCATTGATCAGCAGATTATTGACGATTTGCTTCAGACGCTCGACATCCCCTTGAATCATGGCGGTCGCAACACCTTTGACGATCTCGATATGGATGTCCTTTTTTTCGGCCATCAGCCGAACGGCATCCACGGCCTGATTTACCACATCAACCAGATCGACCGGATGTTTTTCCATGTGAAAACGTCCCAGCAGAATGCGGGATGAATCCAGCAGGTCCTCGATAATGCGGGTCTGATTGCGCGCATTGCGTTCGATGGTTTCAAGACCCAGTCGCGCATCCTTGTCCCCGGGACTTGCCTCCAGCAGAATTTCGGCCCAGCCCATAATGGAATTCAAAGGTGTGCGCAGTTCGTGGGACACGGTCATCAGGAACTCATCTTTGGAGCGATTGGCTTCTTTCAGTTCTTCAATGCGTTTTTGCAGATCATTATAGTTGTTCAGATTCTCGATACTGACCGAAACCGAATCTGCCAAAGCTCGCAACAGTTCGCGCTGCTCGTCGGTGGGAACTCTTTGGTCTTTCCAGTAGGTGCCGATAGCCCCGATGGGGGCTTCCCGTCGAATGGGGGTCATCATCATGCTTTTAACAAAGGTCGGACGATAGGCGTCCCAGGGAACGCGTTCGTCGCGATAGATGTCTTCGATGATCACCGTTTCTTTGTGCAGCATGGCCCAGCCAGAAACGCAGGATTCCAGCGGAAAGCGCTGCCCCTTCCACAAGGGACTGATGGCGTCCTCATCGGCATAGAAACAGAAATCCCCGTCTTTTAAAACAAACGTGGCTCCGTCTGCATCGGCAATCACCCGAGCCGCGGTCCGCACCAGCTTTGTGATTTCATCCAAAGACCGGGTCGCAGACAAGTTCTGAATCACTTCCACAAGCTTTCTTACACCGCCCTCATAGGACATGAAACCTCCGAACAAGCGCTGGTTTCAGCCTATGTGGGTTCAAAAAATTGTCCATCAAAGACAATCTTGAGAATCTTGAAGATGTAAACAAACAAGAAAACAGCTATTCAAAGGCCATTGTAATCAAGAAGCTTTAACACCAACCTGCACCAACGTGGGCTGCAAAAGCCGTTGCACTTCCTGGGGCTTCATTGAAACCAGGAATCCGCGCTTGCCCCCGTTGATGAATATCAGATCCAGATCCAGAATGGTTTTTTCCATATACACCGGCATCTCGCGCTTGGTTCCAAAAGGCGACGTGCCACCCACCTGATAACCCGAATGGCGGTCCGCCACTTCCGGCTTGCAAGGTGAAATCGTTTTCACACCCAGTTCGCGCGCCAGTTGTTTGGTGGAAACCTGCAGATCCCCATGCATCAGAACCACAAGGGGTTCTTTCTTTTCATTTTCCATAATCAGGGTTTTGATCACATGATGCTCGGGCACACCGAGCTCTTTTGAAGAGTGAGACGTTCCGCCTTTTTCTTCATAGGGAAAAAGATGTCCGGTGTACTGCACGTCATGCTTCTGCAGTTCACGAATGGCCAGAGTCACGGGGAATTTGTCTTTGTCGCTCATGGATTTAAGTGTAACCCCGAAGGACGGTGCAAATCATTCACTTTTCGTGCACAGATGAGTCATCAGGTCCCCGGCAACATCCAAGCGACGCTCTTGACCGTACATACTTGCAACGTGATCAAAAACCGCCTGATTTTTCGTGACCGGATAAATCTCGGTACCGTCGCGATATGTCGGTGTGTAAGAAGCACCAAAGATCTTCACCCGCCCCCCGGTTCGGGCCAGCCCCAGATAAACCACCAACCCGGTTTTGCGAGCCAGGCCTGCCTGGCCTGCCACAAAGTTCCCCAGTGAATATGCCACCAAAGTTTCACGCCCGTCTTTGGTGACATATTTTTCCCACGGCTGCAGCACGTGGGGATGCGAACCAATGATCGCTGTCACGCCAGCGTCAAGATAACGTCGCGCAAAGGCTTTCTGACGTGAATCCGGAGAATGCTTGTATTCCTGCCCCCAGTGCGGCAGCAGAATCAGCGCATCAACACTGGAATCCGCGGTGATGCTTTTAATCAGATCAACCATCTTGTCCGGATTCTTATAACAGAACAGCACCTGATCTTTGCTGTCGTTGTGACCGTTGCTCATTTCTGTACAGCCCAAAAAGGCCACGCGGAAGCCTTCGATAGAAACAATCTGATGAAAAGCTCCGCTGCGTTCTGATGACATGCGAATTCCCACCGTGGGAATTCCGACATTGCGTGCGGCCCGGATGGTTTTATCAATTCCCAGCCAACTGCGATCCAGCGAATGATTATTGGCCACCGTCAAAAGATCGTAACCCGAACGATACAGATCCGACAAAATGCGCGGATGATAGTTAAAGGAAAAATTAGACCCCGAATACACGACCTCGTCATAGATGAAACCAACGTCCCCGTGATCCTTGCCCCGCTTGTCGACCCCCAGGGCCGCAGGGCCTTCCAGATTCCCGACTGAAAAATGGGCTTTCATCATCAAGGGGTCCGTGCGCCGCCAGATCTGATTGAAATGCTGAGTGCCGTTGACGACCGCCCGGTACAAGGCTTCATGCACCAGAATGTCGCCCACAAAGGACAGACCTATGCGGTCCTGCCCTTGCTGACACTCGGTTTGAAACCTGACTTGCGGGGCCGCCAGCGCGCCTGAGGTGTGAATGAAAAGAACCGAAATCAAAAGAAGAATGAAGTGATGTCTTTGCATGACATCACTTTTTACTGATTTTAAAACGGAGGCAAAAGAGGGCTGCGGGTTCTGAAGAAATACAGCGCTGGCAACAGGCAGGAAACTAAAGCTGAGAGCTGCTTTTCACCATCTTCTGCGCGTATTTGAAAAACGGATTGTCAGAGCCCAGCTTGTTTTCCAAAAAAGCTTCCGCCTTGTCTGGATTGATGCTTTGGGATTGCAGCCACAGGTCTTCAAACAGATTTTGGGCCGCGGCCATATTCAACGACGGGAAGCTGGAATCCTGCACTTCTCCATAACCCACCACAAACAGATAGTTCCACAGGGGCTTCATCGCCCGATTGTAATGGCTTTCCATCAATTTGCCCTGCCAGCCCAGGTTTTCCTTGATCACCTTGGTTGATTGCGGGGAATCCAGTAAAAAACTGTCCAGAGCTTCCTGACTGGAACGCGGCAACTGAATGCGCCCCTGTGAGCTTCCCAGATACGCCAGCATATTCAGATAAACTTCTTTCGAGAAAAAAGTCGCGCGGTTGCGGAACCACTTGGCATAGATGACTTCTTCACTGCGCGAAAGCTCTTCACGCAAAACCCACATTTCCACCACGCGGTTGTCACCATCCTGGTCCCATTCCCAGCGCATTTTCGTGCGCGGGTAAAGTTCGGACCACAGACTGGCGGGCTCTTTGCGGTTTTCCAGCGGATACACCAACAGGCATCCGCGTTCGTTGATTGCCTTTATCATCTGGGCTTTTTTCTTGGTTGAACTCATGGGGAAATTCTAGTCTGCCAAAGCGTCCGGCGCAACCCTGGCTTCGAAGGCCGGGGCCCCCGCCTCCAGCCACGCTTTCAGCAGTTCATACTGACGCACGGTCAGCATGCCCCCCAAAGGCATGCGCTTTTCGACGATGGCGGCCTGATAAATTCTGGCGGCATTGAAGCTGGCCTCTGCATAGGAATCCAAAGCAACGCCCCCGCGGGTGACTCCAAACAGATGACTGTGACAGCGATAACAGCTGACAGAGAAAACCTCGGCATCCACATTCGGGTAGTGCAGCTCTTGCGGGTCCACGGGCTTTTGCGGATTGGTGTCCGGATCCTTCGAACTGTCCCCGCCGGAAGAGATCGCTCCGCAGGCAACCAGTCCCAGTGTCAGCAGCAAAAGCACATACCGGACAAGATGGTGCATAAATCCCCTTCTGACTTAGTCAAAGTCTTGGGGATTTTACTGATGAAGGCAATCTGTCCTTCGACGCTGGATTTTAGTTGGCGGATTCGTCTTCTTCGCTGTCAAACTTCAGATCCAGGAAGTCCAGCACAGAAGCATCGGCCGCTTTGGGAATGGCCGGAGCCACACGATTCAAAATGCGGCGCTGACGGCCGACAACATAGTTGGAAGGGCGATCAATACGGAAGCGGCGGGGATTTGGCAACACCGCCGCAATCAAAGACGCCTGATACGGATTGATGTTGCGGGCACTGCGCTTGAAGTATTTCTGTGAAGCCGCTTCGACTCCGTAAACTCCGGGGCCCAGCTCGATCACATTCAGATAAACTTCCATGATGCGTTCTTTGGGCCAGGTGAATTCAATCAGAATGGTAAAGTAAGCTTCAAAACCTTTGCGAACCCAGTCACGCTGAGGCCACAAAAACACATTCTTGGCCGTCTGCTGAGTGATGGTGCTGGCACCTTTTTTACGCTTGTGGGTTTTGTTGTACTTCATCGCCTTTTCAATGGCGTCAAAGTCAAAACCGTTATGTTCAAAGAAGCGATAGTCCTCGGCCTTCAGCACAGCCTTTTGAACAGAGGGCGAAATCTCTTCCAGCGGAACCCAGTCCTTGTGAATGCCGACAAACTCTTCACCCCACACCGAACTGACCGAACGAATCACCATCAGTGGCGTCAACGGCACCGGAACGAAGCGATACAGCAAAACGAATCCCAGAGTGCTCACCAAAAAAAGCAGCACTGCTTTCAAGATCCATTTTCTAAGAGTTTGCCAACGATTGCGCATGTTTTTACAGAAGACCTGGTTGAACCACCTCAATCCAATATTGATCCGGATCTTTGACAAAAGCGATGTTTTTCATACCGCCCTCTCCCAGACGTTTTTGGAAGTTCACACCCAGGGATTCAAAGCGGGCACAGGCCTGCTGAATGTCCGGGACTGAAATACAGATATGACCAAAACCGCGAGGCTCGGTGTTGCCGTTATGGTACGGCGTGGTTTCCTGCTCTTCGGTGCCCCAGTTGTGGGTCAGTTCAAGGACTGCTTCCCGACCAAAGGCATAACGGGCATTGGCTTCATTATCGGTGGGAACATTGGTGCCTTCCGGAACATATGCCAGGAAGAACAAGGAAAACTTCCACTCTGCAAAATCAAGCTTTCGTACCAGTGTCATCCCTAAAACGCGGGTATAGAAATCCAACGAAGCTTTAGGGTCTTTGATCCTAAGCATGGTGTGGTTGAAAACGTATTGCTGTGTTTCTTTGTCGGGGCTTGCGCACACCCCAGGGATGTTTGACATGGAATTCTCCTAACCGTGGTCTATTCATAACACGCTTTTGACAACAGTTCAAAAAGGCATTTGGTAGAGGGTAAATAGGTATAGATTGTTTCCCCTCTGGAACATCGTTAAAATGGACTTATGTTCCACCGACTTTTAAAGACCTGGGCCTTTCAGACCTTTCTTATTTTCGTTCTGTATTATCTGACAGGACGACTGGGGCTTTTGCTGGCTTTGCCACCGGGTTATGCGTCATTGGTTTGGCCCCCATTTGGTATCAGTATCGCAGCGCTGTTGCTTTTTGGAGTCAACCGCTGGCCCGGGGTTCTGATTGGCGCCTTTCTGGTCAATGCCCGCCACCTGGAAAGTATTTCAAATCTGCTGCTGCCACTGGGGATTTCAGCAGGAAACACGCTTTCAGTCATCATCGCCGCTCTGCTAATCCGACGTTTTCTCCATTTCCCAAAACGCTTCTATCTTGAACGCGAAGTGATTCTGTTCCTGTTCTTATCCGGGCCCGTTGCGGCTTTGTTCAGCGCCGGCTGGGGTGTCGGACTGCTGTATTTCAACGACCTGTTGTCGCAGAAAAATATTCTGATGAACTGGATTCACTGGTTCGTCGGCGATGCCATTGGGGGCCTGATCTTTGCTCCGCTGGCTTTGATGTTTTCAACCCAGTCGCGCCGCTACTGGCTTAAATCTGTCACCAAAGTTCTGGTGCCGGTGTGCGTGGCGTTTGCGCTGATTCTGTCTGCCTCTCAGTACCTGACCCACTCGGAGCAGGAAAAGCAGGCTGGCGAATTCACGCGCAAGGCCGAGTTCACGTTCAATGTTCTGGAAAAGGACTTTAACGGCAACATCGACATGCTGATTTCACTGAAGAGCTTTTTCGACAGCTCAACCACCGTGACCCGTCAGGAGTTCCGTGAATTTGCCACAACCCTGCATTCGCGCCGTCCCGAGGTTCAGGCACTGGCCTGGATTCCTTACGACCGCACCCAGCCTGAAAAATTTCGCATCGAATACATCGAACCCAGCGCACTGAACAGCAAGATCCTGGGTTATGACTTTGGCACTCATCCGGATCGCAATGCCCTGCTAAAAAAGGCACTGGATAAAAAACGCATCATCACCTCCAGCCCGCTGGAGCTGAATGAATTCAATCACCCGGCCCGCGGCATCTATCTGTTTCTGGCCATTGGCCGCCCTGAAGGAGTGCTGCTGGAGGTTTTGCGCCTGGATGGTATTCTGCGGGACCTGACCGATGTTCTGAATGATCCCAGCTATCGTGTTTTGATCGAAGACGTCACCAATACTTCAGCCCGTGAACTGATGGTCGACACCCTCACGGACACCGCAAACGACTTCCATGCGGACTTCAAATGGAGTTCCCATCTGGAGGTCGGCGACAGGCAGTGGGAAATCACGGTTCAACAGGACACGTCCCTGCGCCAGGGTTCGGCATTTAATGCCGCCGTGTTTTTGCTGACCTCGCTGATATTTGTGTTTTTGATCTGCGCCCTGCTGCTGACCATCGCCAACCGCATCATCACGGTGGAGGAAATCGTTGATGAAAAAACCCAGCACTTGATTGATCTGAATGTGCAGCTGAAAAAGGCGTCAGAAACAAAATCCGAGTTTCTGGCCAACATGAGCCACGAAATCCGCACTCCGCTGAACGTGATCGTCGGCATGTCTGACCTGCTGGAAGAATCCCCGCTGAATGATGATCAGAAGCACTATGTGGAGATTTCCAAAAAAGCCGGCCACAATCTTTTAAGCATCATCAACGACATTCTGGATATTTCAAAAATCGAAGCCGGCCTGGTGACACTTGAAAAAACCGAAGTTGATCTGCACAGTCTGGTGGCCGACATCACCGAGATGTTTGAACTGAAGGCCCGCGAAAAAAATCTGGAACTGACTGTTTATCTCAGCGAGGACACCCACAGTATTTTCATGGGTGACCCGACCCGCATCCGCCAGGTGCTTTCAAATCTGATCAGCAACTCTTTGAAGTTCACCACGGACGGTTCAATCCGGGTGGAGCTGATGAAGAACCAGACCGAACTGGACGGCAATCTGATTTTCCATGTCAGTGACACCGGCATTGGCATTCCGCGCGACAAGATCCCACAACTGTTCCAGCCGTTCACCCAAGCCGACTCAACTATCACCCGCAAGTTTGGCGGCACGGGTCTGGGGCTTTCTATCTCGAAACGACTGGTGAAGATGATGAATGGTGACATCACCATTGAAAGTGAACTGCACCGCGGAAGCCGTTTTTCATTCAGCCTGGAACTGCCTTGGCTGCGCGATGTGCAGGAAGAAATGCAAAGTCCGTCCGAAGACAGTGGCCCGGCATCCACCGGAACCCCAACGACGCTGGAACCTTTGTCCATTCTTATAGTGGATGACACCGATGACAACCGTCTGCTGATCAAGGCTTACTTGAAAAACACCCCTCACCAGATCACCGAGGCCAGCAACGGACGCCAGGCTTTGGAGCTGGCACAAAAGCAGCGCTTTGATCTTATATTGATGGATATGCAGATGCCGGTGATGGATGGTTTTACCGCCACCCAGAAGATCCGCAAGTGGGAACAAGAACACAAACAACCGCCTACGACTATCTGGGCACTCACCGCCTTTGCCTTGAAAAATGAAATTGATCGCAGTCTTTCCGTTGGTTGCAATTTGCATCTGATCAAACCCCTGCGTAAAGCCGACCTGCTAAATCATATTCAAAAACTGAGCGAAGAACGACACCAGTCTCGCTAGTGCGTCATGACAGAGGTGGAGCCACGCTGCCACCGAAAGCGCTGGCCCGGCCCTTGCTATATGGATTCCCAGGTGACCGATGTCACCAGTTTCTGGGGGGAAACATTATGATCTGGCGGGGAATCACTTCATTACTTGGAATGTCTCTATTAATGTCTGCACCGGCAGCCTTGGCCCAAACGCCACCAGGCATCCGCATTCACAGCATTCAGGCAATTGGTACTGGATGTCCGGCAGGCACTTACAACGCCACGATTTCTCCGGATGCGCAGACGTTCTCTTTGCTTCTGGACAATTTTATCGCTGAATCCACCATGCAACGCCCGATCGTTCGCCTGAACTGCGAACTGAAGGTGAACTTCCAGGTGCCTGCGGGATGGACTTTCGCGGTGACCTCCGCTGACTATCGCGGCTTTGCTTACGCCGAAGCCGGCACGATGGTGACTCACCAGGCGCTTTATTCTTTCGATGGCAGCAAGCCCCGCAACGAACGCCCGGGCTATGAAAACGGTGGCACTTACAACTTCCGCGCACAGGAATTCCGCGGACCTTACAACGACACTTACTATATCCGTCATCAGGTCGACAGCCGTGTCGCTCCGTGGGCGGCATGTAACGCCAACTCCATTCAATCATTGTACATCACTACTTATCTGATGGCCCGCAACCTGAACCTGTCGTCCCTGCTGACCGCCCAGATCACTCTGGACAGCATCGACGGTCAGGTTCAGTCACAAAGATACCAACTGGCCTGGAAGACGTGCCGACCAAGTAATGGTGGCGTCAATCAGCCACCAGGACGTGATCCGGGACCGGGTCGACCGAACAATCCTGGCAGACCGCCGCGTTTCCCATAATTAAAATTCAAAACCAAATTAACGAACTAACAATGTCATAATCACAAGGGGGATTTATGAAAGGTAAACTATTGATCGCAATCGCGGGGATGATCTCTGCAATGAGTCTGCAAGCCAACGCTCAGGAAATTCGCCTGGGTCAACCAGCCTACGGTGGAACCGGCTGTCCTGCGGGAAGCGCCAGTGTCACTGTGAGTCCGGATGCTTCTGCACTCAGCATCCTGTTTGATAACTATGTGGCGGAAGCCGGCAGTGGCCGATCCATGGATCGCAAATCCTGTAACATCTCTGTCCCAGTGACAGTGCCAAGTGGTTACAGCGTGGCAGTCATCCAGGTCGATTACCGTGGATTCAACTTCGTGCCTCGTGGTGGTATGTCACGCTTTGATGCGGAATACTTCTGGGCTGGTGCGCGTGGTCCAAGAATCAGCCGCACGTTCATGGGTCCGGTGAACGACAGTTACACTATTTCTGACGGTCTGATTGCCAGCACTATGGTTTGGACGCCGTGCGGAGCCAACGTGAACTTGCGTGTCAACACATCCATGATGGCTAAATCCAACGCCCGTGGCGAACAAACCCTGGCAACAGTGGACAGCGCCGACATCAGCTCCGGCCTGATCTACCACTTGCAATGGAGACGTTGCCGCTAGTTTCTTAAGAACCCCAATTGGGCTCCTGCAGAGCTGCTAAAAGTAGATGTCATTGGCGATAAAATACGCTAGGATCGGCTTTTAAAAGCGAACCAGGAGCCCTACCCCATGTCCAAATCAGCTCATCACTCTGCCACTCTTCAAGTCCGTCAAGCCCTGTGGGCTCTGCAAAAAGAAGTATTGAATTCTCTGAAAGAGCAATTCGACCGCGAAGTGGGCTATCAAGCCGCTCCGACAGAATGGTTCCAGGTTTTGATGACCGCAGAACGCTACTTGTGGCTGCGCGAACTGACCTCCCTGATGGCCGATATCGATATCCTGACCGAACTGGAACACGTTTCTGAAGAAGACGCCGGTGTGGCTCGCGCGGAAATCGAAAAACTTTTGATTAATCACGTTGAAGAAGGTTTCGGAAAACAGTACCGGGATCTGTTGATGTCCGGTGTAGGTTTGCTGCCACTGCATTCACAACTGAAAGCAGATCTACAACATTTGCCAGAAACCAAAATTGAAAAGCATCAGACAGTGCATCACCGAAAAAACTGGCAGGAAGCTCACCGCCAGCAGTCCCGCAAGAAACGCAACTAGCCTTTCACGCACAGCACCTGCTTTAGCACCGCCACCACATCGACCAGATCCGTTTGATTTTTCATCACCTGGTCGATGTCCTTGTAAGCGCTGGGAATCTCATCAATGACCCCGGCGTCCTTACGACACTCCACCCCCGCAGTTTGTTTTTGCAAGTCCGCCAGACTGAAACGACGTTTGGCTTCCGAGCGTGACATGCGCCGACCCGCCCCGTGCGAACAGGAATCAAAAGATTCGGCACTGCCCTTACCCCTGACGATGTAAGATCGGGCCCCCATCGAACCGGGAATGATGCCCAGATCCCCTTGCCTTGCGCGCACGGCCCCTTTGCGGGTGACCAGAACGTCTTCACCATAATGAACCTCGCGCGTGGCATAGTTGTGGTGACAATTGACCTTCAGGGAATACGGCAGCGGCGCCCCTTTTTTCCCGACGTGATGGGAAATCACCTCCATCACCCGGCGAAGCATCTCTTCGCGGTTTTCCAGAGCATAACTTTGTGCCCACTCCAGATCGCGCATGTAATTTTCGTATTCCGTGGTTCCTTCAAGGTAATAAGCCAGATCCGGATCGGGCAACTTCACCGCCAGCTTTGCGATTTCGCCTTTGGCTTCGCGGATGTGTTCTTCGGCCAGACTTTTACCAACGTTGCGGGAACCGGAATGCAGCATCACCCACACGGCACCTTCTTCGTCGGTGCAGATTTCAATAAAGTGATTGCCTCCACCCAGACTTCCCAGTTGGTGAGCGGCGCGGTCTTTTAAGCGCAACAATGAAACGGACTCAGGCATGTTCTTCCAGCCCTTCCAGTTTTGCACTTCCTGGGTCAGCTTTTTGTTGGATTCATGCCCCAACGGAATCACACGTTCAATTCCGGCACGCAGGCGATCCAGATCATGCAGCACCAATTCCGGATTCACATTCAGACGAGCGGCAATCATACCGCAACCAATATCCACACCCACAGCCGCCGGGATCACCGCGCCCTTGGTGGCGATCACGCTTCCGACTGTGGCTCCAATTCCCAGATGCACATCAGGCATTGCAGCCACGTGTTTGAATACAAATGGCAACGACGCCACATTCTGAAGTTGCTTCAGTGCTTGTGACTCGACTTCGGATTCCGGGGACCAGATTTTCACTGGAACGTGAGCAGACTTGATATTCGACAGGACTGGCATATAGCTCTTCCTCCACCGATGTTTGATCTGTGATAAGATTAACACATGTCGCAGCTGTTTTTTTTGATTATTTTTTTACTGCTGCCACTGGCGCAGCCCTGCTGGTCTTCACAAATTCCATTAAGAATTGTGACCGAGCACTGGCCTCCTATTACCTATGAAAAATCGGGTGCCGCCGAAGGCATGGCTGTGGATCTGGCGCGCATGATTCAAAAATCAGCGTCGCTCACACAAAGTATTGAAGTTCTGCCCTGGCCGCGGGCTTATCACCTTGCCGTGAATCAGCCGGACGTTCTGCTGTTCACGGTGGTCCGCAATCCCGAACGCGAAAAACTTTTCACGCTGATTGGTCCCATTGCCAACGGTGAAATCGCCATTTATGTGCGAGGCACCTATGACCTTGGCAAAGTGACCCTGCAATCCCTGAAAAAAGAACTGCGCATCGCCACTCATCGGGGCACGGCTTTTCATAATATTCTGGAACAAGAGGGCTTTCGCAACATCGTTCCGGTGAATTCATCGGTTAACGCCGTAAAAATGCTGATGACGGGCCGGGTGGATGCCATCTGTGATGATGAACTGGCGGTCGCCGAACTTTTCCGCCGCGCGGGATACACTTCCAGCCCCTTCGTCAAAGTTCTGTCACTAAGTCACAGCTCGTTGTACTTTGCCTTTTCGCGGGGGACTGCACCTTTGACGATCACAAAATGGAAAACGGCCTTTGAGGAAATCAAACGCACCGGTCAGTTTGATCACCTTTACAAAAAATGGTTCTTAAATCTGAAGGCACCTGCGGGAGTTCATATTTCACTGCCTCCCCCACACCCGGTTCTTAAACTTGTTGAAAGGCCTGCAAAAACACCTCGAGTGGCTGAGCTCCTGAAATTCCAGCCTCCCGATTTAAAATAACAAACGGCACACCACTGATTCCCAGCGCATACGCTTCATCAATCAGCGCAGCCACTTCATTGAAACCCTGATCGCTCTGCAGGAAGGTCAACACGTCAGCCTTGTCATAACCCACTCGCGCCATCACACCTGCCAAAACTTCACGCTGGGACAGATCCAGGGCCTCGGCATAGTAAGCCTGGTAAATTTCATTGGTGACCGCGACCTGATTGTTTCGGGTGCCCGCCCACCAGATCAGACGATGGCAGTCCATCGTGTTGATCTGCACCTGCATTTTATCAAAATGAAGTTCCGCGCCTGCTGCCGCCGCTGCTTGAACGACTCTTTGTTCTGCCATTTGAAAACGTTCGCTATTGCCAAACTTGGCCGCCAGATACGCCGCACGCGAAACACCTTCTGCCGGAGTGCCAGGATCCAGTTGAAACGGAAGAACACTCACATCAAAGTCATACTCATCTTTGACAGACTCCATGGCCTTGAACAGTGTTGTTTTTCCGACATAACACCATGGACAAACAATATCGACCACCAGCTCAAGTTTGATTTTCTTTTTCATAAGGCACCTCAGCAGTAGTATACTGAGTTTCATGAGTCTGCGCCAACATATCGACGAAGTTCTGCGAATTCAGCCGATGCCATCTCCATGGCCTCGCATGTTCGTTTGTGCTTTTGCGACAGCCTTTCCCCTGGTGGTCGGCATGATGATGGGACAACTGCCCGTGGCGATCTTTGGTTCGCTGATGGGGTTCCTGCTGCCCCTGAATGATCATCTGGGGACCTTGGGGCATCGTCTGTGGACGATCACGCTTACCTTTGTGATGATGGCGGCAGGGCTTTCCCTGGGAATACTGACTCACAAACACAACGCTCTTTTCATTCCGACGCTGTTGGGTCTGGTGTACTGGCTGGGCCTGATGGGCGGAGGCAAAGGGGCAGAGCTTGAGCGGGCCTTGTTGTTTTCAATCTTTCAGGTTCTGGCCGGAGCCTATGCCGGTGATCTGCAAAAATATTTTGTGCCGATCGTAAGTTATGCTTTCCTGGGTTATCTATGCGTTTTTGTTTCATTGGCCATCTTGGTGTTTCTGCGCCGACACAAGCCCAACCCTTTTGCACGACTTCGCACCACGCTGAAAGAATCCATGACGACAGAAAAGTCGCGGCATCTGTACGCCACGGGCTATGCTCTGGCGATCCTGCTGAGTTTGATTGCCGTGGATGTGTTGAAGGTGGATCACGGATACTGGGCCGTCGGCACGGTATTGATTATTATGCGCCCGGAAATCAAACAAAGTGTTTATCGCAGCATTCAGCGTTTCCTGGGAACATTGGTGGGTGTGGTTGTGGCTGATGTCATCATCTATGCCGAGCCGCCTTTGTGGATGGCAATTCTGATTCTGGCTCTGGTCAGTTTCTGGGGACCATGGTCCATCATCCGCAGCTACTGGCTGGGTTCGGCGGTGATGGCCGTAATGCTTTTGCTGATTCTGGACATGCCCAATCTGGAAAGGGGTGATTTGCACACCCCGATGATTCGCCTGACAGCCACGGGCATCGGCTGCCTGCTGGCGCTGGTGGGCATCCTGCTGGTGAACCCGCAGGTGCTTTTCCGACGCCGCAGTTAGTGCTTCTTACCGACGTATTTCGGATTCAGCAGATTTTCCATTGAAAACAACTCATCCAGCTGGGCTTGAGTCACCACTCCGCGCTCCAAGGCCACTTCAGCCACATTGCGACCGGTTTCTGCGCAAATTTTCCCAATGCGATCGCCCTCATCGTGACCAATAATCGGATCCAGATAAGTGACGATACCGATGCTGTTCATCACGTAATCGCGGCAGCGTTCTGCATTCGCGGTGATGCCCTTCACACATTTGTGCTCTAGCGTTTCACAGGCATTTCTTAAAAGATCCAATGATTCAAACAAACTGGAGGCGATGACTGGCTCCATCACGTTCAGCTGCAGTTGTCCTGCTTCCGCGGCCAGCGTGATTGCCAGATCATTGCCGATGATTTTAAAGCTGACCTGATTCACCACTTCCGGAATCACCGGATTTACTTTGGCCGGCATGATGGAAGATCCCGCCTGCATTTCTGGCAGGTTGATTTCCTTCAAGCCCGTGCGCGGACCGGAACTAAGCAAACGCAAGTCATTGCAGATTTTAGACAGCTTCACTGCCGTGCGCTTCAAAGCGCCAGAGATGATGATGTAAGCTCCACAGTCACTGGTGGCTTCGATGTAGTCTTCAGACTGCACAAACGAATGGCCCGTGACTTCAGCCAGTTTTTGCACGGCCAAAGAGGCATAACCCGGAGGCGTGTTAATACCCGTACCAATAGCCGTCGCACCCAGGTTCACTTCAAGCATGAATTTCTGAACTGTGCGGGTCAGACGACCGTCTTCCTTCAGCAACGTTGCAAAGGCGTTGAATTCCTGTCCCAGGGACATCGGAACCGCATCCTGCAACTGCGTGCGGCCCATTTTCAAAACGCCCTGGAATTCTTTGCCTTTTTTCTCGAAAGCCAAAGCCAATGAATCCAAAGCCGCCAAAGTGCCATTCAGGTGTTCATACAGCGCCACACGAAAAGCCGTCGGATAAGCATCGTTGGTGGATTGGCATTTGTTGACGTGATCATTTGGATTGATCACTGCATAGTTGCCTTTTTGCAGACCGCGCTTTTCCAAAGCGATATTGGCAATGACTTCGTTCGCATTCATGTTGATGGAAGTCCCCGCCCCACCCTGATACACGTCTGAAGGGAACTGCTGACCCCATTTTTTAGGATCTTGCAAAACAAGGTTACAGGCTTCAACCAGGGATTTGGAAACATCCGCCGGGATTGTGCCCAGTTCACCATTGGCCAAAGCGCAGGCTTTCTTCACCAGCGCCAGACCACGCACGAAACTTTGATTGCCCCCTACCGGGACACCAGAAATCTGAAAGTTCTCCATCGCACGCACGGTATGAATTCCGTAATAAGCTTCCGCAGGGACTTTCTTTTCACCCAGCAAATCTTTTTCTACGCGGAACTTTTCCATCACAAACTCCAAGTCTATTTTCTATTGTCCAATTTCAAAACTTCACCGTGCATCATCACTCGGAATCCACTTGCGTCGACTCCGGCACGTTCCCTTGCCGCTGCCAGCTCTTGAGGAGGTTCGGCCATGGGTTCGTCACTGAGACGGAAAGTGCCCCAGTGTACCCCAATGCTCAGGCGGGAATGAAGATCCTTATGAATTTTAACTGCTCCATCCGGATCCACATGCTGCTGCCCCATGAACCAGCGCGGCTCATAAGCGCCAATCGGGATCAGCGCCAGATCCACATCACCAAATTTGGTGTGCACATCTGAAAAATCCTTCGAATACCCAGTGTCGCCGGTATAGAAGAACTTGAATTTTTCTGACTGCACGTGCCAGCCGCCCCACAGGCTTTGATTGCGGTCCCAAAGGCTGCGCTGAGTCCAATGCTGGGCCGGAGTGAACGTGATCGTCAACCCATCCAGTGTGAACTGATCCCACCAGTCGAGTTCTTTGACGTTTTCAATTCCTTCGGATTTCAAAAGATCGGCATTACCCAGCGGAACCAGGAACAGGGTCTTCCCCTGATTCTGCTTGTTCAGATCACGCAAAGTTTTTAAATCCAGATGATCATAGTGACTGTGAGACACCAGCACCACATCCACCGGCGGCAGGTCTTTTTGTTCAAACGGCAGCGCCACCAGACGCTTCGGACCCATAAAACTGACTGGCGAAACTCGGTCTGAAAAAACCGGATCGGTGACAATGTTTTTTCCTTGAAGTTGCAACAGGAACGAACTGTGCCCGATCCAGGTCAGTGTGGTTTGGTTTTTATTCTGACGCAAAAAATCCGTGTCCGTCTTCAGAACAGGCGGATTGAACGGCGGCTCGTCCTTGTGCGGCCCCGTCAGACGTTCCCACTGCCACTTCCAGAAGCTGGCTTTCGGAGAATTGTCATAGTTGTTATAAAACTGGGTTTCCCCGCGATGCGGTTTCTGGGGGTCGTGATAACGGAAACTTTGGCACCCCAAAAACACAAACAACCCGGCCACAGCGATCAAGGTCAATTTCATGCCCCGCAGAGTCTCACCGAGAGGCTTTGTAGGCAAGAATTTGGTTGCCACCGACGCCCCAAGATATTACGACAGAGCTTTGACAAAATGACCGAACACCCCAGCAAGGACACCCCTGTGATTCGTGAATTCTGGAAGCAGCAAAACCTCTCGCAAAAAGTCACCATCCTGTTCATTTTGACACTGATTTTCCGGGCTTTTTTCTCGCTTCATATCGGGCTGATCGATGACGAGGCTTACCACTGGTCCTGGGCTAAATGGCCCCAGCTTTCCTATTTCGACCACCCGGCGATGATTGCATGGCTTGAAGCCATCACCACCAGCGCTTTTGGTGACACCTATCTGGGTGTGCGCCTGCCGGGCTTCCTGTGTTTTGTCGGCACCGTGATCTTGCTTTACAAACTGACACGTGACTTGTTTGACGACTGGGCGGCGATTTTTGTCGGCCTTGTTTTGCTATGGTCCCCGTTCTGGGGCTTTGGCGGCTATGTCGCATCACCCGAACCTCCGTTCATGTTCTGTTGGGTGGCGGCATCCTACGTGTTCTGGCAGGGCGTGCGTGAAGACGGCAAAGCCTGGAGTGTGAAAAAAACCTGGATCTGGCTGGGAATCCTGATGGGCCTGGGGCTGAATTCCAAATTCATCATCGCGCTTTTGGCACCGGGGTTTGGTTTGTACCTGCTGGCGACTCCGTCCCGCCGCAAAGATCTTTTGACGCCTTGGCCGTGGGTGGGTTTGCTGATTGCGACCGCCTTGGCCACACCGATCTTCCTGTGGAATCACCTGCATGACTGGCCGGGCTTCAAGTATCAGTTCCATGACCGTCACACCGGTGCGCGATTTGATATCGGCCGCTGGTTGGTGTTCTTTGGTGCGCAACTGCTGTTTGCAACCCCGTTCCTTTACGTGATGATTGCTTTGGCGTTTATTACTTCCTTCATTAAACGCCACGAGGCACGCTGGAGATTCCTGCTGTGTCTGACCCTGCCTTCCATCGCGATCTTCTATCCACAGCCTCTGTGGGCTGAATACAAGCCTCACTGGAGTGGCGCGGCCTACACCCTGCTTTTGATGGGTGCGGGGGCGATCTGGTCTCAAGGTTTGGTGTGGGGTCGTCGCCAAATTGTTCAGGCGCGAAGCAAAATCTTCACCTGGGGTATTGGCGCCTTCTTTGTGCTGCTGGCATTGATCAGCTACACACCGTTTGCTTATCCGTGGATTCCAAAAGCGTACAAACTGTTCAACCCGAATGGCGAATGGCAGACCACCTATGACTTCAGTAACGAATTCACCGGCTGGGAAGACCTGGGTCGTTATGTGAACCGTCGCCAGCGTGAAATCCACGCCGAAAGCGGCAGCAAGCCGTTCATCGCGGCTCACCGCTATGAAAACACGGCGCAGACCACCTGGGGCACAAAACAGAAAGTGTACATGCTAAGTTCTACCGTCAGTCACTATACTGTGATGCAGTCACCGGAAGAAATGAACAACCTGAAGGGTCAAAACGCGATCTTCGTCAGCACGGAGAAATATCCGGCCGATCCGATGGAGTGGGCCGCGTGGGATGGTTGCGACAAAGAAACGCTGAAGACGTTCCGCAACGGCATCCACGCCCGAACGTTCAACGTGTACTTCTGCCGCAACTTCCAGGGCATCACCAAATAACCCTGCCTTTAAAATCGGATTAAATGCCTCCGGCGCAAGGCGGAGGCAAGCTCTCGCAGCGCAGGCGTGCTCTTTAGTTCAACACGTACTCGATAGGAACTGTGATCGACCAGGAACCTCTTTGGATTTCCTGCGGGAATGGCTTTAAGCCGTGAATGCCTTTGACCAGATCCAGGGCCGCCTGATTCAAAGAATCATAAGGTGTCTTTTCAACGATTTCGCTGGTCAGCAGTGAACCATCTTGCGCTAAAGTAAAGCGCATGGTGACTTTCCCCGTCTGACCCATTTTTTTTGCCAGCATTGGATAGCGCTTACGGTGCTCCAGCAGTTTTTTGATCTCGTAAAGGTAACGCTGCTCTGGCGACACCTCTATCCCGTTGGCAACCCCTTCACGGCCTTCCAGTGCGCCCTGATCAGACGTTCCCGCCAAAGAACCCGCGGTCTTGCCGTTTGGAACCGGTTGCGGAGCGGACTCCGTCACTTTTTCAGTTTTAACAGCCGGGCCTTCAGAATTATCAGCAACCACCGGGGCCTTTGCTTTAGGGACTTTGACCTGTTGTTCTTGTTTGGGCGCCTGAACGCTGCCGCCATCCCCATACTGAAGCTCTACCCCTACGGGCAAAGGAAGCACGCTGGGTGCCGCCATGCCCACCGCCAACGCAAACAGCCCGCCATGCAAAAGCACCGACAGGATCAGGGAACGGTTGATAGTGAAAGAAAATGAGAATTGTTTATTGGACATGGCCTTAGGGCAAATTTATAGATTCTTGCCCCTGAAAACTCAATACAGGGACCCAAAAATGGGCTCAAATGTAATTAATTTAGATTTGAGCCTTCGCTAATGAAAGCGAAATGAAAAAATGGACATTTGGCAGAGGGAAATCTAAAACCTAAACCCTGATGACGTCCCTGAACCCGCACTTTACCTTTAACTACTCCCAACCCGAGGAATACCGTTTTTCCCATGATTCGGTGTTTTTGGCGCGCCAGGTGTTTGAGTTTTTGCACGAGGATTTAAGCGCCCTGACGGCTTTAGATCTGTGTTCAGGCTGCGGGATCGTGGGCTTGGATTTTCTGTATCACTGCAAATCAGAAAACCGTGCCTATCCCTGCGGCTTTGATTTCATGGAAGTGCAGGATGTTTACCGCGATCACTTTGAAAAAAATCTGACTGCGTTTGGAGACAACCAGCCCTCCGTGAATTTCGTGAATCAGAACTATGAGTCCCTGCTGACACCAGAATTCAGCACCCGCTATGATCTGATCCTGAGCAATCCGCCTTACTTCCGCATCAATCAGGGAAAACTATCGCCATCAGAGTTTAAAAACCGCTGTCGCTTCTTTATTGATTCTGATTTTACAAATTTGATTCGCGGAATTGATGCCGCTTTGAAACCACAAGGCCGCGCCTTCATCTTACTGCGCGATTTACAGGATCACGGCTGGAATCCCCTGGAAGAAGCCCGTCGTCTGCTGAACGGGCGCCGTGAAATACAAAAGGTGGCCGACATTCGCGGCACGCCTTTGGTTCTGATCAACTAACCACAATAAGAGGCTGGCCGACTAGCGGCAGAAGATCGAGCCGATGGTTTGTGGCTTCAATGGGAAGATTTGTTCCTGCTGGATCTGACCCACCAAACGACCGCTGATACCATACACAAGATTGATGATGTACTTGCCGTCACCTGCACGGTTTTCAACGCAAGAGTAAGCCGGCGAACGATCCGGAATGTTTTGTTCTGGGCGATCCGCTTTTTTGCAGATCATGTTCACCGCGAAATCACCATCGAAAGTCGCCAGCATACCTTGCTTCAAATTCACAACCGCTGTGTCCTGAATCACGAAAGAAACAGCCGTGTCGTCATTCAGATGACCGGAACACTTGGCAACAACTGCAGGTAAAACATCCGCTTGAGCGACAACAGACACAAACAACGCAGCAAAGGCAAATACGATGGCTTTCATTGAAAAACTCCCGTTTTGAAAATTCGAGGGTTTTTTAACAAAATTCCCCGCACTTCGAAAGGGCTTTTGCCGAACCCTTCTGAAGTTTCATCTTTCTAACTGCCTAAATGCCGGAAATAGCTGGAGGAATTGAAGAGTTTATAGTGTTCCGCGGGCTTCAGCGGGCTGTCGCCGAAAAAAAAGCCCCCATCCATGAGGACAGGGGCTTTGGTGGTTCTAACTTTAAAAATCTCTTAAACGTAGGATCCGCGTTTGATTTTCTCAAGGATCAGTTTTTCTGTCTTGATTGGATCTTTCGGGTCAACAGAGAAGAAGGACTGTTGCTCGCAACGAATCTTTTCTTTGATCAACCAGCGCAGGATATCGGAAAGGTTCTTGTTCTTTTTATCCAGGAAGAACGGATCGTTTTCCAAAGCGTCTTTGGCTTTTTTCAAAGCGCGTGCTTCAGCTGGATCGGATTCTTTCACTTTGTAGTGAGGCAGATCGTATTTTTTCACGTCTTCCGGCAACACGCCCAGGAACTTTACGTTCGGAGCGGAGAAATCGGCATTACGGATCAAAGACGCCGCGGAACCGGCTTTCAAAGTACGATAGATATTCTGCATGGTGTACGCATCGAGATCCCCGAAGAAGTACATTGGAACGTCCAATTCTTCCTGGATCAGTTTAGCCCAACCACGAACACCGTTGGATGGAACCCCTTGAGCACCCATCACAATACAGTTGTTACGCTTGGTGAAGCCCATGGTGACCAGCGTATTCGCGGTACCTTCAGACTCTACGATCAGACAGAAGTCGATTTTCTTTTTCGCCTTCAGCTTCAATGCCTGAGGTTTGTTCTTTGGCTGGAACGGTGACGTTCCCAAAGTGGAAAGGTCGATCACGGCCCGTTCCCCGTCTGCCAAAGTTTCAGTCACAACCAGCTGCTGAGAATAAGTCTGCCCACCGCGGTCATTGGCAAAAACGTTCAATTCTTCACGGTATACTTCCAGCATATCACCGATAAAGTCGATGATCGCATCGGATTCAGGCTGATCGTCGAAATCCAAAGGTTTCAAACGAGGGTTGCCTTTGATCTCGCCTTTACACATGTAATAAAGCTCACGCTTCGTATTCACGGTGCCGGTTTCAAGATTGCGCAGAAGCATTTCCAACAGGAACACCACACGCGCCAGTTTTTGTACGGAAGAAACGTTCAGCTCGGTACGGACAACTTTATCACCCGGAGTCAGGTAACCCACTTTGGCGTTGTACAAAGAGTTGTCCAAAGAAGTTTTCACCGCTTCAAGAACCGGACGCTTGGAAGACTCAAGGTCTTTCAGCATCTTGTCCGCAAGAATGCGGGCCTCTTTAGGAATATCAATTTTCAAATCGCGAATGCTGAGTAGTTTTGCCATTACGCTTTTTTCCCAGTGGTTTTCTTAGTGGTTACAGTCTTTTTGGTGGTGGTTTTCACAGTGGATTTTTTAGTCCCCTGCGGTTCCTCGGAAGCCTCTTCCACCAGGTCACTGGAAGAAATCACATCGAATTCTTCTTCGTCACCGTGAGCGATGCCTTTTTTCTTGTCGCGTTTCTTCTGCTCAAGAAGTTTGGATTCCGCTGCTTCCAGATCCGCCATCGCGTCTTCGGAATCACGGCCCAGAAGTTTCTTCAGACCTTCTTCGGCTTTTTTCTTACGGGATTCTGGTGCCTTGATGATTCTTGCCAAACCTTCAACCAGGATTGGACCGAACTGCTCGATGTGCGCCAGTTTTCTTTCAAGGTCCGCTTCCTTCACTTCTTTCTTGATGTGACGGGACAGCTTTTGACCGGCTTGGATCAATGCCAGACGGATTTCAGCAACCAGTTCCTCGGAAGCGTCGATCGTTTCCTTGGAGGCATTTTTAAACTTGATGAACGGAGACACAATGGAAACCGCGAAGATGTACGGCCCCAGTGGCAAAGAGTCTTTTGGCTGACCCAGGCCATAGGCTTTCCAGTTCACAGATTCAATCGCCCATGTGATCGCGCAACCGGATTTATCAAATTGCAGCGGAACACGGTTGGCAAAACGAAGCAAAGTCACCGGGGAATCATTTTGCTGATTGCGGTCTTTGAAACGCGCCAATGCCACTTCCACCACGACCGGTTTGAAGTCGCAAATGGTCGGTTTACGGGTCACAACCGCGAAGAAGTCGATTTCGCCCAGACGAGTGATGGATTTGGACAACGCCTCTTCACCCACGGTCAGAACAGACTTCGTGCTTGGAGCCATCAAGTCTGTGTTTTGCACAGCCTGGAAGACTTTTTTGAAGTCTTCTTCACTCAAAGCAGTCAAAGACTTCTCAAGCAGACCCTTTGGCAGGCCTTTTTTCACGAAATCAGAAATGGACTGATCAGAAATACGGGAGAAACCCGTTTTTAAAAACTTGGACAGCGTCGTTTTACCGAACAAAGTGGAATGCGTGATGAACTCACCCAGTTTGAAGGTATGAGGATGGGGCAAAGATGCTTCCGGAACTCTTGGCACTTCCGTGCTTACGCGAGTCACAGTCACAAAGTCGGCGTCCGTCAGCTTGTACGTGATGGTCATGTGAGGATTCACCAGGATGGTGCCCTCAATGTAAGTCAAAAGACCGCCGTCACCATTCAGTTGAATACGTCCATCCAGAACGAATTCAACGCGGGTGCCGTGTTCACGATCCCAATCCAGTGTTTCTTTGTTTTTCAGAACACCGGTGTTGGATTTGATGTCGACATCCACTTGCGCGGAAATCGCTTTACGCATTTTTTTGGTTTTGGAAACAACACTGACACCACGGGCATTGGTCATCTGCGCCCAAGTGGTCGCAGCAGAGATACCGATACCTTGTTGACCACGAGAACACTGACCACGACCAAATTTGGAAGACGCCAGATATTCACCGTAAACCTTGGCAAGGTCTTCACCTTCGATACCAGGGCCGTTATCTTCGACAACGATGCGAATTAAATCAGTATTTTTAGTTGAGCCTGCTCCCACTTTGGAGATCTCAACCAGTAGATCAGGCAGAATGCCGGCAGACTCACACGCATCCAGAGAGTTATCCACGGATTCTTTCAAGGTCGTCAAAACGGCCTTCAAAGGGGATGAAAAACCCACCTGCTGGAGGTTCTTAGCAAAATATTCAGCTGTGCTACTTTTGGTAATTTTGCTCACAGTCGCTTGGTCCTTACACGATGTTAACGAATTTTAATGAATGACTTTGATAGGTTAAGCCGAACGCAGGGGGTCAAAGCAAGACTTAAGGCTTAGTGATGCTTGGCGTAAATTTAAATGCGAGGAACTGATAGGCTTTAAAAAGGGGGTCTGGAAGGGTCTAAAAACCCCCCTTTTTCATAGCTATCGATAGGCTTTTCCGCGCCCATTTGACCAGATTTTCAACCCGGATGGACTGTTAACGTTCTGGCTGGCTGTGGAAGAGTAGGTCAACACACGGTTGTTGATATCTGTGTCGCTCGCCACATTTGAAAGATAGGTTCCTGAAATATCATTCCACACGCAACCGGCAATCTGACTGCCGCCACCTGGAACAATTGAAATCGCAATATCAGCAGGCACACTGACGGCACTGGGAACTTCGATCGCGGCTCCCCCATTACCACCGTTGTAGCCATTGGTATCGGTGTTGAGATTTCCAGCATCGTTCATATCCGCAAGACCACCGGATCCACCACCACCGCCGAAGTGACCGCCAGCGCCTCCGCCACCAAAGGTGATATCACAAGCTCCGGCACCACCGCCAAAGCCCGCGCCGAATCCTCCGCGCCCAAAGAACGCTTCGCCGGGATTGTTTCCCAATGCAGAACCAATCAAACAAGTGCTTCCACCCTGACCGGCAGCCCCTTGAGTGCGCGCCACTCCGTTGGAAGGAGTGTAATCACCAGCTGGAGATGCGCCACCAGCAACTCCTGTGGCAGGAGATCCGCCGGTACCACCACTGGAAGCTCCGACTGTCCCGCTCACCGCGGCAGTTGCGGGTCCTTCCCCCTCGCCTCCGGCACCGCCTGCACCGACATCACTGTTGTCCGTGCCTCCGCGACCGCCGCCGCCGCCACCACCATAGATCATTCCGTTGTTCAAGATCGTGACGTTGGCGTACTGGGCCTCGACTTTGAATGCTGTTCCTCCGTGCTGCCCCATGCGCAACGCCCCTGCAGTTGCTGCCGGAGCAAGCCCGCCCGCACCCGCAGCACCAATGATCAATCCATCGTTGATCAAACGAACCCGCGCAGTGGCCGCCAAGGATCCCGTGCGCATTGCTGGCAAAGCGGGATCATTGCTGGACACTTTCACTGTCGGATTCACGCGCACCACAAATGTACGAGTCGACGCGGCCACGGCTGCACTGTACTGAGCCACAGCCTGATCATAAATATTATAGTTCAAAGTGTCGGCAGCAATCGGAGCCAGCACCACGGCATCGGTCATTGAAACGGCAATACTTGCCACAGCTGATTCATTGCTACCACCTCCGTTATCACGCACCTTCACAGTCACTGTGGCCGAAGCATCAACGCCCGCACTGGCTGACAGGTTCACCGTCAGATTACCATCCCCCACGCGTGTCTGCGTGCAATCCACAGTCAGGCGCGAAGTGTTGGAGTTGGTGCAGATCAATTCCAGATTCTGAGTGTTTTCATTGGCGGGCCCCACATCCACCGTCAACGAGATGCTTGAAGGCGTTGCCGACCCCGGCGTCAGCAGGATTTCATGTGTCGTGGGAATCGACGTGATCACTGGCGCATCATTCACCGGCTGCACGATGATGGCAATTTCCTGCTCGACCACCGAGTTCCCCGCTGCATTGCCGTCATCAAACTGAATCTTGGCGTAACAAGTTCCGAAGTATTCGGCCCGCGGCTTGATACTGACAGCGCCGGTAGCAGCACTGATCACAAAGTCGGTCGCAGGTGTCACGACCACGGAAGTGTCATTACAAGCAGTGCCGGTCAAACCCGTATAGTCCAGGGAATAAGTGCCCAAGCCCTCATCCAAAGAACTTACACCCGCCGCAGTGAGCACATCCACCAAAGCCGAGAACAAGGGATCATCCTCAGTCAGTACAGCCGGTGTTCCGATCGTCAGCGTCGGTTCTGTGTTTGCAATTGTGATATCGATAAACTGAACATCACTGGCACTTTGAGGATCTTCAGCATGAATGGCCAAACGGCAGGTTCCCACGTCATCATCATCTGGTGTCCCGTTGATCGTCACCACGCGACCATTGCCGGAAGGTGTTGCCGTCAACCAGGTGCACGTATCTGAAACATCCCGGGACACCGTCACTGTTTCAGGATCCGGGTCGGTTACTGCCACGATGCAGTTGTATTCATCATCTTCATCGACATTGGCTGAACATGGAGTCAAACCTGCGGCAATCGCAGGAGCATCCTGAACGTTATTCACCGTAATGGCCACATCCGCATAACCTGTCGAAGGAAACGCATCCGTCAAAGCGATACGAATCTGACAGACACCTTGATAGTCTGCCGCCGGCTGGAACGAAAACGCCCCGGTCACCGGGTCAATGCTATAGTTTGTCACGACTGGCGCCATCGCGTGATCTTCACAACGATCCCCGGCCACGGTCGGCGTCACCAATGCATAAGTGCTGCCCGCCTCTTCGATGGAAGAAACATTGGCGCCGGAAATCACTTCGGCCAAAGCCGCATCTTCAGAAATACTGTAAGGTCCGCCGGTAACATTGATGATCGGTGCCGAATTGGTTATTTCGAGCTCCCAGGCAAAGATCGCAGATTGTCCTGCGACGTCATCTTCAGCATACACCGCCACATGACAGGTGGTTCCCACTTCCGCGGCTGAAGGTGTGCCCGTCACCGCGCCGGTATTGGCATCAATTCCCAGCCAAGGTCCGCAGGTGGTTGCACCGTCCAGATGATAAGTTAGGGTCAATGGTGATGGCAGATCCACATCTGTCGCATTAATACCGCAGGCATAGGCATAGTTTTCACCGATACTGCCGGCACAGGCCAAAGTCGTAATTACCGGCACATCATTCACCGCCTGCAAATCCAAAGTCACTGTGACCGTTGCTGATTCATTTCCGGCGCGATCCACAACCTTGTAAGTGAATGTGTCATCAATGTCGTTATTTAAAGAAGGAATGTAGGTGCAGTTTAAAACACTGCTGCCACCACAGCCGGACAACGAACCGCGCGTCGGGGCTGTGACAATCTGAATTTTGTACTGATCATTGTCACTGGGTGAGTTTAAAACAAACGGACCTGCGGTGTCTTCAGTCACCAACTCCATCTGATCCGCCCCGGCCACCGGAGGCTGATCATCAATCAGGAACGAACCCAATTGCAAAGTTTCACGGGCATCTCGCACCACAGCTATCAGCCGCAAGTGGTGTGTGCTGCCATCAGCCAAATGGGAAATATCCCAATCATAGGCACCCGAGTTGGACATGCGCTCCTGAATCACCAGCCAGGTGTTGCCTCCGTCGGCGGATGCTTCCAGCTTCAAATAATCAGGTGGAATATCCGCATCCGCTGTCGACCAGCGCACCGGCACCAAAGATGTGGACTTATAGGCGGCATTCAAGCTTTGAGTTTGAGTAAGCTTACTTGTAAGAATAGCCAGATCGGCGTTCATACACGCCGAAAGCGACAGAAGCATGATGATGGTCAATCCAAGACGTACAGTACTCATCTTATATATTATCGGATTATTCTGGTAAAACTGGATTGTTTTGATATTAAAAAGGTGCCATCATTTATCTCACAATGAGAAATCGGTTTTATTCGGAATATCTTTTCATTGCCTTACTCTGGACCAGTGGTGCCCAAGCCACTTCGCTCAGCGCTTCTCCCTGGAGCGGTCAAAAAATGGTTAATCTCGAATTTAACGAAAGAGCCCTGGCCTACGCACAGGTGATCAATGCCACTTTCAAAGACAGCTCTTTGGCGCAAAACACGTGGATGCAGATCGCATTGACCAACACACGATTTGAAAACACCCGCATTATGGGCACCCAGAGCAACCGTTCTGAGTTCACTGACGTTGAGTTTGTGGATTCAAACCTCAGCGGACTGAAGTGCGATCTTTGCCGGTTCACGAATTCGACATTCAGAAAGGTCCGTCTGGATGGCGCCCGCTTTCTGGGTGGCACCTTCAGTAACACACGGTTTATAAATTCCGACCTCAGCCGCGCTGACTTTGTTGGTGTCAGGTTTGAAAGCTGCTCAGTGGATGCTGCGACGGCAAAGACAGTTCATCCTGCAATGCTGAAAAAATGGAACCTGCCGATTCTGGAGCAGCCATGAAAGAGCTGCTGAAGTCCCGGGCTCTGCAAATGTATGGTGCATTGCTGGCTTTGACTCATGTGCTGTCGGCGTACTTCTGGATGGACCGATCGCTGGATCTGGTGGTCCAAAGTGCCGACAGATCCTCGTCACTATGCTGGCCGTTTTTGCCCTATTGTGAAAGCCTGCGTTTTTTAAACTCCGGAACAGCATCGACCTATCTGCAGATTTATGCGGGACTGGGTTTGTTTACGGCCGTTCTATTTCTGACAAAAAAGATCAAACCCGCGTATGGCTTACTGCTGGCATTATTGGGAATGAAGCTTTATTTTACCAGCCTGTCTTATGGACTGATGGGGAACTATCACTACATGAGCTTCTTTGTGCAGGTGGCGTTCCTGTTCCTGCCACACAAAACCACAGTGATTCCGTTCTTTATCGGAATCTTTTACTGGGGCGCCGGGATTCTGAAGCTGGATCCCGAATGGCTTTCCGGTGTGTCTTTGATTCATCCCAGTTTTCTGCCGGCCCCTTTGCAGCACGCAAGCTTGATCTATGCCGTGATCCTGGAATGCATCCTGGTCGTGGGGCTTTTCAGCCAGCGCCCTTGGATTCGCTATCTGACATTGGCGCAGTTTGTGTTATTCCATGCTTTTTCCTGGCATATCGTGGGCTACTTCTATCCCCTGACCATGCTGTTACTGCTGGGGATTTTCATACTGGTTCCCCTGTACCAGGAATCATGGCAGGCGTTTTGGGATGAAAGCCTGCAAAACAAAAAGTCCGCCGTGATCCTGACTGTGGCCCTGGCTCTGCTGCAGATACTCCCCTTGCTTCTGGTAAAAGACAGTGCCGCTTCGGGAGCACCAAGGTTGATGTCCTTAAACATGCTGGATGCCCGCATGGAATGCGACACTCTGTTGATTCGCCATCAGGACAGAGCCGAGGAAGTGTATAATCCCTTTGTGAAAGCCCCGTCCACCCGGACGCAGTGTGACCCGCTGGTGTTTCTTTCCCAGATTGAATCTTTGTGCCAAAACTCCGGTGAAAATTTTGATTTCTGGATGCAGTCCCGTCGCACCACCGAATTCCAGATGCAAACCCGTCTGATCGTGCGCGATGTGTGCAAAAAATCCCGTGTGGAACTGATCTGGGCGGAGGTGCTATGAAATCCGCCTTATTTGGGATCTACTGTATTGTCATACTGGGGCTGCTGATTCGGGCCGAATTCAACACCCTGCCTTTGCTGGAAAAGGACCTGGGTTTTCAGCAACTTCATTCACCAGTTCACGGGGCCACCCTGACTTACGAATTGAGTTCGCGGGAAGTCCGTTCCCCGCAGTCCACCTATCGCGGAAATGCCAATCGTTCTGGTCTGGCGATTTCATCAGGGGATCACTTCAAAGCCTTTCAACTAAAGTGGCAGGTGCCGCAGTTAAACAACGGCATCCACCGGGCCAGCAAAAGCTCGCCGGCCGTGGATGACCAGGGCTTTTACGTCGCTGATGACACCGGTTTTTTAAGAGCCTATGACTGGACTGGATCGCTGCGCTGGCAGTTTTATTCAGGCGTGAGTTCCCGCGGAATTCACTCCACCCCACTGACGGACGAAGACAGTGTGTATGTGGGTGACTATGCCGGATACCTATTCAGCCTGAACAAAGACACCGGTGCCATCCGCTGGATCACCAAGACCGGCGTCACTATTGGTTCATCGCCCTTCATGAAGGACGGCATCCTGTACGTCGGAATTGAACTGGCAAAACCCGATGGCTATCTGCTGGCGATTTCCGCCCGCGACGGAAAGTGGCTGTGGACATCACCCTTGATCGGTAACCACCCCCATTCGTCGCCAGCGCTAAACCTTCCACACGGCCTGATTCTGATGGGTTCCAACACCGGAGCGATGCAGGCCTACGAACTGAAGAACGGAAAGGCAAGATGGGGCTTTGCCACCGGCAGCGACATCAAGTGTGCGGCATTGATTCACGGTGATCGTGCTTACTTCAGTTCCTGGGATGGTTTTATTTATGCCATCAAAGCTGATACCGGAGCTTTGATTTGGAAAACCGAACTGGACAAAGGCGGCAGCATGAGCTGCCCTTCAATCAATGCTGACGGAACTGTGCTGGCCATCACAGGTTTTATGAAAAATTTTGTGCTGGAAACATCCGGTGGAAAAATTCTTTGGGAAAAAGCCATTGCCGGCCGCACATCACGGGCACAGGCAAGTCCCTTGATCATTTCATATGCTCATCAGCAGTCTGTAGTGATGTTATGTGAAAACAGAAAAGTCTGTATTTATGATTTAAAAGACGCCCGGGAACTTCAGTCCCTGACATTAACCGGGGACTTTTCCGGTTCGCCGGTTTATTTTAAAAATCATCTTTTTCTGGCGACAACCGGTCCGGATGGACTGCTGATATTTACTCAATAGCGGCACCACCGGCGCCCAGACGAAGTTTGTAACCGTTCTTCTCAACCACCACACTGCCAAATTGGGAACCCACTGTCCCCGTCATCTGCCAGCCGCTGGGATGTGTCGCCACAGTCACCTCGCCACCAGAACTGACGATACGAGTGGCCTCTTTCACGACGGCATCAAATAACAGGTCTTTTTCAGCGTTGAAGCCGCCAAGATTGGTCACCTGCAAAGTTTTGATTCCAGGCTCCGAAGATCGAATACTGCAAACCGAAAAACCAAAATCATCGCTCGGGGTACAAACCACCGGGACCGTGCCCAGCCCTTTAATCACGGTGAACTGGGGAACATAGCCCGCAACCACGGTATTATCTGAATTCATCAGCTGAATCGCAAATTGAAGTTCGGTGACTCCATCGGCTTTACCGGTAGGACCGACCAAAATTTCTGACTTTGCAAAATCACTGATCGAGGGATCAGTGACGACACCGGCAATAGGTTGTTTGTTGGTGATATCAATTCCCGGCGGCAGTTTTGGGCCGCGCAAACCTGCCAAATCCTGCAGACTGGCTTCGATTGAACAGCCGGTCAGCAGTAAAAGCAGTGGTAAAAGATTTATCGCAAGGTTCCGAAACATTCCAATGCCCCCGATTATCTGTCTATTATATCGGCAGGATTGCGGACTTTCTGTAGATTACATCAGGTTTAGAATCCAGCCCCAATTCAAGAAAACTTTCGAAACATCCGAAATATCAAAGATCTATGAATATTCGGAACGTCATACTCATCATTCTTGGGACAGTTGGAATCTCCGTTCTATCGGTGATTATCACCCTGCGTATGACTCAAACCAAAACAGAACCCACACCGCAAATCGTTCAGCTTCCACAACAAAATGTGCCGGCACAACAGCTTCCATCAAATCCCGCAGCGCCAGCACAGCTGCCGCCGAACCCTGCCCTGACTAATTCAGATACCGGAATGAGTTTCGAGGCTGCAGCCATTCCCAAAGAATTCCAGCGCGGACCTGTCGAGCAGAAACCCTTATCTCCAGACGGTATCATCAGCAGCCTGATGAAAGACACTCCAGCCTGTCATGACGAATACAAAGAGCATTGTACGAAAAATCGCTTTTTAGCCGAACATCCGCTGGCTTGCCTGCGCAGTAAAAAAGAACAGCTGTCACGGGCCTGCTTCAATCAACTGGCAGCGGTGCGCGACCGATTCCATCAGGAGTGCGGCGATGACATCAAAAGATTCTGCCCTAACGAAGCCAGCTATTTTGTTTGTTTGAAAAAACGCCTGTCCGAATTGTCTCCTTCCTGTAAAAACAACATCGCAAAGTCCTCGCGCCAATAGTGTCTCGCGCTGAAACAAGATCTGTATAAATTGGTAATGCTTTATCACCTGATTAATGTAGTTGGGAAAATAACCCGATAAATAAGGTATTGAGCGACTATTCGACCTTGTATTGAACGTTTTGGAAGGACATAAGGTATGGAATTCTCAACTCTTAAAAGAGCCGTCACAATCGCGCTGTTATGCGCGACATCTACTGCCTTTGCCAACGTCTCACTGACTGAAGTGCCCCAGGGACTTACCGTCCAGGGTCGTATCATTCAACCCAACGGGCTTCCGTTGGAAGACTCTCATGTGGCCTTCAATATCAAAGTTCTTTCCCCAGGGTCCGAGTCCTGCGTGCTGTTTGAAGAAAACCGCACAGTCAATATGACCAACAGCAAAGGGATCATCAACTTCACTTTGGGAAGCGGTGAAAATGGTGCCACCGTCGTGAACACCGGTCCGCTGCTGCCCATTCATCAGGTCCTGAAAAATTCCTCTGCTATCAATGGACTGACTGCATGTGCCGCGGGCTACACCGCCTATGTTCCGCAGCCTGGTGACGCCCGTAAAGTTCGGGTCACTTTCACCGTAGGTGCCGACACCATCACGTTGTCTCCGGATTTCCAGATGCGTTCAGTTCCATATGCCCTGGAATCTGAAAATGCCGTGGCTTTGGGCGGAAAAAAAGCCGCTGATTTTATTCAAGCTTCGTTAAATGTGACTCAGGAAAAGGCCGACACCTTGTTCCTGCCGGCCAACTTTGATGGCCTGCTTTCGCTTCTGAATCCGGCGGCCTCCCCGCCTTCGGTGGGCTCTATCGGTATTCCTTCTTCTGATGGTACGGCTGCGCCTCCGGCACGCGATGGTCTTATGCGCTATGACGAAAACACACAGACCGTGCAAGTTTCCGTCGGCGGGCAGTGGCAGCCCATTGTCACCGGCAACACCACTGTCGGCTCTTCCAACATTGCTGACGGATCCATCGGCACCGCGGATCTGGCATCCAATTCTGTGACCGCAGCGCAAATCAGCAGCAATGCCGTCACGACGGATAAAATTCTGGATGAAGCCATTACTTCCGATAAATTGATGAACATGTCGGTGACCAACTCCAAAATTGCCGATGGCGCCATCACGTTCAATAAAATTGCCAACGGTGCCATCAGCACTTCCAAAATTGTCGATTCCGCCATCACCTCCGCTAAGATTCTGGATGGCAGTATTGTCACGGCGGATATGGCCGATTCTGCTATCACCAGTTCCAAGATCGCTGACGGTACGATTGTGACTTCTGATGTGGCTGACTCGGCCGTCACCAGTGCCAAGATTGATGATGGCACCATTGTCACTGCAGATCTGGCGAACAACGCCATCACGACAGCAAAGATTGCCGATGGCAACGTGACTGACGCGAAAATCAATTCTGTTTCTGGCAGTAAAGTCACCGGCAACATTCCCGGCAATGCGGCTGGCTTCAACGGAGCCTTAAGCGGTGACGTCACTGGCGGCCAAAGTTCCACCGTGGTCACCGCCCTGCAAGGACGCTCTATTGCGAACGTCGGGCCGGGCGCAGGCCAGGTTTTGAAATGGAATGGTTCTCAGTGGACACCACAAACAGACAATAACTCTGGTGGTACCATCACCAGTGTGGGTGCCGGCACAGGGTTGACCGGCGGTGGTTCTTCCGGAGCCGTTTCACTTGGCCTGACCAATACTGGGGTCGGTGCCGGATGGTACGGAAGCTCTACTGTCATTCCGACATTCTATGTGGATTCTCAGGGACGCATCACGGCTGTCAGCAACGTGGCAGCGGCGGCTGGTGCCGCCTGCGGAGGAACTCCCCACGGCCGAATCACCCTGGCCGTCAACTGTGGTTCCGCAGCTGTGACTCAATGTCTGAACGGTGGCAACGTTTCAATTGGCACGGTACTGGTTCCCAACGGGTGCGACGGTGACGGCGACGGTTTCTAAACGGTGAAAGCACTGACTTCTTATTATCTCATCATTTGCGTGGTCATTCTGGGGGGATACTTTCTTCCCCATGGCCACGAGCTGTTTCCAGCTCCCAAAATTCGCACATTGAATTTTCCGTCTGTGGAACAAACTTTCAATCCCGCTTTGCCGGTGCTGGCCCCCGGAGCCGTACCCCAATTCCCGGCGGCTGAAATCGTCTTGCAGGAAAATCTTTTTGCGCCCTTTGTGGTGTTACGCGACCAGGATCTTTCAGCCAAAAATCTTTCAAAATCCAACCTGAGCTTTGCAGACTTGCGTGGCGCCAACCTGAAAGGCACCAATCTTTCCCAGGCTCTGCTTTATGGAAGCCAGTTGGATGGAGCCTTGTTCGACTCTGGCACTCGCCTGCCGTTTTCATCGGAAACCGCGCGGTCTTTGGGAATGCGAGAGCAAAGATGAAAACCTTAAAGTCTGAATTGCTCAAACAGCCTGCCCTGTGGATGGTGGGTGTTATCTTAAGTCTGGAACATCTGCTGACAGTTTTTTTCTGGCTGACGGAAAGACCGTTGCTGCTGATTCTTTCCCCGTCCACACCGTCCGTGTGCTGGCCTCTGTTTTCACAATGTGAAACCTTCAAACCCAGTCCTGAAATATTGCAGATACTTCTGGCCACCTATGCCGTGCTGGCCTTGGCTTCAGCGGCGCTCTGGGGCCTTAAGAAAAAATCTCAAGGGGCCATCACGCTGCTATGGGTTCTTTTGTTCATTAAGTCCGCTTTCATTCTGCAGGACTATCGCCTGACCGGGAACTATCATTATATCCCCACTCTGTTGACGCTGGCATTTTTGCTGATCCCGGATCGTGCGCGCTCACTGCCGATGACTTTCTTCGTTCTCTATTTCACTGCCGGGTTACTAAAACTAAATCCGCAATGGCTGGGTGGCTCTTCCATCAACGAACGACTGTTCCCGTCGGTATTCACCGATCTGGGTGTCTGGTATGTCCTGGTGCTGGAGCTGGGCTTGATCTTTCTGCTTTTTGCGAAAAAGGACCGCTGGTTCTATTTCGTTTTTGCGCAGCTTGTATTGTTTCATCTGTATTCCTGGCATTTGACCCGGTTCTTCTATCCTTCGGTGATGCTGCTGCTTTTGGGAATCCCACTGGTCACCCGGCCGCTGGTGTCTGAATGGACTATTTCCGACACGTTCAAAAAAGTCTTCGCCACACGAAGCGCGGCAGTCCTGACCGTGATTTTCCTGTCTTTGCAACTGCCGCAGTATTATCTGCCGGGAGATGCCGCTTTAACGGGCGAAGGCCGTATGTATGCCTTGATCATGTATGATGGCCGTGTGCAGTGTGAACCCCATGTGACCTTATGGAAAAAAGATCAAAGCAAAGAAACCGTACCACTGACGCCACCCTGGCTGATGACCCGCACGGCTTGTGATCCGTTGGTTTATATGCGGTTGTCTGAACATATCTGCCAATGGGTGACCAAAGATCCAGCAGTTCTTCAGGCGGACCTGACGGTACCGGTCCGCTATCAAGGTGAAACCCAGTGGCAACCTTTGGTTTCCGCCACTGACATCTGTAAGAAGCCGCTGACCTATTCAAGCTTCTTCCCCAATTCGTGGATTGCGAAGTTTCAGAAGGACTTTCAGATAAATGGGTCCAAGTGACCTGCTTCATCACTGTTAAAAAAATTTATTCACAGATTTTGGGCACTTCTGTATGTAACTTGGCAAGAACGATGGCTTGTGCATAAACTAAGATCTATGCAGTCGTCATCCGGGCTCAGTCGCCATGCACGTTTTAAAATACTGAGTGAAAACATCAGTGCCATTATCGAAGAAGAAGGACTTCTGGTTCGTCCCTATGGGCACGCCACGCTTCCGTACTTCAATCTACTTTCCATCGAAGAACAAGAACGCGTCCTGAAAGACATCCTGACCTTCTTTCAAGTGTGCACCGATGTAAAATCCCAGGGCAGCAGTTTGAAAGACACCCGGCTGTTCACGGAAAAAGCGATCGCGCGTATTGGGGTGACCGCAGATCCGGCAATTCTGGATTTGATAGAACCCCATCATTTGATTGAGATTTACACTCAATCACAGACCCAGATTTTCCGCAGTCTGAAGTTTTTCGAAGTATGCAGCTATTCACTTGAGGATCTGTACTGCCGCAAGTGGTATCACCTGTACCAGCGCACCCCTGAAGATCAGGAAAAACTTGAGGCGGAAATAGGGCTTTATTATTCCAACAGCCCCCTGCGCACGATAAAAGGGACTGCTCCAGAACACACCATCCGAGCAACCACTTCGCTGGAGCGAAATGAAATCATTACGCAAATTCTGTGGTTCAGCCCTCTGTTTTCCAACACCAAAGAAGATTCCTACATCCTCACGGTGGCCACTAGCCGTCTTCCATAATATAGAATACTCCCGGAGGAGTTCCCATGACAGCTATAGCAAAGCTGGCGCTTTTGATTCTGGCGTTAGCCGCAAACATGGCCCATGCGACCAGTAAAAAAACCATCACTCTGATCACTCACGAGGCACCTCCCTATATGTCAGAATCTCTGCCCGATCAGGGGGCGGTTTTCTATGCCCTTCGCCAGGTCTTTAAAAAATCCGGTTTTGATCTGAAAGTCACCTTCGCCCCGTCCTGGGTGCGGGCCAAAATGAATGCCCTCAAAGACAAAGAGGTGGATGGCTACGCCCCTTTTCGCACAGTCGAAAATTCAGACGTATTTGAATTTTCAGATTTTGTGTTTGAAAGCCCCTGGGTCATTGCCGAACGCAAAGAAAAGCCCATCGTCTGGAACCACATGCGCGATCTGAGCAAATACGTCGCAGGGAATGTTCAAGGTGTGGAGTTGCGCCCCGGAGTCAAAGAACTGGCCGATCAAGGCCAGCTGAAGATCGAAACCACCACCAGCCAGAATAACAACATCCTGAAGCTCGCAACCAAACGGGTGGACTTTGTCTTTACTGACTTTTATGTCTTTCGCTATCTAATGGCAACTGATCCAAGTCTGAAACCATACCGGGCAAGACTGCAGCTGAATGCCAAGCCCATCGTCATTGAACGCTATGGTGCCGCCCTTAAAAAGTCGCCGCATTCGGCAGCTCTGATTAAAACCCTGAATGAAAATTCAGCAGAATTCAAAAAGCACATCGATGATTATCTGACACGCATTGAAAAAGAAAACGCCCACTAAAGGGCGTTTTTTTATTCCTGACTGTCGTCGTCGGATTCTGGTGTCGGCGCTGAGGAACTTTTTAACTCCTCCAAAGCCATTTCCGCCCGGGTTTTATAACCCTTTTTGCTGTTGCAGTCCTTACAGGACGGAACGCAATTGTTCTTGTTGGATTTGCCCCCGCGGGCGATCGGGATCAGGTGATCCATTGTGAGATCGGCCGGTTTGAAACGTTCACCGCAGTGATAACACAGACCTTTGCCCAGCTCCTGCTTCCACCATTGGCTTTGGCGCAGCTCGCGAGCCTTGGCTTTTTCACGTTTTTGATGCTCCGGAGGAGCCGCCGAAAAGAAGTAATCCATTGCCCCGGTTATAACGTATGAAACTGGACCTCGCAAGCCCCTGACTGAACTCAATTTTAGGCCCTTTCCAGCCGATATAACCATGTGATTTCTTTAAGGAGTGGGATGCTATGTCTGTAAAAACCTTTAAAAAAGGCGAAGTGATCTATAAAGACGGCGATAAAATTACGGCCGTTTATCTGATCCAATCCGGTGGTGCGAATCAATGTCTGATCCGCGGCAAGAAAACCATCGACCTTTTCCAACTGGGTTCTTCTCATATTCTTGGTGATCAGGTGATTCTGGGGCAAGCCACTCACCCCACGTCGGCTGTTGCAACCACTGAAACCAAGGTGCTGGAAATTCCGGTTGAAACTCTGAAACAGCAATACGAAGGCGCGCCACAAATGCTGAAGGTGATCATCAAATCCCTGGCAGACCGTCTGCGCCTGGCTATGAATGATGTTCGTTCCAGCAAGCTGGAAAAAGACTCGTCCCCTTGCCCTGAAGATCAGGTGGCGAAGGTGTACGGCGCGATCTTCCACACAGCCAATCACAAGGGTGACAGATCCCAGGCCGGTCGCGTGATTGTGGACTGGAACATGATGAAGCAATACTGCCAGCGCGTGATGGGAGATTCCCCGAAACGTATCGAACAAGCCATCAACATTCTGGTGAAACTAAAACTGGCTTTGTACGAAATGGGCAAAGACCCGACAAACCCGGATGGACCGGAAGAAATTCAGAAGGTTCACTTCCTGGATCTGGGCCTGGTGGAAAGCTTCTTCGAATTCTATCAATACTACTATTTCAAAGGCGGCCGATCCGACCTTTTGAAAGTCGATGAGCTGTGCGTGCAGATGCTGGGTGCGATTCTGAAACTTTCAGAAAATGAACAGCCCGACCGTTTCGGCATCGTGGGTGCTGATTTTGCGAAGTTCAGCGAATTCTGCAAAGAGGAAATCGGCATCAATCTGAACAATGACCACTTTGCCCGCTTGGAAGGCAAAGGCGTCTTTATGAAGCGTAAAAATGCCGGCACAGGCGTTGTCCTGCAGTTTGAAGTCAAAGAATTCCGTTCAATCCTGCAAAGCTGGAAGATGCTGCGCGAGATTGAAAAATGGAATGAAAAAGGCTTCGTCGACATGGACGAAAAAGAAGAAAAACCAAAGAAAAAATCCAGTGGTCCTGCCTGCCCGGCTTGTAGTGCCGATGTTCAGGCCGGCGCCAAATTCTGCCACGAATGTGGCCATAAGATGACTGCGGCGGCTTAACATGAGTGAATCCCTGATCGTTTTTAAAGCCATTCACAATGAAGCCGAAAAACAGACCCTGTTGCAACGTCTGGTGAACAGCGGTGAAACGATCGTCCTTAGAGACAAGTTCGATCGCAGCATCACCCTGCGCACCATGGGCGTGAACGACAAACTGCAGATCAAATGCCACCCGCCAGAATCCACGGCCATGAACACCGAGGATTCTGCAAGGTTCACCGCCAGCTTTTCCATCAAAGGTGAAAAGTACCTGTTTGAAACCCACCCGGTGATCAACGAAACCAACATCACCCTGACGGTTCTGAACCTGTTCCATCTGCAAAAAAGAAAAAACTATCGCTATGTGATCCCGGCGGATTATTCCGCCGAGTTCGTGGTGACGTATTTGAATCAGTCCGTGTGTTCACACACCTGCCGTCTGCTGGATTTATCCACGGAAGGCTGTGCCGTTGAAATCCCACAGACCGAAGCCAATCTTCATCTGGAAGACCTGGTGGAAGCCGAAATTTTCCTGGGCGACCGTGACCCGATCGTGGTTCAGGGCCTTATTAAAAATATCCGCGTGAAGAATGATGAAACGCTGGTTCTGGGCGTTGAGTTCAATCACATGGCCAATGCCAGCGAGGGTAAGATTGTGGCTTCCCTCACAGACTTGCAACGCGATATCTATTTCCGTCGCACGGGTTAAGCAACACCAAGGTAGGCCCACAGGGAAACTCCCGCGCCGACCATTCCCAAAACACACATGCCTGCAAAAAACACATTTTGCAGGCTTTCTTTTTTCAGAATCAAGCTCATCGCCCCCAGCACCAGACACAGCTGGAAGAACAAACTGGACATATCAAAACGATCCCCGGCAACCGACAAAGTTGCCAGATGGGATTCCATCTCTTGTGCGCCGATGATTTTACCCATCTCGCCATTGATGTCCTGAACCCAGTTGTCCTGGCCGACGGTCTGCGACCCGCGAAGGATTTCATTCTTTTCTTTTTTATAGCGCACAATGCGTTTCTGCAAAGTGACCAGATGACTGTCGATGGCTTTTTCGGTCCCTGGCTTCAGGGCCCCGGCGTGCTTCAGGCTTTCCAGCAGGGATTTTTCCCCTTCGACCAGCGTTTCCTTCACGCTTTTGGATTGGTACCACATGTAAGCTGCGGCTTTTTCATTGGTTCCGATGATCTCATCATCCCCGTACTTGCCCGCAACCAGATCACTCACCGCCATGACCGCCGCAAAAACAGCAATCACAACACCACAACGAATTTCAAAATTGGAAGATTTATCGTCTGACATGACGAAAGATTTAAAAGCATTCCATCTGTGTCAGTCAACTTTTTCCTGAGCACACGAATGACAAAATACACCTCTGCGGTTTCAGCAAAAGAAATATCATTAGACAAACCAACAAGGAGTTTTCCATGAAAGTGAAAGACGTCATGCATGAACGTGCAGAGTATATCAACCGTGAACGGACCGTGCGCGAAGCCGCCGAGATGATGGCGAAAGGTGATTACGGTTGTCTGCCCATCGAGGAAAACGACCGGATGATTGGCATGATCACCGACCGCGACATCACCCTGCGAGTGGTTGCCAAGGGCCTGGATCCCAACGTCACAAAAGTCAGCGAATGCATGAGCAAGGGCATTGAATATTGCTTTGAAGACGACAACCTGCTGGAAGTGGGCGAAATGATGGCGTCCCAGAAAATCCGTCGCATGCCGGTGATCAACGAAAGCAAACGACTGGTGGGAATGCTCAGCCTGGGTGACATCGCCAGCAAGGCCCGCGATCAAAGTCTTTCCCACGAAATCCTGTCCAACGTATCCCACTAAAACAAAAGGACCTCTGCATGAGGTCCTTTCTTATGTTTCGTTATTTTGATGGATAATAAAGCTTATTATCCCACATGCCTTCATTGAAATACTGGATGGTGGCTTTAAGCTTTTTTTCCAGAACCTGTCGGCGCGGCGAGGTGCCGGGTTGATCGGCCGGGATCTCGTGCTCGGTCGCACGGTCGGCCATGGCAAACATCTGCGGATCTCCATGCCCCGGAGTCCAACGCACAAAATAGTCCTTTGCAAACAGCAGATAGCGACCATCGATGAAGTTCACCGCGGTCTTGTCACCCGGAATGAAAATAGAACTTCCCAGATAGTTCTGATCCTTGTCTGATATCCCCAGGAAATCCAAAACCGTCGGCAACACGTCGATCTGCTGCACGACCATCTTTGTATCCACTTCCGGGAACTTGTAACCCGGATGATACATGAACAGAGGAATGCGATAGCTGCCCTGCTCGTTTTCAAATTCGGGACGATAGTGCATGGACGCGTGATCAGCCGTCACAATGAACAGCGTATTTTTGAACCACGGTTTTTTCCCGGCTTCGGCAAAGAACTTTTCCAGAGCAAAGTCGGTGTATTCCACCGTTTTCAAAATCTCGATCGGGCCTTCTTTGAAACGGTCCTGATACTGAGCCGGAATCTTGTATGGCTGATGCGAGCTGAGCGTGAACACTGAAGTCATAAACGGCTGTGGCAACTGATCCACCTGGGTCAACATCCATTGCAGGAATGGTTCATCCCAGATGCCCCAGACACCGTCATCATCCGCACCGTTACCGTATTCACGCGCACCGAAGTACTTTTCAACCCCGGCACTTTGCATGAAGGAATCAAAGTACATGGTCCCGTTGTGCCCGCCATGGAAGAAGCTCGTGGAATATTTCGCCGGAGTCAGAAGCGTGCCCAAGCCCAGGAAATAGTTCGAGGTAAAGTGCGAGGAAATAAACGGTTCGTTCATCAGCGCCGGAATCCCACCCATGATCGCCCCCACCCCTTCGATGGAACGGCGGCCATTGGCATAGGCATTTTCAAAGCTAAGCGACTTGGCTTTTAAAGAATCCAAAAACGGAGTGTAGGACTTGCCGTTCACCGGACCGATGTATTCTTCACCGAAGCTTTCAAGAATAATGATCACCACATTCTGCGGGGCCTTCGGGCGGCGGCCTTCCATCAGGGAGCCACGCAAAGATCCATTCAGCAGGGACAGCATTTCGTGCTGGTCTTCAAAGTATTTATCTTTGCTAAGCCCTTTGGCACCGTAACTTTTGATAAACGTGAAAGTGGAATTCAGCACCAGATTATTCAGCAAGGGCGCAGTGAAAACGTTGGCGTTCACAAAACTGACGGGTTTGGCCTGAAGCCCCCCGCGGATACCGATCACCGAAATCGCCAGCGCCACAAAACAAAGGAAACCATGAGCCAGCCACAGCCTGGCTTTTTCTTTTCCATCTTTGCCGCTCCATTGCAGCTTCTCAAAACCTGCCAGTGTCACCTTGCGCACCAGCAGCACGAACAACAGCACAATCAGGGTGTTCACCAAGAACAGCAGCCAGTAACTGCTGACGAAGTTCCAGACTTTGCCGGGGATTTCATTTACCACAAACAGGCTGTCAAAAGTGAAGCGGCGGCCGACGAAGTTGATGAACTCGGTGTCGCCCAGGTTCAGAATCAGGAAGGGCACCTGCAAAATACTGAAAACCACCCACGTCACTGTCGCCCAAAGTCCGTTCCAGGCCTTCGGCCACGGCACAAAAGCCAGTAGCAACAAAGGCGCCGTCAGACTGAGGATGGCCGCCACATCAAAGCGCAGACCCACAATAAAGGACCACAAAATGTCCTGGGCGGGTTTGTTTTTGAATAAACTCCAATTCCAAATAAGGAACTCGGCTCTTGCGAAGAAATAGAAGAGCACAGTCAGCAATACCAGAGAGAATATCTTAATCAGGCGGTAGGACGGTCCAAACATGGGCCCATAGTACACTGGCGGCGCGCGTCATTCAATCCGCCGTCGCTAAAGCTTTGGCGTGACGAGTCCTCTGCCTTGGCGAAGGCTGGACAGAGGGAGGCCCCTCTGCTAGTTTCCCCTTCTATGACAGCAGAACAAATGAAAGAACGTTTAGAGAAGCATTATCCTCAATCCACGATCGAAGTTTTCGATCTGACCGGAACTCAGGATCACTGGGAAGTATTCGTGGAAAGCACTGTATTTGCCGGCATGTCCCGCATTCAGCAGCACCAGAACGTGATGGCTTGCTTTGGTCCAGAATTGAAGACCGGCGAGGTTCATGCCCTGTCAATCAAGACTAAGATTAAATCATAAAAAGGACCGTTAAAATGGCAACGACACACGAAAGAATTGATCAGATTGTTAAAGGTAACAAAATCGTATTGTTCATGAAAGGGACCCAACAGTTCCCAATGTGCGGTTTCTCTGCACGTGCATGCGCAATCCTTCAGGATATGGGCGTTCAGTTCCACGATGTGAACGTACTTGATGACGACGAAATCCGTCAGGGCATCAAAGACTACGGCAACTGGCCGACAATTCCACAGCTTTACATCAACCACCAGTTGGTTGGCGGCAGCGACATCATGATGGAAATGTACCAGTCCGGTGAACTTCAGGAACTTCTGAAGTAACATGAGATGCAATGTCGCCCTGTGGGACCGCATTCTAAGATTTCTGTTCGGCGTGGGTTTGACCGCTTACGCTGTGGCAGGCGGTCCTTTCTGGGCGTACATTGGGGTCTATGGTCTGATCACGGCCGCTTGGGGCTTGTGTCCCGTCTATGCTTTCTTTAGAATCAGAACTCTGAAAGATTATCACCGCCCGATCAACGAAGAATAGGATTGTAGCCCATGTCCACCACAGCTCTCCGCGACCTTGAAAGCATCTTGAAGAAAGACCAAATCAAAACCGACGAAGAGAGTCTGAAATACTGGGGCCGGGACTGGACAACCTATTTCGATATCAAAGCCAGCGCCATTGTTTTTCCTCACTCCACCGCTGACGTGGTTGCGCTGGTTCAATGGGCCCGTCAAAACAAAATTGCTCTGATTCCTTCCGGGGGCCGCACCGGTCTTTCCGGCGCCGCGGTCGCCACCCAAGGCGAAGTGGTCGTGTCTTTTGATCAAATGAACAAAATCAAAGAGTTCAATTCCGTGGATCAAACCGTGGTGATTGAACCGGGTGTTGTGACTGAGGCTTTGCAACAGTTCGCGCATTCCAAACAGCTTTTCTATCCGGTGGATTTTGCGGCACGCGGTTCTTCCCAAATGGGTGGCAACATCGCGACCAATGCCGGAGGCATCAAAGTCGTTCGTTACGGCCTGACTCGTGACTGGGTTGTGGGTCTGACTGTGGTGACTGGTACCGGTGAAGTTCTGGAGCTGAACAACGGCCTTGTGAAAAATGCCACGGGCTATGATCTGCGCCATCTGTTCATCGGTTCTGAAGGAACTTTGGGCTTTATCACTGAAGCCACCATCAAGCTTGCTGCCAATCCCCCGCCAATGAATGTTCTGGTGATGGGTGTGACCGGGCTTGATGCCGTGATGAAAATCTTTGCGGAATTCAAAACCAAAACTCCGCTGGTGGCGTTTGAGATGTTCTCAGACAAAGCTTTGAGCAAAGTTTTGGACAGCACAGGTTTGTCGGCTCCGCTGGCGACCGAGTGCCCGTTCTATGTTCTGGCGGAAGTTGAAACCCGCAACGAACAGGACCAGGAACACGCTTTGGGCGTGTTTGAAAAGTGCCTTGAAGAAGGCTGGGTTCTGGATGGCGTGATTTCGCAATCCGAAGTTCAAGCCAAGACCTTCTGGAGATACCGCGAGGACATCTCTGAATCTTTGGCGAAATATTCCCCATACAAAAACGACATCGCCGTGGCGATTTCCAAAGTTCCGCCATTCATGGAAGACCTGGACCAGGTCCTGTCCAAGGCTTATCCGAACTGGGAAGTGGTCTGGTTCGGTCACATTGGCGACGGGAATCTGCACATCAATATCCTGCGCCCAGAGGGCATGACCAAGGAAGAATTCGTCAAAGAATGCCGCAAGGTCGACGTGATGGTCTTTGATGCAGTTAAAAAGTACAAAGGATCCATTTCTGCCGAACACGGCGTGGGCCTGACCAAAAAGACCTTCCTGAATTACACTCGCTCTGAAGCTGAAATCCAGCTTATGCGCGGAATTAAGAAAGTCTTCGACCCGGACAACATCATCAATCCGGGCAAAGTTATCTAGACCCACCCTAGGACCTGCACCCATGGCTCTTTCCAGTCTGCACTGATAGACTGAAAGGGCTGTGCGTAAGCTAATACTTCTTCTATTTTTATTGTGCGTTTCGTGTACCAAACCCTTGGGCGAAGAAGATCCGTTGGATCAACCTTCCACCGAAGCACCGGGCGCATTCAACCTTGCGACCATTCAGCGATTTGATCACCAGCTGCTGGTTTCCTGGAGCACTTCCAAAGGTGCTTCTTCTTACGAATTAAAATACGGAACGACTGCCGGCACTTATACCAATTCAATCAAAGCCAGCAAGTCCCCGGTTGTGATTGAAAGCGGCCTTGTGCCGGGAACGACTTATTACTTCCGCGTCACTGCCAGCAATGAAATTGGTACAGTGGATTCTTCCTCTGAGAAAAGCTATCCGTACATGGGCGCTCCGGGCGAATTTGCCCTGCTCACCGTCTTGCCTGGAAACAACCAGGTGGCTCTGACCTGGGAAGCCAGCCCCGAAGCTTCCTCTTACACGGTGATGTATGGCACCAGCGCAGGCAGCATGACAACCTCGGCCGGAAATTCACTGACCACGGCGAAAACAGTATCCACACTTGATAACGGCACGACTTACTATTTCTCTGTCATCGCCAAGAACTCGGTTGGCAATGCCACTTCGACAAACACCCTGTCTGCCACACCAAGTCCTCCGCCGACAGCACCGCTGAACCTGACGGCGACCGCCGCTTCCACGAAGTGCACGCTGACCTGGGAAGCTCCCGCCACTGGCACAGCGCCCTTCGTGTACACGGTCCGTCGTGTGACAGGTCCGGGCACCGATGTGGCTGTTTGCACCAACACTCCCCTTCTGGCTTGTGAAGAAACCATCGCCGCAGGCAACTATCAATATACCGTGGAAGCCACAAATGCTTCTGGCACTGGAGCCAAATCAAGTGAGGTGTCCTGCCCGGTCGGACTGCCGGGAGCATTCCAAATGCTGACCGCGACGCCGGGTGATGGCCGTACAACCCTGACTTGGGAAGCCAGCAGTCTTGCGACTGCCTACACCGTTCGTTATGGAACCAGTGTCGGCACTATAAACACAGTGGCCTCAACCACGGCGACATCCCCGTACATCGTCACCGGTCTGACCAACATGGTTCCGTACTATTTCTCGGTGACGGCAACAAATGCGGTGGGTTCGAAAATTTCCACCAACACGCTTAGCGCCACCCCGAACATTCCTCCAACGGTTCCCTTGACGCCGACTGTGACCGTGCCAGAGATCGGCAAGTGCACGCTGAACTGGATGCCGCCCGCCAGCGGGGCTCCACCCATCACTTACACCGTTCGCCGTATTGTGAATCCAAGTGTGAATGTAGTGATTTGCGAAAATATCGCCACCAGAACATGCTCTGAAGAAGGGCTTTCCGGCGGGACATACAACTACACGATCGAAGCCATCAATTCTGTCGGCACCGGTCCTGCCACTGGCAACATTGCCTGCAGCCTTGCCGTTCCTGTCGCCGCCACTTTTGGCGCACCGACCATGGGGAACAAGAAAGCAACTTTGACCTGGACCGGCGGAAGCGGCGCAAATTCTTTCACCGTGAAATACGGCACCACAAATCCGCCGACCACCGTGGCCTCGGCATCTGCCACCTCCCCTTATGTGATTGAAAGTCTGACCAACGGAACTTTGTACAATTTCCGGGTTGAAGCTGTGAACGCCTACGGAACCACCACATCGACGAATCGCACGGGAACTCCGGTCAGCAATCCACCGACACTGACCTGGACAGGGCAATTGACCACAACGATTGCCGCCCTGAACAGCATCACCACGCGTAATTTCACCATTGCTGATCCTGATCCCGAAGACAACGTGGATTGCGCTAGCTCTGTGACTGCGACGACTTCCGATCCCACGATTGTTCCGCAGGGAAATATCGTCATTGGCGGCAGCGGATTAAACTGCAATATTTCTGTCACTCCGGCGGCAGGCTCTTCCGGATTTGCCACGGTTTCCATTGTTGTTTCTGACGGTCAGGCCAGCTCCACGACGAACTTGAGTGTGTACCGTCTGCCAGCGGCGCAAAGAATCTATTCCTGGAAAAAATACGGGTCTTACGGCGGCCCGGCCATTCGTGTTCGTCGCACAGCCGACAATGCTGAAGCAGACATTTATTTTGACAGCAACGGCCTGGTGAATAAAACCGCTTTCGACACTTTCAGAAGCGGCGGCACGCCGACCCTGGTAAGATGGTATGATCAAAGTGGCAACGGCATTGATGCTGTCCAAACAACGGCGGCCTATCAGCCCAACGTCAGCATTACGACGGCGGGGATTTTAAATATCACCACCTCCACAGCAGCCCATGCGCTGACGGTGCCAAATTTCCCGGCGTCCACCGCGAACACGATTTATATGAATTTCTTCTATACGGCCGACAGTGTGCTTAAAGAGCTTTTCTCGTACGGAACACATGAAGCTGGTTCCCGATCCGGATTCCATCTGAGCAAGAACACCGGCACCACCGGCACTTGGCTGGGCCTCACGGCCCTTGATGGCAACACCTGGGAAACCACGACAGGAGCAGCAAGCAGCGCCAGCGAACGGGGGCTTGCCCTTGTGGTCAACACTTCAACGATGAAACGAGATGTGATTACGGCAACGGTGGGAGCATCCGCCGCTGCAACAAGAGCCACCGGGAATATGACGGCCTATGCTGCTCCGGCTGGAGGAACTCCCCTGCATGTCTTTGCCGGCGGGACAGCTGGTGCCAGCAATCCGATTCGCGGCATTACGAAAGAAATCCTGATCTGGAATCAGGAACTTGCGAACGACCAAATCAAAGCTTTGGCCACTCAGAACAACTAAATCTAGTAAACCACACGTGTGCGGATGGAACGGGACAACTTCTCGATATCCGCCGCCAGCGTGTGCGCCTGACTGGAATGCAGATCCATCACCAGATAACCGATCTTTTCATCCGTCGACAGATATTGACCTTCGATATTGGCCCCGGCTTTGGAGATCAAACCGTTGATTTCACCCAAGACCCCCGGCTCGTTGCGGTGGACGTTCAAAATACGCGATGTCCCCTGCTTCACTGGCAGATCCACATTCGGGAAATTCACTGCCCCCGGCGAAGAACCAATTTTCAAATAACGACGGAAGCTTTCCGCCACCTCAAGACCGATGGCATACTGGGCTTCCTCGGTGCTGCCCGCGATGTGCGGGGTCAGAATCACGTTGGGAATTCCCTGCAATGGGGATTTGAATTTTTCTTTGTTGGAAGCCGGCTCTTCCGGGAACACGTCGATCGCACAACCGCCCAGATGTTTTTCCTGAAGGGACTTTACCAGATCTTCAATCACCACCACGGTGCCGCGGCTGGCATTGATCAGGAAGCTGCCTTTTTTCATCATCGACAGTTCTCGCGCACCGATCATGTCTTTCGTTTCCGGCGTTTCAGGCACGTGCAAGGTCACAAAGTCTGAACTGCGCAAAAGATCTTCCAGCGAGTTCTGTACCATGGCATTCCCCAGTGGAAGTTTCTTCAGTACATCATAGAACAGCACCTTCAAGCCCATGGATTCAGCTAGAATGCTGACCTGACTTCCGATGTGACCATAACCCACGATCCCCAATGTTTTGCCACGGACTTCTTTCGAACCCACGGCAGACTTCACCCACTCGCCCAAATGAGCTTGGGTGTTTCGGTCGCCCAGTTGACGGGACAATGAAATCATTTCCGCGATGACCAGTTCCGCCACGGAACGAGTGTTGGAATGAGGAGCATTGAACACCGGAATACCCCGCTCGCGCGCGGTCAGAAGGTCCACTTGATTTGTTCCAATACAGAAGCAGCCAATGGTGACCAGATGCTTGTTGGAATCCAGAACTTTTTTGGTGACTTCCGTTTTAGAACGGATCCCCAGCACATCATAGTTCGGAAGAAGTTTCAGCAGTTCGTCTTCGGAAGGAGCATGTGTGATCAGATCGACTTTGTAGCCTTCTTCCTCCAGCCTTTCCTTCGCAACGGTGTGAATGTTTTCAACCAACAAGATTCTTTGAGCGCTCATAGGGCCTCCACTAGAAAATGGTAACTCTGTTCCCGTCCTTCGTCACTATTCACGGTGACGAGGCGTGCTAATGATGGCTAATTAAGGGCCGTCGGGTATGCTAAAGTCCTATGGCAACAACTCGAGTATTCTCTCTACTTATCGTCGATGATGATCCACTGATCCATCAGTCGTTGAAGCTGTCCCTGCCGAACCATTGGAAGGTTTTCTCAGCTCCCACTTTGGAAGCCATTCAGTACGAGCGTTTTTATCATGCGGCTTTCGTCGATATGCATTTGGAGCCGGGCTCTACCAAAGCCGTGGGTCCGACGGTGATCGAAAAGCTGGTCAAGCACAACAATCAACTGGAAGTCGTCGCGATGTCCGGGGACCTGAGCCGTCCCCTGATGGAAAGCTGCCTTAAAGCCGGCGCGCAAAGATTTTTGGCCAAGCCCCTGATGCCGGAAGAGACTCTGCTGGTGCTGGAAAAAATCGAAGCCCTGTGGGATCTGCGCAGTGTGGACCCTGCCTCCAACCGCAAATCCACGCGTTGGGTGGGAGCATCTGATGCTTCCCAAAAAATCAAAAAACGTATCGCGGATCTGCGAGGTGAAACCAGCCCCGTTTTGATCGAGGGTGAAACCGGCTGCGGTAAGGAAGTTGTTTCCCGCCTGCTGCATGAACAAGAAGGCGAACGCCCGTTCATCGCAGTGAACGTTGCCAGCATCCCGGACAATCTTTTTGAATCTGAAATGTTTGGTCATATCAAAGGCGCCTTCACGGGTGCTGATCAAAACAAAGTGGGTCTGACGGAAGCGGCCCACGGTGGGGATTTGTTCCTGGATGAAATCGAGGCTCTGCCTTTGACCCAACAGGCAAAACTTTTGCGCTTCCTGGAAACCGGCGAAGTTCGCAAAGTCGGCGCCAAAGAAACGACGCAGGTGAAAACCCGCGTGATCGTGGCCAGCAACAAACCGCTGGAAAAAATGGTGGCCCTTGGAGAATTCCGCGAAGACCTTTTGTATCGTCTGGCTTCCCAGCGCATTCAGCTGACCCCGTTGCGTGACCGTCTTGAAGACATCAACGAACTGGCCGCGCACTTTCTGGATGCTGAACGCCCGCGCCGTAACAAATCATTCACTGAAGACGGCCTGGAAGCTTTGAAAAAGTACAACTGGCCAGGAAACGTGCGCGAACTAAAGCGCGTGTGCGAACAGCTGAGCCTGACATCACCACTGCCGTTTATTCGCGGTGAAGACGTGGCCGCCTGGCTGAAGCCAGCAGCCACTGCAACCACGGCCCCGTCTTACACGGTCATTGATTTCAACAAAGGTTTAAACAATCTGGTCGAGGAGTTCGAAGCCCACGCCATCAAGACCTGCCTGAAACAGACCAAGGATATCGAAGAGGCTGCGCGTATTTTGCAAATCTCGCGCTCAAGCCTTTACAAGAAAATCAAAGACTACAAAATTGAAGAGGAACCTTCGTAATGGATTTTTTTGATCTGGATCTTCCCATCCGCATGGCCATGCCCACCGCCTGGGAAAACCACATTTACCGCCAGACAGTTCTGATCGTTCTGTCGATCATCTTTGCTTCCGGCCTGATCGTCTTTTTCTTCCGTCAGAAGAACTATTACTTCGTTCAATCCTGGGCCAGCATCAAATCCTGGCTGATTGCCGCTCCGCTGATGTTCCTTGCCATGGGAATGCCGGAACCGTGGCCCTTGGTGGCTTTGACCGCCCTGGCGATTCTGGGGGCAAAGATTTTCTTCCAGATCATGGGGATGTTCCATCGCAGTTACTTCGTGATGATCTGTTATGCCGGCATTATCGGCCTGGGGGTCTGTGCTTGGTATGACCGTCTGGATGTTTATAATGCCATGCCGATGGTGGTACTGGGGCTTTCCTGCCTGGTGCCGCTGGTGAAGAACTCGTACAAACGCATGATTCAGTATATTTCCCTGACCTTGCTGGCGTTCATCTTCCTGGGCTGGTCCTTCATGCACCTGGGTCTGATCATGAAAATGCCGAACGGCGTTTTCCAGGTTATGTACCTGGTGATCCTGACCGAGTTCTGCGACAACACCAACTTGGCGGTCAGCCGTTATATTGGTGGCTGGAAAATGTTCCCGGGCATCAACCCGCGCCGTACTGTCGGCAGTACCATCGTATCTGCTCTGCTGACTCTGTTCCTTGCGGGTTGTATGCGCTTCCTGTTGCCGGATGGATCTGAAAAGTACTGGTTGGCTTCAGGTCTTGTGGCTTCCATGGGTGGTTTCGTTGGGGATTACCTGATGACTGTGGTTCGCCGTGATGCCGGCATGAAAACCGTGGGCCCGTTCATCATTGGCCGTGGGGACTTCCTTCACCGCATGGATCGTTTGATCTTTGTGGCGCCGATTTATTATTACGTGATGACGGTAATTCTATGAAGGATTGGAACTACGAAAACGAACAGTGGACGAAGCTTCCCACTTATCTGAAGCACCTGCCGCTTTTCACCCGCCACATTGACTTGTTCAGTGTGTGCATGCGTTTTCTGTGGTCTGTGATCCTGAAGAACATCCTGTACAAGTTCTATATCCGCCTGGAAGTTCGCGGCACCCCGTTTGCTGAAATTTACAGAACCCAGCCCAAGCTGATCATCATCAGCAATCACGCCAGTCACCTGGATGCCGTGTCTATCGCAGCCTCCATCCCAAGACGTTACTGGCTGAATCTGTACATCGCGGCGGCGAAAGATTATTTTTTCAGCAACCCGGTGTTCATGTTCTTTTCCCAGCACTGTTTGGGCGCCATTCCAATTGACCGCAAAGACCGTAAAGGTGAAGCCATCAATCTGATCCTGAAGCTTTTGACTGAACTGCCCCGCATGTGGCTGATCATCTTCCCGGAAGGCACACGTTCCAAAGACGGTAAAATTCAGGAATTCAAACGTGGCGTATCTATATTTTCAGAGCGCACGCAAACACCGCTGTTGTTCACCTATCTGGATGGTGTGATGGAACTTTGGCCCAAAGGTCAATCCATGCCCCGCCCGGGAAAACTGATCCTGCACGTAGGTCCGGTTCATCCCCCAGGCCCGATCCAAGAGGTGTATGCTGCTTATAAGAGCTGGGTGCTGACGATCAATCCGGATGCTTTCCCAGCCGTTCCCGTGGAGGAAAAACCCCATGAGCCAGACAACGATTCAAATTGAAAACAAGAAGCTGAAAATCGGGCCCTATGAGGTGTGCCCGATCCCCACGGGTCTTTTTGGCCTGGATGGCGGTGCGATGTTCGGCACAGTTCCCAAAGTCCTTTGGGAAAGAAGCAATCCCCCTGATGAGAAAAACCGCATTTCGATGGAAGCCCGCGGATTGCTGTTAAAGTCCCCGGGATGCAATATCCTGATCGACACCGGTAACGGGGGTGACTTTATCGCCAAGTACGGCGACAAGATGGGCAGCAAGTTTGCGGACTTGTTCAATATCCAATCCGACGGCCCTTCCCTGCTGAAGTCTTTGCAGTTCCATGGCCTGAAGCCGGAAGACATTCATCACGTCGTTCTGACTCACCTGCATTTTGATCATGCCGGTGGCGCTACGACCGAAAAAAACGGCAAGCTTGTGCCAACCTTCCCGAATGCAAAATACTGGGTGCAAAAAGGCAATCTTGAAACCGCCAGCCATCCCAATGTGCGTGAAAAGGCCAGCTACTATGCTGCCAACTTCCAGCCCTTGATTGATGCCGGCGTACTGAACATCATGGACGGCGCCCAAGACAACTTCCTGCCGGGCATTTCCGCGATCATCAGCAACGGCCACACTCTGGCGCAACAGGTGGTGAAGATCACCGATGGATCCACGACACTGCTTTATTGCGGTGACATGGTTCCCACCAGCACACACGTGAAACTGCCTTGGGTGATGGGTTACGACCTGCACCCGCTGATGCTGATCGAAGAAAAACAGAAGTATCTAGGTGAAGCGGCCGACCAATCATGGTATCTTTTCTTTGAGCACGATCCTTACTGCGACGCTGCTCAGATCGAAAGACAAGGAAACGATTTTGCCGTTAAAACGAGATTTTGGCTTTAAGCGCGTCCGCGCAGGATGTGCAGCGGGCAACCGCGGAACTGGACTTCATTTTGTTTAAACGACTTTGGAGTGTGCTCAAGGACACTATTCAACAAATGCGCGATGGCGAGCTGCAGCTGGTGGCCGCCTCCCTGTCTTTTTCAACTGCTCTGGCATTGGTTCCTTTTATCGCCGTAGTTCTGGCGACCTTTCAGTCCATCGGGGGCCTTGAGGCCTTTTACCCTAAAGTCGAAGCGTTGCTGCTTTCAAACATGAAAGAAGCCGCAGGCAGCGGATTCACGAAAATGATGAAAGTCGTTTTGAAAAACGTGAACGCCGGCAAACTTGGTACCGCCGGTGCTGTGTTCCTGTTCATCACGTCCATCCGTCTGATCCACGACATGGAGGTCGGTATTCACCGTGTGTGGAACCAGCGCAACACCCGACCGTTCTATAAACGCCTGATCTATCATTGGGGCCTTGTCCTGGCGATCCCGGTGTTCCTGGCTATTTACGTGGGCTTTACGTCGCTTGAACAGTTTCAGTTTGTGCACAGCCTGATTCCGGCAAAGGTTTCAAATTCGCTGGTGCTGGTCGGAACGCTGTTTTTGGTTTACAAAATGGTTCCGGATGTTCATGTGCGAACCCGGGCGGCGTTTATCAGCGCGTTTCTAGCCTCTGTGACCCTGTTCGGAGTTCACAAAGGCTATGTGCTTCTTGCTAAAAAGTTCTTCGCTTATAACAAGCTGTATGGCTCTTTTGCAGCCCTGCCGTTGTTGCTGTTGTGGATTCTGACATTGTGGTACGTGATTCTTGGCGGCGTTGCCTTGTGCGCTAGCCTACAGAAGAGGCACGTGGCCTAGGGGCATTGGGTTTCCCCACGCTGCCATCAAATCTCATATATTTGATTTAATACCATCACGGCTCTTTAATATGTTATAATACTATAGATATAATATAAATAATATCAATATCTTACGATATTATCGAACTTAATTTACTGTCGAATAATATTAATTTAATGTTAATCATTACTGATTTAATGACGATAACTGCTATAATAAAAAGCAGGAGATTATATGATGTTAGATAAGCTATTCGGAAACCAGACTGCCGCATCTGCACTGCTTTTTCTAGCTCGCTATGAAGAGGCTGCGATAAGCGAAATGGCCAAAGCATTTCATGTTTCAAAAACTCAACTCTACCAACAACTAACCAAACTAGAAGATGCAGGAATTCTTTCAAGCCGCGAGATTGGAAATTTACGCATTTACTTCTTCAACCCTCGCTCGCCTATCAAAAACGAACTGCGCGCATTGCTGGAAAAATACATCGACACAAATATGCCCAAAGAATCCAACCCTGACTTCTATCTCATTCGCAAAAGACCACGCAGTCGCGGGAAAAAATTAGGTGGAGCTTATGAGCGATCAAAATAAAATCGATGAAAACATCTCAATTGCAAAACTGGCCGTCATCATATCTGAACACCTCAAATCTCATGGAATCATATCGGTACTTTCTGGCGGCTCTGTTGTTACAATTTATACGGATACCAATTTTTATGAATCCAGAGATTTGGATTTCATAAGCCCTGCCGATCACCAAAAAATTATGGAAGTAATGGCAATAATTGGATTCAAAAAAGCCAAACAGACACATAAGCATTTAACCCACCCTGATACAAAAATATTAGTCGAATTTCCCACTGGCCCCGTAAATCTGGGTGGCTCTCCAATTCGATATGAACACATCCCAGAGCAACAAATAGAGGGTGGCGCTATTCGCATTTTGAGCCCAACTCAATCCGTGATGGATCGCCTACTTCACTACATAGCAAGCAAAGATCCTCAAGGGCTGGATCAAGCCCGTGAAATCTGCGAAAGACGAATGGTAAATCTTAGTGCCATTGAGAAGTGGGCAAAGACTGAAGCTATGGCCAACGATGATCAGTATCAACGCATTATAAACACATGCAAGACCGCAATCGAGAAATACAATAAGTCACAAGATAAATGATATTTGGCCTAAGGAAAAATGGTGATCCTAGATTCCCAATATCCGAACGTTTATATCCCATCGATACTATTAAGATTTTCTTTAAAGAAGATCCTCTAATTTCCCAAAAAGTCATCGAATCCTACCAAAATGGTCAATCCATCGCTGATATTGCGAAACTAATTGGGCGCTCAAAGTCTTTTGTCAGATTGCGCCTAGAGCGGGCAGGAATTGAGCCGCGTGAGAAGCTTTCCCAAGCGACACATGTGCGTCAAATCAAGCGGGGTAAGCAAGGCGCTCGTCCTTACTATGGCTTTTGTTATCTTGAAGGCGAGATCGTTAAAGATCCACGTGAGTTCCCGACGTTAGTTCTTATCCATGAACGCTGGGCCTCAAAGAAAACCACTCATGAAATTGTTAAAGAGCTTAATCGTAAGGCAATACCATCGCGGAAAGGCAAGTCATGGAGTTGGGCTGCTTTGCAAAACATTGTGACTCGATTTGAAGAAGGCCATCTGAAAATTTCAAAAGGAGGAAAGTATGAATTTAGGTAATCTGATTTTTTGGAGTGCGAGTGTTATCACTGCGCTTGCTGGTGTTCACAACATTGATTCTATTCAGCGAGCTATTTGGAAAGCTCAAGCGCGTATCATTTACGAATCGCGCACCGAAACATGGGGATCGCCGAATTTTTTGGAGAATAACAATACTCGGCATGTGAAGAAGAGGCTTACTCGATTGGAAAACTCTTCAGATGTTCAATAAAAACTCTTAGTTTTGGATGAACCTGCGAACGTTGAGGAAAATAGAGGTAATACCCTGAGCTTGTTGGTGCAAATTGATTTAGTACAACTTCCAACTTGCCAGAATTAAGTTTGTCGCTCACGGCATCCTCAGTGATATATAGGAGGCCTGTTCCGTCAATCGCTGCATCCAAAGCAAGAATGGAATCATTCATGATGAGGGAGCCTTTCACTTCCACTCGCAATGCCTTCCCTCGGCTTTCAAATTCCCAGTTCCCATATATCCGTTCACCCACGCCCACGCGAATACAGTTATGAGATAACAGTTCTTTGGGATGTTTGGGTCGTCCCATTTTATCGAGATATTTGGGTGATCCCACAACAACAAAGCGGATGGGCCCAAACAATTTGATGGCGACGAGGTCTTTCGCAAGTATATCCGAAACCCTAATGCCAGCGTCGAAGCCACGCGCAAAAATATCAGTAGCGGCGTTCTCTAGACAGACTTCGACAGAGACATCCGGGTATTTTTTGGTAAAAGAGGCAATAATCTTTTTCAGATAATTCGGATAGATCATAGTAGGAACGTTTAGTCTCAATTTTCCTGTCGGTTTGCCTCCAAGGCTTCCCACTTCTTTCATAGCGGTCAAAATATGTTCCAGAGCGGGAGCCGCCTGGCTCAAAAAAGCTTCTCCAGCTTCTGTCGGACTGGTGCTTCTTGCAGTTCGGGTCAAGAGCGTCGTACCTAGTCTTTGCTCGAGCTGTTTGATCATTTTACTGATGGCCGGAGGTGAAACGCCTAGTTCTTTCGCGGCAGCCGTAAAATTTCGTTTCTCCGCTACCAGTTTGAGAGCTAAAAGCCCGTCTAGTTGGTTCCTATCCATGATTAACCTCCAGTTAACGTAACATGAATATATACGCTATTTTAGGAAACCTCAACTGAGCGTAACCTTAAGCTATAAGAAAACGTAAAAAACAAGGAGATCTCTATGAAAACAAATAAGACAACGAAGGTTTTGACTATGCTTGGCGCATCTTTACTGAGCGTTGTAAGTATGGCGCAAAGTACCTCGAGTAAGAAGCAAGCTGTTGCGAGTTCTTCAATCATCGTCACCATGGCGGACTTTAATAAGGCCTTAAGCGAAGACACAAGCGTCAAGACAAGGGCAGTCACGTTCAAGAAGTTAAATTTGAAATTAGCGGGAATGCTTTACCTACCGTCGGATTTAGATGAATCAAAAAAGTATAGGGCTATCGTCGTCGTGCATCCTGGCGGCGGGATTAAAGAACAAACGGCTGGCCTTTACGCTTACAGATTGGCGCAACAAGGTTACGTGGCTCTGGCATTTGATGCTGCTTATCAGGGCGCAAGTGAAGGTCAACCTAGAGGTTTGGAAGATCCAACTTCGAGAGTCGAAGACGTAAGAAGTGCCGTCGACTACATTTCATCTTTGTCTTTTGTTGATCAAAATAAAATCGGAGCATTGGGAATTTGCGCCGGCGGTGGGTACGCCGTAGGTGCCACTATAACAGAACACCGAATTAAAGCCGTTGCAACAGTGAGCGCCGTGGATATTGGAGCTGGCTTCCGTCAGGGTTGGCGCAATACTGAATCAGTAGCTACACAAATTAAGACGCTAGAGGCGGTGGCAAAGCAACGCTCAGCAGAGGCCAATGGCTCTGAGGCGATGTTGATCCCTTACGTTCCTGACACTACTGATAAAGTGACAGAACCAGACATGATCGAAGCGAGCGAATATTACAGATTGTCAAATCGCTGGTTGCATCCAAACTCAACGAACAGATTACTTTTCTCAAGCATTGATAAAATTTACGCCTTCTCTGCATTTGATCGAATCGGAACGTTATTAACTCAGCCTCTATTGATGATCGCAGGAAGTGAAGCCGGATCAAAATGGCATAGCGAACAAGGCGTAAAATTGGCGAAAGGTCCGAAGGAACTGTTCATAGTTAAGGGCGGCACTCATATGAGCCTTTATGACAAAGATGTCGTGAAGACGATGCCAAAAATCATCGAGTTTTTTAGTAAAAATATTAAATAATAAATCAAACAGGAGACTTTTATGAGCAACAAAAAAGTTTGGTTCATTACAGGTGCTGGGCGCGGAATGGGAATCGATATTGGTAAGGCGGCGCTCGCAGCAGGTTATTCTGTGGTCGCGACAGGTCGTGATATCAAACAAGTTGAGGAAGCATTGGGGAAATCTGAAAATCTGCTGGTTGTAGCATTGGATGTTACGAAGCAATCTGATGCAAACGCAGCCGTTGAAAAGGCGGTTTCACGTTTCGGCAGAATTGATGTCTTAGTGAATAATGCCGGAAATTTCTACGCTGGTTATTTTGAAGATCTTTCTCAAGCCGACATTGAAAGACAGATGAATACTAACTTCTATGGACCACTCAATGTTACGCGCGCGGTTCTTCCGGTTTTGCGCAAACAAAAATCTGGGCATATCATCACGATCTCTTCGACTGCCGGATTGGTCGGAATAGAATTCGGATCAGCTTACGCGGCATCAAAATTTGCGGTGGAAGGTTGGATGTTGTCTTTACAATCTGAAGTAGCGCAATTCGGAATCAACACGACAATTGTGAATCCTGGATTCTTTAGAACGGATCTTCTGTCTAAAAAATCCATGACTTTTGGTTCTAATCCTCAGGCGGCCTATAAAGAAAAAAGAGAACAAATGGAAACAGGGTGGAGTGGTATGGCAGGCACCCAAGGTGGCGATCCTAAAAAGCTCGCCAATGCTTTGATAGAAATCGCTAGGCAAACAATACCGCCAAAACGTTTTATGGCAGGCGCGGATGCTGTGGCGACATCAAAACAAGTTGCTGCGGAACTGTTGGCGCAGACTGCGGCTTTTGAAGAGTTATCGTCATCGCTAGCTTTGGATAACAAAAAATAAGTCTTCAATAAAATAGGGTGCTTAGTTTGCGGAATAATATTGTGGGAAGAGTTCGGACGGCAATCGACTGGTCCACTCTTCCTAATATCCGAACGAATTGGTGCGTTCGTGCAAGCTACTGAAATTTCTAAGTTTTTATTTGGGAAATATAATCAGTAGGTCTGACGTTCGGGCGAAAAAAATTGGTGATTCCGGTACGACTCGAACGTACGACCCTCTCCTTAGAAGGGAGATGCTCTATCCAGCTGAGCTACGGAACCACGGTCTCACTTGAAGTGAGGTTCCTTTATAGGGGTTTTACCCCCTGTTTTCAAGTACTTCTTTGGACTTTCAGACTGCGGAGAAAACTTTTACCCTCACGCAGATGAGCCCAGGCCCAGCTCAGATGCCTTTATTGCGGGCATCACAAACATAAGTAATATCAATAACTTGAGATCAAAACCAAGAATCCTTCTTTTCTGCTCAGCGAGCCGCCAGCAGGCAGATTTTCTCGGCCAGTTCATAGGACTTCACAAACGACGGAATGGGCAGGAACTCGTATTTGGAGTGAAAGTTTAAAGCACCGGTGAAGAAATTCGGAGTCAAAATTCCCTTGGCAGAAAGAGCTGCTCCATCCGTGCCCCCACGCATGGGAATGACCTTGGGCTCGACGCCGATCTCTTTAAGACCCGCAAAAATCAGGTCAATCGCGCGGCGATCTTCGCCGATCGCGGAGCTGATATTGCTGTAGGTGTCGGTGATCTTAAGCTGCACCTGGGAGGTTGGATACTTGGCTTGAATCGATTCCGTGGCCTTTGCCAGCTTCTCTTTTCGTTTTGCAAAAGAGTTCACATCAAAGTCCCGAATCGAAGCTGTCAGCTTGGCTTCCTGCTGGGTGGCGGTCATGCCGTTAAACCAGATGTAACCCTCGCGGCCGGCGGTGTTTTCCGGCGTCTCTGCCCGATCAAACAGCGCCATAAAATCCTGGGCCATCAAAATCGGATTTACCAAAACACCTTTGGCGGACATCGGATGCGCGGTCACGCCGGTGAACGTCATGTCGGCGGTTGCCGCATTGAAGTTTTCATACACCACTTCGCCCAGTTCGCAACAGTCAATGGTGTAGGCAAAATCCACTTCAAAGCGGGACAGATCCATGGCTTTGGCACCCAACAGGCCGATTTCTTCGTCGGGTACAAAGGCCACAACGATGTCGCCATACTGTTGATCATCACGCAGGTTCGCCAGCAAGGTCATTACCACGCTGACAGCAGCTTTATTGTCGGCCCCCAGCACACTGGTGCCGTCGCTAAAGATAATATCCTGCCCTTGATAAGGTTTGATCTCGGGATGCTCGGACACTTTCAAATAGATATTTTCTTTTTTGTTCAGGCAGACATCTTCGCCCGTGAATTTCAGAATCTGCGGATGAATATCAGGGCTCAAACCCACATCCACCGTGTCGATATGGGTGATGAAGCCGATGCGCGGGCCACCTTTTTTCGTGCCCGGCTTCACGGCCGTCACCGTGGCATTCTGATCGACCACGATATTCTGCAGTCCCAGATCTTTCAGTTCCTGCGCCAACAACTCTGCGAGCTTCTGTTGTCCCGGAGTGCTTGGCAACGCCAAAGCATTGTCATCACTTTGTGAGCTGACTGCCAGGTAACGAAAGAAACGATCGACCAGTTGTTTTTGAATTTGCATCATAGGCCTCCATTTTGACACAGGACTCGACCGAGCCGAAGCATTATCTCGACATTTTCCCAAGCTAAATATTGAATCCCACCCTCGCCTGCTATCAGCTAGGGCTGAAGAGGTCATGGATGACCCGAGGAGAAACCAATGAAAATAAAATTTATTCTATCCGCGATTGTATTTGTGGGCATGGCCGCTCCTGCCGCTCAGGCCTGCAATGCGCCCATTTCGTGTGTGATCAAAACCTATCTTGGCAACTACGTCACCGCTGTCGGCGGCGGAGGCCGGCTCACTGACGTCATTCACACGGATGCCACCAAGGTGGGCTCGTGGGAACGCTTCACTTTGGTGGATTCCTGCGACGGAAACTCAGTGATCAACTATGGAATTAAAACAGCGACCGGCAACTATCTGACAGCCGTTGGCGGTGGCGGACGCATCACCGATGTGATCCACTCTGATGCGACTCAACTGCAGGCTTGGGAAAAGTTCAAACTGATTTCGCTGGGCTATGGTGCTTATGCCATCCAGACCATCAGTGGTCACTACTTAACAGCCGTGGGTGGTGGCGGCCGGATCACTGACACTATCCACAGCGATGCGACTCAAATAAGAAATTGGGAGAAATTCAGAGTTATCTGCAACTGATCAGGCACGCGATTTAACGGGCTTGCGATAAAGCTGCACGGCAATCAGCAGGCCCGGCGATCGCGAATAGTTAAGTGATTATCGGCCCGCCTTAGCTGCCAATGAATCCATGGGCAAAGTCGCATTTTGCCGAGCCTGCTCATCTTGTTCCCGCAAGAATGCGGCACGATCCAGAGGCTCACCGTCAGTTCCCACAAAATCCTGTTCCGTCACGGCAAATTGCTCTTTCCAGTCAGTGCCCATTTCTCTTTGCAGGATCTCTTCACTGCTCATGGGACCTTCATCATTACCCGCCGCCGCTTCAGCGGCAAAGCGACGGGACTCTTCGCAATCGTGACCCGGCTCATGTTTATGATCGTGCCTCGGGCGGCTTTCAGAAGCAAAGCTTGCAAATTCCGTCATGGTTTCAGGCTCTTCAACCTGAGATTCCGCGGCAAAGGATTTGGTGGACTCAGCAGCCTTGGGTTCTTGCCCTGTCTGCAAAGGGCTGCACCAAAGCCAGCCCACCACAACCAATCCTGCAACAATCATCAGCTTAGAACGCATAAGTCACCTTCACACCACCAACCTGTTTCAGATAATTCAACAAAGTGGAGCGGCCGTCATTCAAGTTAAAGAAGTTATCTGTACAAAGGGTCTTCTGGTTTTTACCGCAATGATCCAGTCCCATGTTGTGTCCCAGCTCATGCAAGTAGATCTTGGCAGTGTTGTCGTAAGCCGAAGCTGTTGCATATTTAGCGGTGCTGGACCAGTCGTTGTACCTTGAGCGCATGGCAAAGTGCGGACGATAGTTCTTGCCCACCCAAGACAATCCGGAAGAACTTGTCGTACCCGGACCCGACACCACCGTCTGAATCTTGCTGCCACCCGAACCGCTTTGCGCTCTTTTCAGATGCGGCAACTGTGATTTGTCCTTGTAAAGTGAAGTTGAACGAATAGTCGAACGGGATTTCAAATCAAATCCCACGATATTCCCCAACACCTTCGCCGCGCGAGCCAGAACTTCACGGGAATAGAAGAATTTCTTCCATGCAGTATTGCCATTTCCGGCGTCATCGAAAGTCACAACCATATCAGTGCGAATACGCAGGATTTTGTCTGCATCCAACAAAGCATACACACGGTTGCGATCCGGCACATTGCCGCCGATGGCTTCCAAGTGTTCGAAGAACCGACGACGCGCCTCTTGAAGGTAATTGCTGGCAAAACTGCCTTTGGCTGTGCGCACATAGACCGTGCGACCGGCATCAGCTTCCGAGCCCTTCATCGAAAATGTCACATGCAGCTTCGAACCCAGACAGAATGCCTTTTGCTTTTTCAACGCACAGTACATGTCATAAGTGCGGTACAAAAAGTAACCCACAGAAATATCCGCCGAATTCGCCGGAGAACCCGTGTTATAGACAAAAGTGAATTTGTTGCCGTAAAACCAGGCTTGGTTTCCAGTCGCACGCTTTGGGGTCTTGTCCCCCAGGATCCATTCCACTTCAGCATCAATCTTTGGCAGATGCGCTCTGGTGATATCCTCTTGTTCCGTAGCCGTTGCCGCTGAACAGATAAATACTGATGCCAGAGTTACCCACAACGCTTTCATCCATCCCCCTTGATCTCAAAATCCCCGAAAAGGCTCATTGCAAAAGAAAATCCAGCCTCTGCGCCTTCTTATTTCGCGCACAGCCCCCGTCAGGGTGTCGAGGGTTCACAGTCTTTACACTCTGTTCATAACCCCTCGCGATCTGTTGTGTTTTACCTTTTTCAGAGTGAAAAGCGTCAAGTGACTCTACAGTGGGATGCCTTATACGTGGCGTTGACCGAATTTCATGGGAGGAACGACATATTGAAATGTCAAAATATCTGACAGTCCGCAGTCCACTGATCTGCTGCACAGGACCTGCGCATACCAAAGGGTTCATGTTTTCATATTAACTACGGAGTGAAACATGAAACTAATGATGATACTTATCGCGACGATCATAATGGGCACAAAAGCCCAAGCCGCCGTGTGGGCTGACGTCAACCAGTGGTCTCAGGATTGGGAATCCCGATACTCGTCCTGGGTCAAGAATGAATGGAACAAATATTTTTTCTCACGCCAACTACTGCCCAACGGACAATCAAATCCCTATTACGGATTTCGCGTCGACTGCGCCGATGCCGTTTATTCGATGCGCCTGATATTCGCCTATGAAAACCGGCTGCCTTTCGTTATCAAAGATCCCACTTATTCAGGCGCAAGAATTTCAAACAAAATGAGCCGCTGGGACCGCCAACGGGAAATCGAGCGCGTGCGAAGCTTCCTGAACTATATCCATGAAACCACCAGCACCCGTTCACTTCCCGGTGACACTTATCCGGTGGCCATCAACCGCAAAGCCATCCGTGCAGGCGGGGTCCTTGCCACCACTGCCGTGAACCACCACTCTTGGACGATCAAAGAAATCCTGCCCATCGGAGTCCCCTATCTGGTTTACAATTCCGTCGTGGGATCACACTCCGGCTTCACCATGCAGGAACGAAAGTCCTGGCCCAATCCCAACTGGGTCTTTGAAGGGGACTTCAGTTCTTCCAGCGGCGCGGGCTTTCGCTACTGGCGGCCGGCTTCATACTTAAGCAGACCGGTTTGGAAGGTCCCGGGATACAGCACTGAACAGTTCCAGATCTCTTTATCGAAGTGGACTAAAACGCTGCAGTCCCGCCTGGCCACCCAGCAAGAGGACGACACCTCGATGATCTTGCGTCTGGTTGAAAACGTCTGTGTGGGGTTCAAAGACCGGGTGTCCTATGTTAACGAAGCTCTTTCCTACAAACGCCAATACCCGTCTTGCATGTCCTATGAGGCTTTTGATATTTATTCTTCTCCCAGCCGGGACGAACGCATCTTTGACGACCTGATGCTGCTAAGAAGAACCTACAAAGAAATCCTTCAGCGCAACAATGGACAAAATCTGACAACAGATCAGAAGGCCGAATTGACCAAGATCTTTCCTTATATAAATCAAAGTGCCTCCAGTGAAACCCGCCAGATGCCGCAGCAAAGCATCACCGAGGACTCGGTCTGTGTTGTGAACTATCTTTCAAGTCGGACCATGGACATGGCCGAATTCAAACGCAGGCTGTTCGCGGGCTGGATTTCCAACAACCCCAACGAGCGCGGCGAATACCGCTGGGGCGTTCTGCGCGGCCCCTCGGACCATGCCCGCTACTGCCCATCCTGGGGAGGCTGGTCTCCGAACCTGTAAATTCTGCCTGTGGCTTCTGCCTGCGACCTCGCTTCTGCAATCTCATATTCCGTTTCCCCTGCTGCTGAGGTAGAAGCGCTTTATAAAGGCAGGAAGTCACCATGAAAAAAAAGATGCTGATTGCGGGGCTGATTTTTGTATCCCAAAATGTCTGGGCTTTGAAAGACTCCAAAGGTGTCCAGTGTGAAACCCGCGTGGCTCAGATCACCAGAGCCTATTTCAACGTGGTGGACACTTCCAACCGCTTCAACTTTGTTCTGAGTAAAAATGACAGGATTGAAGTAACCTCCTACGAGGTCATGACTCCGGGATCCTACAATCAGGAGTACATTGCGGAACTGGTGATCAAGTTTGACCGCTCCAATTATCGTTCTCCGGAAAAAGATCACAAACTGCGACTTAAACTGACTGGCGAATTTGACTGTGACTATCTTAGAGTGCGCAGTATCAAATCCCTGGGCGAAGTTGAGCGCGTCAACTAATCCCGATTGCACAAAATAAAAAAGCCAGATCCCGAAAGATCCGGCTTTTTTATTTTCAGCGCATCCCAAGTTCTTAATAGAACATTGGGTGACCAAAAGTTTCTTCCGACAGGATATTCAGATAGCGCATCGCCACTGCCTGAGGGAACTCGTTGTTCGAGTTGTACTTCGCCTGATACTCGACGATCAGCTGATACTTCTGCTCGATGTCCATCATTTTAACTTCCACCTTCAAGGCCTGCTCGGCAATCATGAACGCGTAAGCGCTCATGTTCTTGTTGGTGTCTTTCAGGAAATCGCCGTCTTTGCTGCCCACGTACATTTTATAGTACTTGGTACCTTCAGCATCAGCTTCACGGAAGGTCATGTTGGCCGCTGCCAATTCCTTGCGATACTGATCCGGAGCATAGTCACGCACTTTGGACATCATTGTCGCAAACAGTGTACGACCGCGGGCATCTGCTGCCATGGACTGGTGCTTCTTCGCAAAATCCATCGCCATTTTGATCAGATCTGCACTTGGGAACTTTCTGCATGGCAACTCATTTTGGATGGAAACAATCAGCATGTCGTAGGTTCCGGTCAGAAGACCCTTATAGGCAGGTTCAGACACGCCACCACCACGAACCGCATTGTACTGATCCACGAAGAAGTTCATCAGCGTCAGGATATACGACGTCGACGTATATGTGCCACCGGTGTTCATGGTCGCGATAAAGTCCTTTACCTGGTCACGCAACTGATTGCCCGCGAATTTTTCCTGGACAGAACCCGGAGCTGCCGCTTCCGCGCGTCCCACCCACAATTGCACCGGATCCAGCTTGTCTTTCAAGAGCGCATCAAGATTGCGCTTGCAGGAAAACGCCGGAATGCGGGATCCCAACGCCAATCGTGGCGCTTCTTTGGTGGAAAACGCCTTGATTTCCAAAGCGGCCTCACCGCCCATGGCCTCGGTCAGGATCTCGATAGCCGTGATGCCGGTTTTGGTCTGGAAGATCTCGGAACTGATCGGTGCCATCGGCTCATCGACATTCACTCCCATCAACTGGCGCACCGGAACTTTTTCATTCTTGTCCGTCACCAGTGACACAGAATAGATTTTCATGCGACCCAGCTTGGATTTCGCCTCGATACGCACCAAAGGCAAAGTCTTGATCAGATCCAGACGATACAGATCCCCGCCTTTTTCACGTGTTACCTGATCAATACGCCCCACCCCCTCATACTGAGTCTCACCTGGAGGAGGTGCAGGCTGAGACGGAGGTGCCGGTGGTTTTGGAAGATCCGGCTTATTACCCGCCTCGGGTGCCGCAAAGCTGAACTGCGCCCCTGCTAAAACGAACAAGAGTACTCTACTCAGTAACATTTCGAACCCCTTTCACTATTGTGATATATCGTTGTTAAGTTTTCCTGCTTCTTTTCGCCCCAAACGGGCTTCTTTAAAAACGTCCATCCAAATACCGCAGAACCGCATTGTTCTGACCATAGATATCATCTACAAACCGCACCACTTCGTCCGAGTTCATCATCGACGTTAAATACGCCGTATACACCGGCAAGCGCTTGTAAGATGGCACCGGAATCTCGGTGGGCTTTGCCACCACTTCCCCCGGCCGCGCCATCATCGATGCGATCGTCTGCCGGTCCCACGGAGTGTCCTCCAAAAGGTATTCGGCCAGATCCAGTGGCTTTTCCAAACGTACACATCCGGAACTAAGCTGGCGCATCGGCGTATCAAACAGCTCCCGCTGATTCGTGTCATGCAGATAGATCGCAAAGCTGTTGGTCAGATCAAACTTAAGCACTCCCAGGGCATTTCCCAGATGCGGCAGCTGACGGATGATAATATCCGGATCCACCGTCCCGTCCGCGATCCCCTTCCAGTCAATCGTGGTCGGATCCACCTTGCGGCGGAAGCCACCCACCCAGGCCTCATAGTGGTGGGAATCAAAGTATTCCCGAATCTGCTCACTGGTCAGATCTTTCAGGTCATTGACCTTATCTTCATAAAAGATCGTAGGTGGCACCACCCAGTAAGGGTTGATAATCACATTGGTGATCTCATCACGCATCGTTGGAGACTTGCGCGCCGGACGACCATTGATCGTGCGGAAGCTCATCACCCGGGGCCATTCGGTCGCCACATCCATCATGATGAAATACGACATCGCCAAGTTCACGAAGATGTACTTTTTTTCGAAGTACTGCGGGAACCAGCGCATTTTTTCCAGATCCACCTGAATCTGACGGACACGATCCATGCACGACACACTTAAGAACGACCAGACTTTACCCTTGGGCGAAATCTCGCCATCAGGACGAATGCGCATGTTCCACTGAATATCTGTCACAGCCTTCAGCAGATCGCCGTCGAAGCGATCATCGAGGTTGTTCATCGGATAGCCCAGCAAAGCCAGACGGCTCTTGATCTGACGAATCACCGGATGAATCGAATACAAACGCAACGGCGTCGTCAGCGGCACAATTTCCTGCCAGGTGCCATCAATACAGTGGGGATATATTTTCTGCATCGCCGCCTGCACACCTATATAAGGAGCGTTTTGCGGAGCCACCAGATTTACAAAGCTCTGAGCATCATTTCCCGCTGCCAAAGCGATCATTTGAAACTGCTTGGGCGTTAAAAAATCCCGTCGCACCAATTTGACATCGCGACCGACGTTCACCGGATCAACACTGCCAATTTGCAGGTCCCGCAGCATGCGCAAGAAAGCCTGATTGGCCTGCGGGCGCAGGGTCTTTTCAAGATTTCCCCCGCTGCGATACAAAGTTTCCAGACGGTCAGTCCAATAGGTCTTCGGATTCATTCCATGTTTCCAAATTCCCAATGCAGCCTGGCGCATTTCCGAAAGACTCAGTTGGCTTAATGCCGAACTGTAGTCGACGGCAGCGGCGTTGGCTGTCGTGGAGACAAGTACAAATAAAGTCAGAACCAGTGACGACACTGCCACTCGCATGATGTATCCCTCCTTGGATGATCAAGTTGATAGGCCCTTGGTGCCGTTTGATTCTGAACGTTTTATTATTGGTTGCTAAAGAGAATATGAGACAGTTGCCCAAAATCAGTCGGACAACGAATGGATGCGTGGCGCTCGGCACGGGTGACGAGCGGTGGCGATGTTATTGTTCGGTATTCTTCTGTGGACGCAGATCTTCGACCGAGGTTTTGGTTTCGCGGCGAACGGCCTTGCGGCGGGGTTCTTTTTCCTCGTAAAAATCACCTAACAGGCGGCGCATGGGCATTTCATCCATGGCCTTGAGGAAATCATAAAACTGCACCACACGATTCTTCAGTAGACTGAGCTTTCGGATCATTCTTACCCCTTCATGGAAAGGAACGTCCTCTCAGCTTAACTGTCGCCGGGCACTTTCTGTGAATTACATCTGGCAAGACACAGGAACTGGACTCTTTTCAGGATCAAAGACCGAAGTAATCAAACACCCGGTAAACAAAGAAGAATTCAGAATCCTCAAAGTCCAGCGGATCTTCCGGCAAATACAAAGCATCTTCTGTTGAGTCGGCATGCATTTTTTGAAGCTTGGTCGACGCCGTCTGCCAGTAACGATCCTGCCACAAGGGATTGGTGACCCGGGTGAAAAGCTCACTCAGCTCAAGCCCGCGGCGAACGGCGTCTTTGTTCCTCTTTTTCTGACCCGGCAAAACATAGTCAACGGCTTTCAGAATGTCTTCGGGATTGATCATTTCCAGCAGATAGTAAGTTGAAACAAACATCGCCAGCAGATATTGACGGTATTCCGCCTTGGACTTTTGCATCCAGGTGTCTTCCCCGCCCGAACGATAGATCACTTTCATGCGCTCATAAACCGGCGAGACCTTTTTACCCAGCTGATCTCCCAAGGCCAGATCCAGGGTTACGACCAGACTTTCCGCGAAATTCAGATAGCGGCTGATATCCCGCTGTTCTGTCGGGGCTGGTGGCAATAGACGCCAGATCACGCGGTGATTTTGTTCATGGAAAAGAGATATTTCATTAAAGCGCATCAAGGACTGAATCTCATTCAACGGATCGGCCACCTCGTGGTGGAAGTCCCGAAACCATACAAGCTCTGCCGCTGTCGGCGTGAACTCGATATTGTCCTTGAAAAGATCCTGCGCACTTAAAGAACGCATCGTCGAACACACACGGGCAGTGAACGTGCCACCCAATGAAAGATAAAGCTCGCGGCTTTTGCGGTAAACTGCGCTGGCATTCAGCATCGCACCATCAAAAGGATAATCTTCCAGCAGCAGTTTTGCATGCTTGCGGGAAACAGGCTGCTCGCCCAGGATTTGCAGATCCTTGACGAAGTGATTGACCTCTATTTGCGCCTCGGTCAGAGGCTTTTTTGTGCTTCTGCGTTTTGCCATGAGGCTACATTAATGCAGCCCCCGGTCTTTTTTCAACTTAATGTAGCGGCGGCGTGCGAGAATCCTCGTCGCGGTCCCGTTCATAGTGACGTCGATCCGCCTTGGTCATCTTGGAACTGTTATAACCCGCTTCACGCAGGTCTTCGCGTATCTCTTTGATCGAAATACCAAGGCCCATGGTGGCAATCCCTGCCGCGACCAAATCCACACCCACCAGCGTTCCAATAGTCCAGAACGCCGACACCGGGAACGTCGCCAGTATCAATCCACCCAAAAGAAGCGAGATCAAGCCACTGCCCGCGAACCACCCCCAGCCCAACGAACGCTCGGTTACGGCACCGATAAACTTCGTCAGCCCACTGGCGATCAGCAGAAAGCTGACAGCCAAGGTCAGTCCTAAAGTGTTTTCAATCGGGTTGCGAGCAATCAAGGCAGCACACACCAGCGCCAGACATCCCAACCCCAAATGAGGCCACAGCTGCCCTTCCTTGCGCCCTTGGATCCCGTACACGATCTGGGCAACACCCACGCAGAACAAAACCACCCCCAGGACCATCACTGATGCCAAGGTCGCCGCCGAAGCAAATGCCAGGGCGGTGGCCCCGAGAATCAGATAGACACATCCCAAAAAAATAAGCTGAGTTGATATTCTTCTCATCGCAGACCTCCCGCTTTTTCCTCAATATAACAATGGCCGAGAGCGGGGTATTGCAGATTGTTGACACTGTCCCCGGACGAAGACGCGCCAGATGAAAACCGACTGAAACACAGATGAGAAATCAGCACCATTTAGGTCCCGCGAATGTGAACCTATTGACAGTTTTTTGGCCTTCAGATCAAAGTTCAGCAATGAAAAACTTCGACACTGCCGTAGCTCAGGATTATGACCAGGACATTCGCCGCAAGATCCCCGGATACGATCTGATCCAGGACCTGCTGGCTTCTGTACTGCACACCGAGTTTGCCTCGGCCCCTCATTTGCTGGTGGCTGGCAGTGGCACCGGTGAAGAGATGTTACGCTTGGGCACACAGCACCCAGACTGGCGCATGGATGGGATTGAACCTTCCGCCGCCATGATCGCCACAGCGGTCAGTCGTACACAAAAAACAAAGTTCAAAAGCAATCTGCGTTTCTTCGAATCAACCATCCAGGATTACCACACTGACGAAATGTACGACGGAGCCTTGTCCGTTTTGGTGTCACATTTTCTGCCCGATGACGGCCAAAAAGAAAAGTATTTCGCCGCACTGGCGGGAATGCTGAAACTAGGCGCACCATTAATTGTCATTGATATGATGAAACAAGCCGACCCGGTAGGCGACAAACACATCGCTTCCACTTACTTCTGGGCCAAATACAACGGCATGCCCGAAGACGCTTTAAGAAATTTCCCCTTAAGACTGCGCTCCATGTTCTTTCCGATTACTGAAGACCGCCTCAGAGAAATCTGCGCCCCCTACGGTTTGATAGTAGAAGGCAAATTCGTGCAGTCCCTCTCTACCCAAGGCTTCATCCTCAGAAAAATCACCTAAACCCAAAATGGAAACGGGCCCCGACCCTTCGGCCAAGTCCCGTCTCGGACGATCCCTTTTGGATTGAAAACTTAAGCTATACAAATCAAGAAAAATCCAAATTTGCGCTTCAACTCCAAAAGTACCGTTTCATTCATAGTATAGCTGAAAACAGTCTTCATAGTGCCTGTGATGCCAACAAGCACTGCTTTTTACCCGAGAAAATTCGGATCAGACTTCATCTACCTTTATACCTTCAGCGGCCATAATTCTTAGGGCGTTGGTCGTAGGACATGGGCCTTGATTCAGATGATAATGGAAAACCATTTTACCGGAGCTGTCGATGTCTTCACGGAAGTGCAGATTCATCACCGACGGACTGCTTTGTTCCAAAACGGTCAGTTCCAGATCGTGAGTGGAAATAAAGCCCAAAGAAGTCTTTTCATTGGCCAAAGTTTGAATCACTGCACGCGAACCAATCTGACGTTCGCGGTTGTTGGTTCCGCGGAAGATTTCGTCAATCAGATACAGCACCGGCGTGTTCGTGGCTGCGGTCTGCAGAATATCGCGCAGGCGACGAACTTCCGCATAGAAATACGAATATCCATCACGCAGGGAATCGCTGACTTCAATACAGGTTTCCACTTTCATCGGCACAGTCTGATAGCTGTCGGCAAAGACCGGCGCCCCCATATTGGCCAGAATCTGATTGATCCCCATAGTACGCAGGAAGGTCGACTTGCCTGACATATTCGATCCCGTCAAAAGACCCAGCGATTTGCTGTGCGGGAACCCAAAATCATTGGCCACAGCTTTGTTGCGATCCAAAAGAGGATGGAACACCTGCTTGCACTGCAGATTCATCGCTCCGTTTAAGACCGGATAAGTTTGTGTCTGATACTTATCAAAAATCAACAGGGATCCCAGCACTTCAAACTCGGAAAGCTCTTCCACACACTGCGGGAAGTCCTTCACCATTTTCTGGCGCAGGCGTTCCAGGAAAAAAACCGAGGTCACTGTCCACGGCAACATCGCATTCAAAATGAAATGCAAAATCGGATTGGTCTGCGTTCCCACGAACCCCAGAACAGTATCGAGCTTTTGGGAAGTTCGTGAAGGGCGAACTTTATAAATTTGTGCGCACAACTGTGCCAGAGCCGGGCTGCTTTCGCATTTCTTTTCAATGGACAAAAACAATGGCGCCAAGGCCGACAGGTGATGGGAAAGACCCGTTCCCTGCATGAACGCACGCCCCACCGACCCCAGGCTGAACAAACTTAGCAGTGGGAATGCCGCAAACAGAATCGTCGGCAGGGCAGTTTTGGTGGTCACGGCAAAAACCAGCAACAACACCGTCAGAACCCACAATACAAGATTGGCCACGAACAGTTTCACAAACTGGGGACCCACGAAAGAGTTTTTCAAAAATTCCTGAATCTGCAGGGTTGAAAGATTCAGTTCGTTGGAGTTGGCCTGAATCCCCAGACGGGTAAAGAACCACGATTGCGGACGCAGGGCCTGAATCTGCTGCTGTCTTTTCTGCAATAAGTCCGGAGTTAACGGCGCAACACTCATCCAGTGCAAAAGGCGGCGCAAGCCACCCTCCGAGAAAGTTTCATCCAGTACCGTCCACAGGGAATGAGACCCCACCAACCCCAGATCGCGAATCAGGGGATATTCCGCGGAAGCGTCAAGCGCCTGCTTCCAACTGCGCCCGGACATTTGCCCCTGACAGCGCTTTTTCTGGCGCCCCACGAACTGTTGCAGTCTTTGTAAATGCAGTAAATGGCGGCCGATATTGCGGGTGCGAATCACCAGATAAATGAAAACCAAAAGAACAACTGCGGGAACTGCAAAGCCGACACGAGCCTCGGCATTCATTGACAATGGAATTAAGCTGGCAAAGAACAGCAGTCCAGAAACCAGGCGCCCGCTTTGATGACGTTGCAGTTTCGCCTGCCATCTTGTCAGAAGCAGATTCAAACGCTGCTCTTTCCGATGAAGGGCCTGGGCGTTATTCAAAGACTTGGTCAGGGTGCCGGGAATGGATGCTGTGTCTGTCATGCCCTAATGATGCCGACGCCATTTCATGCAGGCAACCCCAAAAGAAAAAACCCACCTTCCGAAGAAGGTGGGTTCACACATATTTTTACAGAAGCTGGCCCAGTTCATCCTGGGTCACAACAGGATAGTCCTCACCATCGACAATTGGCGTATAATCCCAACCATCGTCTGAAGGATCATTCTGCTCCGGTTCAGTGACAAGCTCTTCACCTTCAGATGACTCACCACCGGATTCTTCATTGCTGCCGGTTTCTTCTCCAACTGCAGGTTGTTCAGGCTGCACCGGTTCTTCAACAACAGGCTCAGATGGCTCTTCACCACTGCCACTGTCTTCACCACCAGAACCGGTGTCACCACCGTTATCAACTGGAGGTTCGGGTTGAACGATCGGAGTTTTGAAAGCCGACTTCAGTTTCAAAACAGGCTTCAGCAGACAGCCGCCATTTCCCTGCACAACTACGGATTTAAGCGCATCGAAGTCCACCACAATATTGTAGTGATGACCAGCCTCGAACTGCACTTTGTTAGTCAGGATGATTTTCACACCCGTTTTCTGGGCGCTGGGCGTTTTCAATTCACAGACAGAATCGTCACCTTTCACGGCATAGTGTCCGGATGGTTTCAGAACCAGGCGAATCTGCTGAATGCGAATCCCGGCTGGCGCTTCCACATCCTGCAAAGGCAGGGTCACCCCGTTTTGCAGAGTCAGCAAATCCACAGGCCCCAGCCCCTGGGCCAAAATAAGCCTTCCGGCTTTGCCTGCCCCGGCGACCACAACCTCCATGTGATCAATATCGACCACCACGGATTTCAAGTCCTTGTTCGGCGCATCTGTCAGGTTGAAGCTGACGACAGCCTTTTCAGCATTGCTTTGTCCCAGCCCTGAGGCTGACGAGTCCGACGGGGACTCTGACACTTTCTGACTGCAAGCGGCGATCACCACCATCGCGCCAAGACTTACTGTCTTTAAGAACATATTTTTCATACTACCCTCCTGGCAGAATCTTTCCCTAAATGTACACCCGGGATCCGAAATACCCAAAATTACCCAAAGTGGTTCAGTCATTCTGAGAGTGCTGTCAACGACCTGGACAGTTTTCCATAGATTTAAGCCTTCCGTAGGATTGAAGAAAATGCCCCCAATCCCCCCGGTGGATTTCGTAGATCCATTCATATTCCAACCTATCGTTTGCCAAGCTGAAGTTTTAGTCCTACTGTGGCCGCAAAACGTATCGGAGACGCCATGGCCCTTTTACTCGTGAGCATCTGTCTAGCCGCCGTCATCTTTCTGTATTTCAATAACAACCCTCTGAATCACTCGAAAAAATTTATCTTCAGGCGCTTCGTCAACTGGTTCCCACTGGGCATGAGCTATGCCTTCCTGTACATGGCCCGCTACAATCTGAATGTGTCAAAGAACGCCATGGGCGACATGATGACCAAAGAACAGTTCGGGATCATCTTTGCCGCCGGCACCATCGTTTACGGTTTGTCATTTCTGATTAACGGCCCTCTGGTGGATCGCATCGGCGGAAAAAAAGGAATCATCATTGCCACCCTGGGTTCAGCGTTGATGAATCTGTTGATGGGTGGCGCTACTTATCTTTATCTTATGGGCCGCTTGAAAACCAATATGGTCGTGGCCTTCTCGGTTCTGTATGCCTTGAACATGTTCTTTCAAAGTTACGGTGCCGTTTCCATCATCAAAGTGAAAGCTTATTGGTTCCACGTGCGCGAGCGCGGGATCTTTGGCGCCATCTTCGGCACTTTGATTTCTTTCGGTGTCTATTTTGCCTTCGACTGGGGTCAGGCGATTGTGGATGCCTCAAAACTGAATCCCGAAGGGCCTCGCACCGCCTTCCAGGATTTCATCCAGCATATCTTCGCCATTGATACCGGGGCCACCGATGCAACCTGGCTGGTCTTTACCATTCCGGCCTTTATCCTGATCGTGTGGGCCCTGATTGACATGGTCCTGTTGAAGGACTCCCCCAAAGAAGCCAACTTCGATGAATTTGACACCGCCGACGCCTCTTCTGGTGATGATGACGATGTCAAAATCACCATGGGTTTGATCTTCAAGAAAGTTTTTGCCAACCCTGTCATGATCACGATTGCTCTGGTGGATTTCACCTCGGGTGTTTTACGTAACGGCATCATGCAATGGTACTTAATCTTCGCCAATGAAACCAAAGAAACAAATCCGGCATTCTATGCAGGATCTGAGTTCTTTATCAAAAACTGGGGTCTGTTGCTGTGCCTGACCGGGGTTCTGGGCGGCTTTATCGCAGGACTTGTTTCAGACAAAATGTTCCAGTCCCGTCGCGGGCCTCCAGCGGCAATCAACAATTTCATCATGATTTTCCTTTTGATCGCGATGTGTTTCTTCCTGACAAAGAATCCAACCATGTTCGGCCTGGCAGCCGTGCTGATGACCCTGGCGGTGATCGGCGTGCATTCACTGATGTCGGGAACTGCCGCTGCTGACTTTGGCGGCAAAAAAATGACTGCCACCGCATCGGGTATTGTGGATGGCTGCGTGTATCTTGGATCAGGCCTGCAATCTCTTTCAATTGGGTATCTGTCAGCAAAGAACTGGCACTACTGGCCTCTGTTCCTGATCCCGTTTGCGGGACTGGGGTTGATCCTGGCTTTGCGTATGTGGAAAGAGCTTCCGGAAGCCACCAAGAAATACATTCTGGAAGTCGAAAAGGCGGAAGCCCAGAAACAGCATTGACTCTCTGGTCCAAAGCCGCTTTTTGTTACCTTTGTGCTAGTGATTGTGAAGCCCGTCTCTGGTAAAAAGCTCTGAACTGTTCTATATTGAAGGCAGCAAAAGGAGCTTTATCATGGAATTATGGTTTGTACTTGGATTTTTGGCAGTTGCCGGAATCTCCGTGATCATCTACTTCTGCCTTATGGTGTTCTTCCCTGAATGGGTTGGTATCACAGGCAAGATCGCCCTGCGTGCCGAACAAAGCCACCGCGAAGGTGAATCAGAAGACCCTGGCAACACTCCTATCAAAGGCTAGGTCGCAGTCCTTGCGACCTAGTTGTTTTTATCCCTGAAGGCCCCCGGACTGAATCCTGTTTTCGCCTTAAAAAACCGACTGAAATAATTCGGATCCTGAAACCCCAAAGTAAGACCCACTTCAGCTACCGGCATGGATGTGTATCCCAGATAGCGCTGCGCCTCCAGCAAACAGCGATCGTGAATCATTTCGCGTGCTGACTTTCCCAACAATCGATGCACCCGCATGGTCAGTGCTTTGGGTGAAAGCCCCAAAGCCTTGGCATAAAATTCGACGTTGTGCTGACGATTGAAATTCAATTCAATCAATCGTTCAAAATCACCGAGGAAAGCCCCCTCACTTTTTTTGACCGCTGTTCTGCCAGAAAGACGAAACAGGGACAGAATCAGAATATTCAAATGACTCTTCAAAGCACTGCCGTACCCGCGATCACGCGAGACGAACTCGCCGCACATCTTTTCACAATGGAAATAGAATTCTTTCTGCTGAGCCGCTGAAGACAGCTTCAAATGTTCTGGCAATTCATGCAGGCTTTGGAACAATTCCCGGTCCATGGCATCAAGACTTAAGGATTCGACGTAAAACTCAATGACATAGCCCTTGGCGCCTTGCAGATCCCAACGGTGCACCTGCCCCGGCTTTACTACAAAGACCGCTCCTGCCTTGATCGGATAGGTTTCAAAGTCGCTCTCGTGCTGACCTCGGCCCCCAGCCACAACGACGACCTGAAAGAAATCATGACGATGAGGAAATGGCACCGCTGGTTTCACGCGGCCTTCCAGACGCTCGGCGCGAATGTCACCGCGTTCAGCTTTGACTACTCCCAATGACTTCATGGGATGAAGTGTGTTTACCATGTCAAATCACTCCTCATTGTAAAACCTCACAGATCCGGGTTTTATTTTGTCCGACTTATCATAACCCCGGTATAAAAACTCATCAACCAATGGAGGGTATCACAATGAAAAAGTATTTTTTATCTGCAGCAATGATTTTAAGCGCGGCAAACCCCGCTTGGGCCGCCGAACTGACACCGGGAAATCTGGTGGGACGCTACAAAGTGGAGGCCCGCGCCGGGTTCCAGAAAGTTTATGCGAATTTCCGCGTCGTCAATACAACCGAATTCGAAGTGCAACGAACTTATCCCAATGGAAATGTGGATGAGGTCTGCAACGGCACCTTCAACCTGCTCAGCAGCGTCAGCTGGGATGAAGAATTCCTGATCATGGCGGCTAAAAAGAACTTCAAAGGCTCTTTCACCTGCCCAAGCGACCGTTCCAAGGAAATCAGCTTTAATATCGACTTTGGCACCACCACCACGGACGATCTGGCTCGCGGCACGAGCGTCAGTCTGACCAGCTCTATCGCACCGGGCATGCGTTTGAATGCTTACGTGAAGAAGCAATAATCCTAAAAACCCAACAAATAAAAAAGGCGCTCTCTTTCGAGAAGCGCCTTTTCTTTTAAGCCTGTCTGATATTAGATTGGCTCAACTTCCGGCTCTGAGATCGCTTCGATGTATAGCTTATCCACACCGACTTGCACTCCGATACCTTTCAACAATTGCAAAGAGATATTCATCGCCAGTTGTGGCAGGCCCACTTTCACAGCTGTGAATGCGCCCACGCCACCGATGATAGCTGCTTCACCTTGCGCCACCAGGTATTTACCCAGGATCACGTCTGGATTGGAGTTGAACAGACTGATTTCAGAAGAAACACCTTTAAGCTTGAAATAGCCGATTCCCGCCGTTGCGCCAATCCAATGATGTCCGATCGTCACCATCACATCCTGTGTATAGCGAGTCCCCTTGATGCTCTTACAATGAAGTGTCCCGTAGGCCACAGTTTTGAAATGCCCGACAATAACTTTGATACCTTTGGATGTCCCTTTAAAGGTCATGCCGCAACCCCACAGGCGATTTCCCATGATGCTGGCATCATTATCCATTGTCACCGCATCCGTGCTGGCCTGGGCAAATGCTCCTGTCAGACCGATCGCCAAAAACAGAATCAACTTTTTCATACTTTCTTCCTCCTTGTTTCGTACAATAAATTGTCCGTGTTCTCTATTCGGAGGTAATTCGCGGAACTAGGCAAGCCGTCGGACGAAACACATATCTTTACCGACAAACCCCTGCATTTTCCCATACTTCCCATGGTAACAGCGGGCTGGACTCCTGTTGGCAGACAGGATATTGTGAACGCTCACATCTAGTTACATTCTGAGGTACTTATGGTTGAAAACTGCAAGAACTGGCTTTCAAAAGACGTCCTTCCTCTTTGGTTGAACAAAGGGGTTGATTGGGAACGCGGCGGCTTCGTTGAATCATTTTCTTTGGAAGGCGAACCTCAGGATGTTCCACGTCGCTCGATGGTTCAAGCCCGCCAGATCTACAGTCTGCGTCTGGGTATGGAACTGGGCCTTTGCGATCCGGAAAAATCCCGTAAAGCCATCGACATCGGGGCCGCGGTTTTGATCAAAAACTATTCTCTGCCTTCCGGTGGTTTCATCCACTCTGCAACCAAAGAGGGCGAGGCGAAAAACACCACACCAGATCTGTATGCTCAGGCCTTTGCCCTGTTCGGACTGGCACACGCTTATGCCGTGAACCCACTTCCGCAATACAAAGAGCGTTCCCGCCAGTTGGTTCAGTATCTTTACAACGAACGCCACCTGACCCAAGGGGGTTTCACCGAACTGACCGACAAAGGTGTGCAGTACGAAGCCAATCCGCACATGCACATGTTTGAATCCGCGGTTGCGTGGATGGCCGTGGACAATGATCCTCTTTGGAAAAAGCTGGCCGACGAAATTCTGAATCTGTGCCTGACGAAATTCATTGATCCTGAATCCGGCACCCTGGCTGAACACTTCAACGCCGACTGGTCCCCGATTCTGGAAAACGGCAAGTTCGTGTTTGAACCCGGCCACCAGTATGAATGGGCGTGGTTGATGGGACTTTATCAGGGCCTGACCGGCAAAGATCTGACGGCCGTGCGTGAAAATCTGATCGTGCTGAGTGAAAAGCATGGCATCTGGAACGAGCGTAAATCCGTGATCGATGAAGTGTGGAATGATCTGTCTGCCAAAACAAAAACATCCCGCTTCTGGCCTCAGTGTGAACGCATCAAAGCGGTTCTGCAGATGGGTCTGGAAAAGAAAGACCAGCGCGCGCAGTATGCACAGGCGGCCGATGAAGCCATGGCGACATTGTTTAAGTTCTTTGAAACTCCACAAAAAGGTCTGTGGTTTGATACCTGGCAGGAAAGCGGTGAATTCCGAATTCAGCCAGCCAAGGCCAGCTCGCTTTATCACATTATCGGCGCCATCAACGAATACGTGCGCTATCGCCCAAAACTGTAAGGCGAAACGAAAACCGCCCTTTCTAAGGGCGGTCAATTCTGATCAGGATGTCGTCGACGATACTTTCCACCGTCGATCCCCGGGTCATGCCCATGCGGTTTAAAACCACAATGCTGAGTCGGTTTTCAGGACAAAGACGCATACAAGAAACAGTGCTCAGATTCCACTCCACGTCCGGTCGACGCGCAGTCAGCGCCTCTTGAACTTCAGCCAGAAAAAGTTTGCGGGATTCAACAGCGCTTTCAGCTCTGGATTCCGTGGATCTGGCGATGCACCCTGAACAAATTTCAATATTCTGTTTCAAAAAAATCGTCCCCTTTTCCTGAGTTTCTGACTATAGTGCGCCCCATGCAAGATCTTCTTATTATCCAGCACGAAAATGACACTCCTCCGGGCACCGTTCTGCTTTGGGCGAAACAACAGGGACTAAAACCCCACGTCTGGAATATTGCCACAGAACCGGCTCCGTTCAAACCTGAAGACATCAAAGCTTTGGTGATTTGCGGTGGTACGATGGACACCTTCGAAGAAGACAAGCACCCTTGGTTGATTGACGAAAAAGTCTTTATCAAAAAATGCGTGAAGCTGGGCATGCCCGTCTTCGGCCTTTGCCTGGGCAGCCAGTTGCTGGCGGAAGTTCTGGGCGGACGTGTGTACGCTGCCGGAAAATGGGAAGTTGGCTTTGTGCCGGTGACCATGAAAGATCAGACGAGTCCGTACACCCTGAATGTCTTCCACTGGCATCAATGCACTTTCGATCTGCCTCCGGGTGGCGAGCTGATGGCGACGAACGACTTTTTCCCGAATCAGGCTTTCCGCTGGGGCACCAACGTGGTGGCCACCCAGTTCCATCCCGAATCCACCTTGGAATGGATCCACGAATGCGCCGATTCCGTGACACCGGAACAAGCAGGCCTGGTCCAAACAAAAAAGGAGATGCTCGAAAGCATCCCCTTGCAACAGCCCATGCAGGACTGGTTCTTTAAAACTTTGACTCAATGGTACCAAGTCTAGTGATTGAACACGCGGCCGCACAGTCGTGCTGCACCCGTTTCGCGCTGTTTATCCAACGAAACCATTTTCAGGAATCCGTTATCCACTGACAGCAATTTGTAATCACGCGTGAAGTAACCCATCTTGTGCTTCACTTTGGTTTCCGGATCTTCATAGATACTGCGATCAATAACCGTACGAGCCGGAATATCAACACCCGTCTGGCGTTTCACTTCGGATTCAAATTCTGCAAAGAAGTCACGGCCCCATCTATCGTAGCTGTCGGCAGAGGCCTTGTCGTTGCGATAGTCGATCCAGCTGGGTGGCTTGTTACCATGCAGGATACCCACGGTCATACCCATGTCACCCTTCATGATGTTGCCCTTTTCCCAGATATCAATGATATCGGTGCGTTTGATGGCCTTGAAGAATTTTTCGTACAGATAAGAATCACCGAAGTCGCGTAGGACAATCTTGCCCGTCGGCTTGTTACGCTCATCCAGTTCCACCAGAAAGTTCTGAGAGTGCGGGGAATCATAACGAATCCCTGTCGCCACAAAGAATTCCGCCAGCGCACGCGCCAGAGGTTTGTTGTAGTTTTCATTCCAATAATTTGCCGGATCAGAAGAACCGTTGGCTTTTGCCAGCTCGCGCCCCAGATTTTCGTGCATGATTGAGAAGCCCGGCACATAGCGCTTGCCCGTGCCCGGAAGCTCTTCGTAAGAACGCACGATCATACCCATATCAAAACGTTTGATACCAAAAGCAATCGGTTCATCCAAGACGATGGAATGCTGCAAAGGCGGCTGAGACTTCAGACGCTCAATCACGTAATCAGAAATTTTGCGGATCTGGGAAGCATCATCCCAGGTTTGTTTCTTGTCGGCCCAGTAACCGCCCGTGCGGTTCGTGGAGGTCTTCAAAGAAAACTCGGCCCCCGTCACCGGGTCCACCAGGATATAACTGCGTGAAGCGGTCATATAACCTTCAAAATAGGCTTTCTTAACTGGCTCAATGCCATTGCGAAGCAGGAATACGCGCACGGCTTTTTCCCAGCGGGTGTCTTCCGGGTTCAGCACCCAGCGCACATACTTTTCGCCGGCACGTTCAAAGGTCAAAGCTTTGACGTAACCGGCATTGGCGTCGATCTTCAGATCGGATTCCAGGATTTTAAGTGGAATTTCGTAGTGATGAATGACTTTCTTTTCATTACTTCGGGTCGCCACGGCATTGGCTTTGGTTTCATACAAAACCAAATCCCGCATTTCATCAGTGATGGCCAGCGCCAGCTGGGACCACAACATCGATGCCACAACTGCGGAACCCACAAAAGTCTTAAACACTTTCATTTCGAAATCCTCCAAGAATGGTTCAGATCTTAAGGATTTCAAAGGGTGTTCCAGCTCAGGAACAAAAAGAAACGGGGAAAGAACATGAGCTCTTTCCCCGCAGAAGTTTTTTGCTATACAGATGTCAGGAAACTGACAGTCTCAGAATGAGACTATCGCATTTTTGGCATCGTGGATTTGATCCAGTCCGCATAGTAAACAGCATTGGTGTAAACACCCACGCTGTCACACAAAGCGCTGCCACGGCTGGTAACGCCGAACAAGAAGAGCTCACCTTTGATTTCCACATACGCTGGGCCGCCAGAATCACCAGCACAAGTGCCGGAACCTTTGGATTCATCCAGACGCACTTCTGTTTCCTGGACAGAAGAAATCGGAGCTTTGGTTTGGCGCAAAACCCCATCGCCGGACATGTCCACTTTCAGGCAGTTTTTCAGATCGTCATCACAGATGACTTCGCCATATTCCAGGGCTTCATCCAGATCTTTGACTTTTCTTGCGTCCACAGGCTCTACATCCACCTGAGAAACGCCATAACCCGCCAAGGTCACTGACAGACCACGACGCAGAATCGTGTCGTCTTTCAACATCTGAACCGGCTTGTAACCCGGAGGCAAAGCACCGTGGAACTTGATCAAAGCGATGTCGCCCCAGTCAGATTGCTTTTCTTCCTGGTCCGCTTCGTTGTAAGTGGAATGAATTTTATAGTCAGACACTGAACGAGTGTACATCTGAACGATGTCCTGCTCGCGCGCACCCATCAGTTCGTCCACATCAAGACCGAAGACCAAACGCAACTTGCCTGGTTTCAGACCAATCACACAGTGAGCAGCCGTCAGAATGTAGTTTTCAGCGATAATGGAACCCGTGCAGATACCATTGCTCTGCAAGTCCATGATTCCCACGATTCCAGATGCGATTTTCGCATTTTCAGCCACCAAAGTGCCGCCCATAATACCCGCGGAATCCTTGGTATCCACCTGAGGACGATTAGAAAGTCCACAGGAAGCCAAAACAATGGCCACCAATGCCAGTAGAATACGATTCAAATGTGCCTCCCCCAAAAGAGCGGCTCTTATATGTAGGACGTTACCAAACGGCAACACTTTTTTAAAAAAAGGCGAGGTGCCCGACATGTTCTTGAGTTCTCCCTATGAAAGAATAAAATTCATGGTATGAAAAACTTTTACCAAGACGGCCCCCAGCTTTCGAATACCTTCCGCTCCGATGAAGCCCTTCAGAAGATCCTGAAGTCCCTGTTGCCAGTAGAAGCTCAGAAAGTGGCTCTTCCTCACCTTGAACGTCTCGGTGAACGAGCCGTCACTGACATGCTGACTTGGGCCCAAGAAGCTGAATCCCAGCCTCCGGTTCACGTTCCTTTTGACCCATGGGGTCGAAGAATCGATGACATCAAGACATCTCACGGCTGGAAAGCTCTGGAAAAAGTCGCCGCCGAAGAAGGCATCGTTGCCACCGCCTACGACCGCCGCTTTGGCGCAGCTTCACGAGTCTATCAGATGGCGTTGCTGTATTTGTATTCTCCAAGCTCAGCGATCTTCTCTTGCCCTTTGGCGATGACGGACGGAGCGGCCCGTGCGCTGGAGCTTTACGCCGATGACGACCTGAAAGCCCGCGTGCTGCCTCACCTGCTGTCCCGTGATCCAAAGACTTTCTGGACGGCCGGCCAATGGATGACGGAAAGAACCGGCGGCTCTGATGTCAGTGGCACTTCCACTGATGCACACCCATTCACTGGCACCAGCGAATTTGGCGCGACCCATTCCCTGCATGGGACCAAATGGTTTACTTCCGCGACGACGTCACAGATGGCGCTGACTTTGGCCCGTCCTGATGGCGCGGCGGCCGGTTCCCGCGGTTTAAGTTTGTTTTTCCTGGAACTTCGCAATGACAAGGGCGAGCTTAATCACATCCAGATTCACCGCCTGAAAGACAAACTGGGCACCAAAGCCCTGCCGACCGCCGAGCTGAGTCTGCAGGGAACTCCCGCCCGTATTATCGGCGGCGTGGGCGAAGGTGTGAAACGCATCGCCAGTGTTTTGAATATCACCCGTATTTATAATTCCATCTGCGCTGTCGGTCACATGCGACGCGCTTTGGATCTGGCGCAGGATTACTCCGGCAAACGCCAGGCATTCGGAAAGCTTTTGAAAGACCATCCCCTGCACCTTTCAACGTTGAATGCATTAGAAGCGGACTTCCGCAAGTGCATCGCCTTTAGCTTCTTTGTGGCAAATCTTTTGGGGAAAGAGGAAGTCGGTGAAGCCTCGGCTTCTGAAAAGATCCTGCTGCGGGTTCTGACGCCGATCCTGAAGTTATATACCGCAAAGAAATCCATCCATATTTCCAGTGAAGTCGTCGAGATGTTCGGCGGTGCAGGCTATGTGGAGGACACCGGCATTCCCCGCCTGCTGCGTGACGCGCAGGTGTTTTCTATCTGGGAAGGCACCACGAATGTGCTGTCGCTGGATATGCTGCGTGCCTTTGAACGCGATCAGGCCGGACAGATTCTGGAACAGTTCCTGGAGCGCTCTGCGGCTGGGGTTGAGGGACTGGGTCGCTTAAAAGCACTAATGGCCCTGAGTCCTGAAGAAAAAGAAACGCATGCCCGCGACATTGCTTTCCTGATTGCCGATTTGACAGCAGGATTCGCAGTAAAAAGTTATTTATAGGACTCAAAGAAAACAAGGCTCACATAGAGCCTTGTTTTTTAATAGACAAACTTCCGTTGAATGACGTTGTCGCCAAAGCATCGCGTTTCAAATCCTTGCCAGAACGTTCTTTAAAGCGGACTTCCACCACACAGAAGCGAGGGACTTCGTGGGCCACCTGATTCAGAGGCATTCTAATCTTTTGATAACCGATTTCCTTCGAGCTTCTTTCATCCACCCGCTTATAAACTGTCTCGGTACGGATGAAATCAGAATACAAGTCGCCATAATTAGGACTGGAGTTCGGCTGACGAGGACTTCCGCTTTGCCCACGATATCTCAGATCGCAGGCATACTTGATTTCCACTGAATCCAAGGCGACCGCGTAAGCACTTCCCTGCAAAGTGAAATCCAAACCGTAAGTCCCCAATGACTGATCAGTTCCTGAAGTCGCAAAAGGCCCTTTATAGCAGTAGGTAAAACCATACTCTGCGCCCAGAATCTCGCTTCCCAGTTGCACTTCCAGACTGTTCAGCTTGCCTCCGAATAAGTTTCCGTCATCCACAAACTGCTTCCACTGCGAAGTGCTGTGAATGGCTTGAGCCGCTCCGTCTGAATGAGTGGCCACTATCTGATTTCCTATCATTTCTTTGGAATAGCACTGACAGGGACCATCCGTTGGCCCGACGCGGGTCGGATCGCAGGATTCTCCGGTGCCCAGGTTCAGACAAATCTGCTCTGTGGATGACGAAGAGCTGCGAATTTTGGCATTGCAGGCATAAAGCTCCTCTCCCGTCGTCGGATTCAATGACGAGCCCATGATACTGCCAGTACTGGCTCCGGAACTAAGCGAAAAAAGAAACAACAGAGCAAAAACAGAGTTCTTCATACTTCTATCTTTCGCACTTCAAAGTGGCAAAACCGCTGGTTTTATTATCATAATTTCCGCCCAGAACACCTCGTTTGGAAATGGACAGGTTCAACAGTTTCTGCGCACCGGTTTCGGGATCTTTTTCCCCGACGACAAATTCCACAACGTACTTTTGATGAAACTTCTTGTTTCCGACCTTCAAGCAGGTGGTTTTGTCATCGCAGACACGGTCATAGTACGGAGGCCATATCTGGCTCTTAATAATGCCATCCAAGCCACGAACAATCTCTCCCAGGGATACGCCCTGATTGTGTCGTACCAAAGAGCCCACTCCACCGAAGGAAGGCAAAACCCCCAGATTACTCAAAGAGGAAATATTCGGGAAAATGTCGATTCCAACCTCTGCGTCTTCTGTCGCATACATATTCAGAAGCATTTGTCTGAAACCGCTCAGGAAGATAGCATAGTCATCTGTCGGATTCTGCATTGTAACGACAACTTTATAGCGCCCCCCTTTTACCAAAGGCCCTTCTGACAGTCTGAACTTCATTCCAGGCACAAGCCCCTGCCAGTTTGGCGGCACCAAGCCGCCATCCCACCATTCATCAATCAAAGTCTGTTTGGTTTTCCCAACCTGATAAAGCTCCACCTGACCGAAGAAAGGCTGGGTATAATTCGAGGCACTGGCGCACTCGTTCCCCACACATTTTTCAGGTGCGAAGTTGGAAACCAGGAACTTCAACTGCAATTCGGAGGTGTCGGACTGTTGTTTGATCTCAATATCAGAAATATCGGATTCGACGCTATAGTCTGTGACAAATCGCGGAGTCGTGGGACCGTAGTCCTCCGTTAACTTCAAAGTTTTCGAATCTGGTGCAATATTCAAATGAAGCAGGCGACTTCCGATATGAGTCAGGTCCTGACTGTTTCCGGTATCGTCCCCGGCAATCAAAGTATTTAATTTTGCATACATATCCTGGGGTTCGATCCCCAGTTCCTGCAAATACAACGGATCAAGACATTTGCCTTTGAAAACCGGTTGGATTGCGAATTTATTTCTGCCGCGAACCTTTAAGAAGCACATATCGCCAATCAAGGTCACTGCCCCGTCTTCTTCACGACGGATTTGGCAGAATTCCTGATTTTCTTTGGCAATGATAGGTTCACCACCGACATCAACTACCCGGACGTCGAAGCATGATCTGATAAACTTGTACTGACGCAGTAGACTGGCCGTAGCCCTGTCCTGCTTAAAATCTCCCAAGACCTGGGAGTTATTGATACTGCAATTTCTTGCCGCATGATCACCAAAGATACTGGTATTAATGCCCGTGTTGGTTGTATCCCAAAACGCCGAGCCCAAGGAAATCATTAAAAAACGGCCCGCATCCTTTTCACATTTATCCACCAGGGTCGATGGAATCAGCTGTCGGCCTGTATAATCCCCCCAGCTTTGATTCGCCGGGGAGATTTGAATCTCGATCTTTTCATCAGTATCAGCCACGCATCCGCCGGATGCGTGAACTGATTCTGCCATAGTTAAAGATACAATCAGAAGGAGCAGACGTCCCAAGATTCGTAACTCATTTTTCATAGAACCACCAATTTTAGTCATATCTGTTCCTTCTGATATCAATTAACTATTTGCAGTTAGGGCAGTTTCCATCAAGATCTGCCATTTCGATTTTCGTGTGAGTGCAGATGTTTGCACCGTGTTTTTGCCATTTGCGCAGTTTAGGATAGTGACCCAGACCGTCTTTTTCCTTGAAGATGTAGCGAACTTTACAGAATTTCGCTGCTGCACCTTTGTTGTACTTATCAAGATAGATCGGAGTGTTTTTATCGATCGTCTGCACGAAGTTCGCACCGCTGATCAGATCTTTGATATCACCAGCAAGATACTTGGTGTGATTGCTTACTGGATCGTCAATGTCAGTGATGTCGTTGTCGAACTGAGGAGTGTTGCTTCCGTTTGGATGCTCATCAGTGTCGCTGCAGTTGCCGTTTTCACAGTTTTGAGTCTGAGAAGTACAGATCAAGTGTGCTTGAACTTCAAGGTCTGCGAAGTCGCTGTAACCTTTACCGTTGTACTTGTGACCGATGTCTGTCAAAGAGGCTTCAGCGATGACTTTGTAAGCCGCTTTGTAGTGGCTGTAGTCAATCTGAGAACCGCGGTAGCAGATATCCACGAAGTATGCCGCATTGTATGTTTCACTGCCCAGATTGAAGGACAATTTATCCAATACTCTGTCGAACGCATCAACTTCACCGAATAGTGTCGCGAAGTAAGGGCTTACACCGGAAACTTTGTCAGTGTGAGGATCTTGACGGTCTTCCCACTTAGTCCAGCTTGCGTGAACGTAGTTACCGAATTTACGACCTTCTTGAGTGGAGCACACGCAAGTGTTGCCGTTGCCGCCACCGTTACCGCCACCTGGATTGGAACAAGTTCTGTCCTGAGAATTGAACGTGTGACCAGATGTTTTACAGGAAACATCGCAATAAACGAATTTGCCAGGACCAGCCTGATCTTTTTCGTTACCCAAAACGCCCGGAGGTACGTTGCTTGCGTGAGTCGGAGTGCTAACCCAGTTACGACCTGCAGCCTCACAGCTGGATTTCGTATTCAGTGGTGTATTGGACCACGTAGCCAGGTTCTGGATAAACTGCGGAGTTGGCTTAGAGCCGCCTTCACAATCCAAGCCATCACACTTAGGCGTACACGCCGTGTTCGTGCCTTCATAGTAACAGATCTTTTTATCGCCATAGGTGTCGCCTTTAGTCAGCAAACCCGCATTACAGGGATAGATGCTTGGACCCGAGCTGTTCACTCGGAAGCTATAGTTGACCTGGATGGCGTTTGCCTGCATCGCCACCAAGGTGACGGCTGTAGTAGCCATCGCTTTTAACAAACGTTTCATGTTGTCTCCTTCCCATTTAAGGGTGTTGTTGTAGTAAACTGATAAATCAGTTCATTTTAAAAATTAAAGGTGCACTTAAAGGACGCTGACCGAAGCCTGGCTGTCGAGGCTGAACCTCGAAGGCAGAAGTCTGGCCGACATTGTTGCGACAAAGCACATAGCTCAGTGCCATCGGCTGATGAACATCATCCAGTTTCACAGCCAGCAGAGTGTTTTCGCCGGTCTCGCCACAGAAAAAGCGAAGTTCCTTGGTAAAGGCTTCTCCGCCGACGGGGCTGTAATAGTTAAAGACGCTTTTCAGATCCAGCATCACGTACTTTTCAGTCCCCAGAAAGCGAATCAGATCCTTGCGGTCGTTCACTTCTCTGGAAATGGCATAGACTCTGGAAATCTCGGTGAAAAGCTGGCGCAGTAGTGGCGATGTTGTCCCCGCACAGTTACGGCAGTAAGGCTCGGGTCTTTGGCAGGCCGTCGCGTTCTGGCAAAGGCTTTGACAATCCCCTGATGATGCCGTGTCGCAAGTGACTTTGGTCACTTTTGCATACTGCCCGCCTGGCTGTTTGGCGTAAGTGCTTTCGACCAAAAACGCGTGGGCGGAAAATGATAGAAGTAAAATCAATGTCGCAATGGTTCCAATCAACTTTTTCACTAGAAGCCCCAGAAGTTATGTCCGATGGTTTGACGACAGTCTTTGCTCATGCCGTACATGCCCCCGAACTTTTCATAAGTTTTGAACTTCTTCCCATCTTCAGAGCAGCTGTACTTCACGCGCACTTTACCGTCGCAGTAGTCGGACTGAATGATCACGGCAGAAGACGGCGTGGTGTTGCCATTGGCATCTGTCAGCTCTTCAAGCTCCAGATGCTTCACTTTGTTGCCTGTGTATCTTTCGAAGTAATCAGCGGCCTTGGCGGCGCAGACATTCTGATAACAACCCACACCAGCAGCCAATTGGTCCACACAGTGATCCGGGATCGTGCCGTACTTTTTATAGGTCTCGACCACTCTGTTCACATCCACTTCCTGCAGACGAGGAATATTGACCTTGTCTTTTTTGGCAGTGATGTAGCGATGAATGCTGCGGAACAGGTAAACACCCAGTTTGATCGGATTCAAAGGCAGGCCGCCTGTTGACACTGCCGCCCCCCCGGCAACACCCACAAAATTGATGGAACAACCACCGCAATAGGACTTGCTTACGTGAGGGCTGGTCTGAAGACTGCCATTGGATTCACCAATCACCGTCCCGTTGTCGCGGATCTTACAGTAGTTCACCGAGATCCCGTTAAAGGCATAGAAGCTGAAGTCTTTGGCACTGTTCGGAGCAATAGACACCGCACACGGAGCACCCAGCAATGGACCGAAGTCCGCCAAAAGAGCCACTTCCATTTTTTCTTTCTGAATCTTAGGGTCAAATTTTACAGCCCCGTTTTTGATCATCGCGTTCAGGCTTGTGACCTTGGGTGGCTTGAAGTCCACATCTATATATAGAGGCAAAGCATTCCAGCCAAACAAAGCCGTGCTGGCCAAATCAGCCATCAGACGCTTGTTCGCACGACGGGTCTGATACCAGGGATCATATACCTTACATGCTTTCAGATCGGCGTAAGGGTTGAAAACGTCAGGCGTAGAAACCGTCGAATTGACCGGCAGGAACGCATCCGCGTACTTAGCGACAGCATAAAGATCTACCATGGACTTAATAAGACGACGTGTGCAATCAATCGCAGAAGCACAGATGGAGTTCCCTGGATCGCTGACACGAGTGGCATCCCACACCAGCAACGGCGCCCCAAACTTCATCGGCTGAATATCAGCAGCAATCGTCGCCGGAGGCGCCACACCCAAAAGCTCACGCGCCCACGCATGGAAGCCGCTTCTGTTCACTGTGTATCCAGCCGCATTCCAGATCTTTTCACGTTCCAGTGAATCACAGAATGCAACCACGGTTTCACTGACTTTATCAAAGTACCGGGTGGCATCTGCCAACTGAACTTGGGAACCTTGAAACGAACGCTGCATGACATCCAGCTGTTGAACCTTATCAATGCCAGTTTTCATAAAGTCCAGACGCTGGTCCCCTGCCAGACGTGCCTCAGTACACAGGTAGTAAAGTTCATCACGGTGCTGGTTGGAATAGGTTTTGGCAAAAGCCAGTGGTTTTACAAACTCCCCCAGTTCAACTGGAGTCATAGCGCCGGCCACGATGTTCAGGAACTGGATGGCGCTTTGCACACGATTTTTCATCGATCCGCGGGCTGTCACGTAATTCTTGCGGAAGTTCTCGACCCAGTCCGAGGCATCTTCGTAGCTGCGGGTTCCCAGGAAGTCATCATTCACATCACGGGGACCACGATTCACAACATCGTCTTCAGGACCTTTCGGAACTTCTTTGCGATGCTCGGTTTCATTGCCGTCCGGACGCGCCAGTTCGCGAATGCTGTTCATAGAAAGAGTGGCGGCATCGCACTCGGGCTTTTCAATGCTTTTACAGCCGTTGGGAATCATCATAATGGATTCTTCAAGGGCGATGGAACGGAACATCTGACCGTACTCAGGCGCCACCTGAAGCGGGATATTGGAATATCTCCAGGCAAAAGAAAGATAGATTTTTACGCTGTTCCAGAAATCGAATCCGACAGAGCCGAATTCCACAGCACGAGGAATTTTTAAATCAAGCTGGATAATGGAATTACGCGAATCCAGGGTCGCATCAGCACTTTCACAGTCCGTGATGTACTTGTCTTTAGTGATTGCCGCCTGGGCCACAGAAAGAAGGACTGACTTGTCCACCTCTACTGAATTCAACTGCTCTTGAAGGGCCGAGAACCTTTTTACATAGAAGCAGGCCACACGATCTGTCTTTTTCATGGACATAAAGTGGGTGCCATTGAACTTATCCAGACTTTCCCAGCGCAGTCCGGCCCCTTCCGAGTTATCCCAGAGTTTGGAAAGATAGCCGTTCAACTCAGGACAATAGGTCTTGTTCTGACATTTTTCAGCAATGGCATTATAGCCGGTCAATGCCGAAGTCTTCAGATTGGTCGGAAGAAGTGGAAGCTGTCCGGCCATCAGCTTGTTCATAATCACTTTGGTAAGACGGGTTACTGCAATACGAAACTGCTGCATGCCCTCGGCGCTCATCGCTTCAGCATTGGAGCCGATATTTTTACCAAGGGAATAAACCATCTTTCCCGCATTGTATCCATCCACCACGATAAATGCGGACTCGGTCGGAATCTCAGAGTCTACGGCGCATTGCGCACGATTTGTAATTCTCAATTTATTCAACTGAACCTGAGATGTGGAAGTCGTTTGTGCATCGGCACCCACCGCCATCATCCAGATCACTGTCATCAACACAATTTTGCCCATAGACCCTGCATTATTCATTTAAAACCTCTAATTAAGACCGGTGCCGCAAGAGCTGACTTTGTTCAACATGGTTGTATAGAACAAAACCACTGTCTGATCCGCTGGAGAGAAGTTTCTCTTCACAGAGCCATCAGAGTTCACCATGTTGTACAGGTACGTATTTACGAAGCGATAAACTGCAGGTGTGACCAGAAGATTGGAACGGCACTTGTAGTTTTTGTAGGTCACTGTGATGTTTGCATAGCCATTGCTGTTGTTGTTATTGCCGTTGTCATAGTCGCCAATGTAGATTGTATCCCCTTCGCCGCCGTTCGCCCGACCGTAGCCAACCTGGAACTGCACAGTCCATCCGGATCCACTGCTGTCCTGCCCGACGATTTTACAAAGATTGCCTGAACAGGCGATCGCCATTTCATTCTCAATTTTCTTCTGCAGTTCTGCTTCAGAGTATTGAGGAAGTGGACGTGGATCGAATTCTCCAGTGCCATCATCAAATTCATTCGCAGTCGCCTGCATCGTTGTCGCCAACAAAACCCCTGCAAGAAGCGCCTTGAGTTTCATAACTTCCCTTTCCCATTCCGTGATTGGAATTTGTTTTTTGGTGCGAAATAATTTTTACCAACTTGATAAAAGTAAATTCAAACTACAGATCAGCAATTAAACAGAATGTAATTCTCGCCCGCAGATGTTCGGCGAAAAAAAAGAAAAGGCCGCTGGTGTTCACCAACGGCCTTTTGCGAGAACACTTGTCTAACCGGGGGCTAGAAAGTGACTGGCATCATGTGCGGAATTTTTCCTGCATCGGAGTTTCCGATGATCATACCGCGCACTTTGGAGTGACGTGTAGCTGGCTGGAACGGAAGGCCTTTGTAGTTCGGGGATTGAACTGCAGGGACCCAGCGTCCGGAACCGTCCACCATCCATTCACGGAAGTACATGTTGATGTGAGTACCTTCAACCAAGTAATCAATGGTGGTGCCCGCACCCGCAAGGGCCATCGCCGCGCGGAATGTGAACAGATTCTCTGCCATACCTTCACCGAATGCGCCATAAGCGGCCGCAAACGCCTTAGCATCGGAGTTCATCGTTTTGTACATGGTTTTCAAAGCATAGTACATTTTGCTTGCAGCCTCGGCCGTTTTCTTGGTCGTGACGTTCACGCAAGAACCCGGAATACGAGATCCGCCATCCATCATGCACAGATCGTAAGGATCGTTGCGCTCGTTGAAGTAGGAGTAGATCTGATCCGTGGACTTGTCGATGAAGGCATCCTGACTCATGGTCTGAGCCGCTCTCATCAGTCTCATGGTGTTTTCGTCACTGAAGTTCACGTTGAATTCAATGCCGGTATAACCCAGATCTGCATCAGGCACGCCCACCATCAGGGAATCCAGGCCGGTCTTTTTAACCAAAGCATAGATGCCGGATCTTAGACGCTTGCCGTTGGCGCTTTCATGCTTGAAGGCATAAGAATAAGTACCAAACATGCTTTCCATGCGTGCTTTGCTGTCCCAGTTCTCAACCGAGTATTTCGCTCCGTAGAACATGAAGTCTTTTTCTTTGTGCTTGAACCAGAAGCGGCTGTCTTCGGAATCAGAATAGATACCGTAGTTCACAACTGCTGTATTGCGGTCCAGATGCATTTCAGAAGTGGTGTAAGAATTGATCTTACCTTTGCTGTACGTTTTGTCCCAAATGATCGGCAAAGCCAAAGATTTGCTGACAACACGGCCCGTCGCAACGGATCTGAAGGTTTCAACTTTTACCACCGGTGCGCGCTCAACCAAGTTTCTTGGTTTGTCGGCTGACAGTGTTTCTGACGCCAGAACGTTACCACGGATCACGTCTTCGTAAGCTTTGCGGCCAGTATCGGTCGTCAAATCAAACAAGAACGAGAACCCATCGTCTGAAGATCTGAACTCACTCAAGCTTAAAGTCAGGATGGATACGTTGGTGAACATCGAGAAGCTGTTCAGCTTACCTTTGGACATTTTTACGTAAGCACGCTCAGAGCCGACTTTTTCCACGTAAGTTTCCCAAGTACCGTTCGCCAGTTTCGCCACCCCTGCACCGATTGGACCGAAGCCCGCGCCTGCAGAGAAGATGATTCCTCCGTGACCGATGTAGGTGATGCTGTCACCTGGATCCCAAGTGTCCAGATCTGCTGCATCCTTAGGTACAGACCAGCGACCACCCATATTACGGGCTTTGTCCAGAGTGCTCACATAGCGAACAGACTCTGTCTCTTTGCCCATGATTGGCAGAACGCCGACATAACCCCAGAAGTGCTGACGCAAACCTGTCGCATTGTCGAACCAGAAACGCACCTGAGCACCCAGACCCACTTCGATTGCGCCGTAGACAGTTTTTTGGAAACCATCACGGTAATCGCCATAGATCAATGTATCGGAAGTCGGACGGTAGTCATACTTCACGATGGATGTCGGCTGCACATTTCTGAAGTGCGGAGTCAGATTCACGATGTACTGACCATAATCGAAGCTCAGATGGAACAGAGGCTTCAATTTTGCTCTGAGTTTGTTTTTCTCTTCTTCTTTGAATCCAGTCGAGCTGGAGGACGTCGCTGTGGACTCTCCGGTCGTTGATGTCGAAGTGGAGGTTGAAGACGAGGAAGAACTGGATGACGTTGTCACTTCACCTGTCGTGGACGTTGTCACAGAAGTCGACGTTGCCGTCGTTACTGTGGTCGCCGTATCAGGATTGTAAGTGGTGGCCGTCGAAGTTGGTCCATAAGTACTTGTGCTTGGACCATAAGTCGTTGCAGTCGTATAACCAGTGGACTGATGACCTGTTGTGTAGCCAGTGCTGTAACCCGTACTGTAACCCGTGGAATAGCCAGTTGTGTAGCCGGTGCTGTATCCAGTTGTATAACCAGTGGAATACCCAGTCGTGTCACCTTTATGGCCGTTAGTGCCATAATTGCCCTTGTGACCATTGTCACCTTTATGACCGTTATCGCCTTTATGACCATTGTCTCCACGGTCCCCATTGTTACCGTAGTTGCCCTTACTGCCTTTATCGCCGTGATCACCGTTGTCGCCGTTGTTGCCATAATTGCCTTTAGAGCCTTTTTCACCACGGTCCCCGTTGTTACCGTAGTTGCCTTTACTGCCCTTATCGCCGTGATCACCATTGTCGCCGTTGTTGCCGTAATTGCCTTTAGAGCCTTTCTCACCACGGTCACCATTGTTGCCGTAATTGCCTTTATCACCATGGTCACCATTATTACCATAGTTGCCTTTACTGCCCTTATCGCCGTGATCACCGTTGTTGCCGTAATTACCTTTATCACCATGGTCACCATTGTTACCATAGTTGCCTTTATCGCCCTTGTTCCCAAGAATGCCGTGGTTTCCTAGAACACCATGATCACCGTTATCTCCGTGGTCACCATTGTTGCCATAGTTGCCTTTGCTACCTTTGTCACCATGGTCACCGTTGTTCCCATAGTTGCCCTTGTCCCCTTTGTTGCCGTTGCCGATGATCCCTTTGGTACCATTGCCCCCAGGCGTTGAATTCCAATTTACGAATCCGCCTTGGCCTCCGGTTTGGATCAATTGAGTATTTTTCGTGACGGTTTCAGATGGTGCATTCGCAAAAGCGACGTTTGCAACCATTGTCATTCCCGCCAGGAAAATCACCTTCCCTGACTTCCCACCCATTGCATTCTCCTTTGTAACCCCGTCCGCAAAAATTGAAGATGTTCAATCTTCGCAGGCAAGATCGGTTAAATTCTGTTCGAGCTGACAAAATTTTTAGAATGCAGGAATTATTATTGGCACTTTAATAAATCATAATTTCAGCCATTTAATTAACACATTTTGAAAGTGTCATACGACATCCGCCGTTTCGTTTTTTATTTGAAACAACAATTTTCTTTCAAATCCGTAAAGAACTTTTGCAAAAGAACTATGTTAATAACCACAAGAACCAACTGACTCCAATGAAGGAAAAAGCCTTATGAAATTGAAGGAAGACCTGAAATTCATCTTCAAACAAGGAAAGAAGATTCTGATAATGAGCTTCTTCACGTTGAATGTCGGCATCATGATTGTCGATGGACTGCCCGATCAAAGCACACTCGGTGAGCGATTCATCAAAGCCGTGCGTCGCTATCAGGCCATGGTGATGCTTTACCAGCCCTGGGCCATGTTTGCCCCAAACCCGATGAACACCAACGCCCATATCGAAGCTGACCTGATCTTTGAAGACGGTTCAACCGGCGTCTGGAAAATGCCTCGCCCGACAATCATGCAGGGACCGCGAAAAGTGCTGACCGGAGATCGCTATCGTCTGTTCGGTCAGGAAACCCTGCTGCCGAAAGAAAATGAACTGGTTTGGTTTGATGTGTCCCGATTTATCACCCGCGAAGTGATGGAAGCTGAAACACACGGAAAAAACCGAGTTCTGAAAGAAGTTGTCTTCAAAAGATATCAAAGCCGCGTGCGACCTCCGCCAGAGGCGCCGTTGATTCCTCACGGGACTATGAGCACCAAATATGACACTGAAACCTTGTTCGTCTATAAACCGACCTTCGAAAGGATTCGCCATGAAGCTAAAAACGATCTTCAATAATTTCGAAGAATTTTTGTTCAAACCCCAGCCTGTCTATAGTGTTGCCCTGATGCGAATCGGCCTGGGTCTGATCTTATTGTTCAACTGGCTTATGCTTTATGCGGATCTGGATATCCTTTTCGGCCCCGATGGGATGGTTTCACTGCAGACCGCTCAACAATACGGAAATCCCTTCCGCTATTCTTTATTTGATTATATGCCGAACACGTCGAAGGTGACTCACACCCTGGCCTTCATCAATCTGCTGGCCGTTCTGGCCATGACGTTTGGTGCCTGGACCCGCACCGCCATCTTTGTTGCCTTTGTGACTTTGATTTCATTTCACCACCGCAATGGCTTTGTCATGAACAGCGCCGACTCGGTTTTAAGAAACTTTCTGTTTCTGCTGATGTTCACCCCCTGCGGCGATGCCTTCGCTATTGACCGCTGGCGTTTGCGCCTAAAAGGTCAGGCCCCTGAGGTGCCTGCAGAAAAAGCTCCTTGGGCCCTGCGCATGATCCAAATCCAATTCTGCGTTATCTATCTGGCCACGGTGATGTTCAAAATTAAAGGCGATCGGTGGGTCGACGGCACGGCCGTATATATCGCCACCCGACTGGATGACTTTGTCCGCTTTGAACTTCCACTGCTGAACAATATGATCTTTATCAAATACCTGACCTGGTCCACGCTGCTGGTGGAATTTGCCTTGGGAACTTTGGTGTGGATCAAAGACCTTCGTTACTGGATTCTGCTGGCCGGAGTCGGATTGCATCTGGGAATTGAGTACACCATGTCGATCCCCGTCTTTGAATGGGCGATGATTGTGGTGATGGTCAGCATGGTGGATTCACGGGATATCGAGCGCTGGATGGAAAAACTTCGCAAGTACCGCCAGCAAGCCCGCACGGCACAGACTCCCCAACCACAAACCACATAAAATCAGGACATAAAAAAAGCCGCTGTTCCCAGCGGCTTTTTATTTATTTGGATTTAACCAGGATCAGCGGTCTCCAGGCCAGAATGCTTGAAAACAGTCTGCCCTCTTTCGCCAGGGTCAGCCAGTCTTTCAGATCTTTTGGGTCCACCATGCAGATCATCGTGATAATCATGATCCATTCAAACATCGGGATATTCATCGAAAGCTCAATCCCCAGATGCAGTCCAATCCCGGCCAGAATCACCCAGTACCGCAGCTCGCGAATCCAGATCAGCGTCCCCAAGGCAAACTCCACCAGCAGCGTGGACCAGGTCAGGAACTTGATCACCACAAGACTGTTCAAAAGCCCCAGCGGCATTCGGACAAACTCATCAAGGCGTGTGGCGACATACACCGCTGTACCATCCGCCCATAAGGGCCCCTTCATCTTGAACATCACCGTGGCGATATAAATGACGCTGAATTGAATCTGCATCAACCGCAGCCCCCAGGGGGCCTTTTCCAAAGGCTCTGCCGGGGCCATCCCCTTGCGCACCTGCCACCAACGATCCAAGGACAGCCAGTCCCCACACGGAGTCAGGAACAACAAAAACAGGAAATTACGAATCACGATATCTGAACTGTTCAAAACAAAGACGTTGCGGTTATGAAACGAGATCAGGGTGAAAAACGCCAAAGCAATCGAGGTGCGGGTGAAAACTCCGAACAACACCCCTATCACCGCCCCCAGATGAACCAAGGCAACCAATGCCGGCACACGTGGGTCTGGCGGAAGCAGATCAAACAGACTAAAACGGAACGCCCCTGCCATCTTCAAAGAGCTTTCCAAAGAGAAAATCCCCTCGACTCCCCAGAAGGTGTCCAGATGACTCCACACCATAAACCAATTAATCAGCAGCACCACCCCGAATAAAACCCGCAACAAAGCCACGGTATGCACCGGCTGGGGCTTAAAGAAAAAATCATTCAAACCATTAGTGAGCGTTGTTAGCTTCATAACGAGGCCCTCCAGTCGGCTTAAAGTGGAAAACACTTTCGCTGTTATAATCCTTGCTCATCTGACCATGAGGTATGAACACCTGGGTCGGCGGTTGAACAGTGCTGGTATGACGATAGAAATAAAGCTGTTCAAATTCACGCTTGCACCCGAACTGTTCCAGCTTAGCCACCTCGCGCGCCACATAGCGGGAAAGATCAAACCACAGCTCTGACTTTTCCATCGGCAACAGATTGTCCTGCTGGTACTTGCGATAACGTTCACCGGCCGTGAAACGATCCCAGCCATCCAGCTGTGACGCCCGCGGGAATGTCCATTGTTCTGTCGAGCCATCTTTGAATGTGATCGTGGCCGTTAGATACGAGTTCACTGAGGCTGGATTGGGAGCAAACATGCTCCAGGGTTGATCCAACCCAAAGAAAACCTGATACGGAGAAAGAGCCTGCAGAATGCGGTCACCGACTGCACTCCGGTCTGGCAATGCCGCCGTGACCATCATCACGATGTGACCAGTAATAAAGGCTGAAATCAGAACCTTCTTGAGTGCCGCCATGGCGAACCCCCTGTTGTTGTTGACCAACATCAGGGTTTATCCGAGCCGCCCCGCCTGACACAACAGCATTCAAGCGCATCTAAATTAAGAATTCATCAGCTAGATTTCAGCCCTTTAAGACAAGACAAAAACTACTTCTTTTTGCTGTCGCTTTTGATTTCCACCGTGTCTGCGGCCATCGTGTATTCAATCGTCACCTTCTGACCGACCTTCAAATCACCCGTCACTTTGGTGTTCGGGTTTCTTTCAATCTCCCAGCGGTCGCTGCCTTTCTGCACGATAATGCGGGAATCAGAAAGCTCAACAATCGGACCCGTCACCTGATAGGTCTTCGCCGCAAAAGCACTCATTGAAAACAACATTGCGCCCAGTACAACTATGAATTTCATGTCAGCTCCTTGTAAGAGTCGTGTTTGATTATTATTAGAATCACCCTTGGAAAAACCTCAATTCCGAACCCCTAAAAGTGCCTAAGAGCAGAGAAAATGGGGCTATTCTGGAACGTCACCGAACACGCGTCTATTTTATATACAGGGGGACTTTTAGCGGCACCATGCTCCCGTTCAGATCAAATTTAGGACACTAAAACAGGTAAAAAAGCTGGCACATGCCTTGTAAGGAAGGTTCATGGAATTATTGAATCCTCACGTAATTGAAAGTTGGAAAGCATGAAGAAACTTGTGACCGCCCTTATCATCACCCTTGCCAGCATCCAAAGCTATGCTGACAGCCTGTATGACAAGAAAATCAAAGACGTGCGCATTTACGACATGTTTAAAAAGCAAGGCGTGCCTGAGGCGGCTTTGCAAAGAACTTTCGAATTCCTGGATGTCAACGCCGGCAAAACCGTCAAAATGAAGGCGAAGATCCGCGGTCGCGAAAAGACTTACATGAGCACTCGCGATGTCACTATCAAATCTGAATTTGTCGCAGTTATTGATTTCTCAAAACCTTCCAGCGAAAGACGCCTTTATATCATGAACATGCAGACCGGTGGCGTAACCAAGCACTTCGTGGCTCACGGCAAAGGCTCTGGCGTAAATGTGGCGGCGAAGTTCTCTAACATCGATGGTTCCAAGATGTCTTCCCTGGGTCTGTACCTTGGTGGCAACACGTACTATGGTGGTCACGGTGAATCTTTGAATCTGTACGGTTTGGAAGCTTCCAACAGCAATGCGGCTGAACGTGACATTGTCGTTCATGCAGCAAGCTACGTTTCTGAAGACTACGTAAAAAGCCAGGGCCGTCTGGGCCGTAGCTGGGGTTGCCCGGCAGTTGCTCCCGGCATTATCAAAAGAATGCTGACGAACTTCAAAGACGGTGGCCTGGTTTACGCCTACCATAAAGATCTGACAGCCAGCACCCAGAAGGATCCAACCCTGCAAGTCGTGCAAGAGCACGTGGAAGAGGTAGACATCGATCTTCCGGAAGAAGAAGAAAGCGTTCGTAAAAATCCAACGGCAGCAGCTCCAAACACCAGCGGCCTGCCAACCGGAAATGCCGAAATTCTTTCAGTCCCACTGGAAGATTCCAGAGACTAAAAAACAAAAAGGGCTGCAACCGCAGCCCTTTCTTTTTTCCTAAATCCAATCTCAAATTTTCAATATCTAATTTCTGCTGTAATCGTCCTGATAACGGACGATATCGTCTTCACCAAAGTAGGTTCCCAATTGAACCTCTACAAACTCCAGCATCTCGCCGGAATTATTGCGCATGCGGTGCTTCGCCCCCAGTGGGATATGAATGTGACTGCCAGCCTTCACCGGGATCACCTGATCATTCAGAACCACTTCGCCGGATCCCTGAGTGATCGTCCAGTGCTCTTCACGTTTGGCGTGAGACTGATATGACAACTGGGAATGCGGGTTCACGCGAATAACCTTGGATTTGAAGTTTTCCGTATCCTTCAGGATTTCGAAATAACCCCAAGGACGATACTCATAGACATGCTCTTTCACCAGTGGGGATTTGGCTTGAGTCAAAGTCTCAACCACATGGCGCACATCCTGAGACTGGCCTTTTTTAACCAGCATCAGGGCGTCCTTGGTATCCACGACGATCACATCTTCCAAACCAATCATGGAATAGTTCTTATTCGGATCGCCAAAGACAAAGTTATCCTGTCCTTTGACATTGATGATGTCCTGCCCTTTTTGCAAAGCAGCCACGGCATCCCAAGAACCCACATCACTCCAACCAAAGTCCGCCGGCACACAAGCCAGTTCCGCTTCGCTCAGTTTTTCCATGATCGCATAGTCAATAGAAATGCTTTGAACCTGAGCATAGATATCACCCAGGTTGGAAGCATCGGCCTTCAAGGCTGAAATCTGATTCCACAAAGTCGGCTGATGTTTTTCAAACAGACCCGCCATATGAGAAACTTTGAAAACAAAGATCCCCGCATTCCAGCTGAAACCACCTTGAGAGATAAATTCTTCCGCTTTTTTCAGATCCGGCTTTTCATGGAATTTCACCACGGAATAAGCCTTCAACCCCATTTGATCTTTTAAGCTGGTCGTCTTGGTCTGAATATAGCCATAGCCAGTTTCTGGATATGAAGGCGTGATGCCCAAAGTAACCACGCGGTTTTCTTTCGCCACGGTGGAAGCAAATTCCACAACTTTCAGGAAAGCATCTTCTTTGGTGATCAGGTGATCTGACGGGAAGACCCCGACGATCTCGTCCCCTTTACCCTGATCCAGTAAAAGCTTGCACAGGGCCGCCACGGCAGGAGCGGTGTTTTTGCCCGTTGGCTCGTAAACAACCTGAACGGCTTCGCCTTGGTTGGCCTTAACACCTTCGCCTTGGTTGGCTTTCAGATTCAGTTCAGTCAACGTCTGCAGGGCCTTGGAGGTTACGATCCAGGGGCTTCCCATACGCATACATCTTTTCAGGGTCAGAGTTTGTAAAGGCTCCCCGAAAATGTCGCAAAATTGTTTGGGCATCTGCTGACGGGATACGGGCCACAATCGTGTTCCGCTTCCTCCCGATAATATAACCGGTATCAAAACTACCTCCGAGATCAGTCCTCAATCTATATCACCAAAGGCAGTTTCTGAGTAATTAAGACCTTACAATGGCTCAATTCGTCAAAAAACTGAGGCTTTTTAGCTGCTTAAAAGGCCGCCTCAAATCGAATTTAAGCCCCCCTAAATCTTTGCACACCTTTACTTCGAGGTAGAGTTCCGCCCCAAATTCAAGTAAGACAATGCCCATGGTTAAACACACCAAAAAGCTTTTGGTTCAGTCCTCTAAGATTCTTTTTTCAGCCGGCATCATCTACTGGCTGATCCAATCCGGAAAGCTGAACTTCTCTGCCCTTAAAAATCTGCTGACTCCGACCACGGCGTCCGTTGCATTGCTTTTGGTTTTGCTGAACCTGTTCCTGGCCAGCGAAAGATGGCGCACCCTGATCCGTTCCCAAGGCATGAATGCGGGTCCTTTGAAGGTCTTTAAGCTCAGCCTGATTGGTTCATTCTTTAACTTTGCCATGCCCGGCGGGGTCGGCGGCGATGTTATCAAAGCTTACTATTTCACCCGGGCCAATCCCGGTTCCAAAGTCATTGCCGTGACCAGCGTCCTGATGGACCGGGTGCTGGGACTGTTTGCCATGGTTCTATTGGCGCTGCTGGTGATGCTTTATGACCTGAACCACATCATGACCATCCCGACCCTGACGACATTGTTCTGGTTCATTCTGGCGCTGTTCTTTGCGTTTGTGATTGCTCTGGCCCTGATCTTTTCGCCAAAGATCTACAAGACCTCGCTGCTAAAGCGCGTGATCAACAAACTGCCTTTGTCTGAAAAGTTCATGAAGCTTTATGAAAGCATGCACCTTTACGGCAAAGACGGAAAACGCTTCATGCTGGTGCTGTTCCTAAGCCTTCTGTCCCAGGGCTGCTCGATTGTGTTTTTGATCATTGCCGGCAATGCGGCAGGCTTCACGGAGGTCGCAGCGAAAACCTATTTCCTGGTGGCGCCACTGGGGTATATGGCGACGGCGATCCCGATTTCTCCAGCCGGTGTCGGTGTCGGTCAGGCGGCATTCTATTTCCTGTTTAATATCTATAACGGATCAACATCTGAAGTCGGTCCAACTGTGATCACGGCCTTCCAAGTCACCACCTTCGTGGTGAGCTTGCTGGGTGCCTTCTTCTATCTGCGTATTAAAGAACGCGTGGATGCTTCCACACTAGAAGACCTGGGCTAAATCAAAGCGTCAGGTCCGAGAGTTTTTCCAAAACCGTGAATTTGAAATTGGAATACGCAGCCTGATGCGCCTGCAAAGACTTCACTTCTTTGTCGGTTTTTTCTGAAGCCAGCAGGTACAAACGCCCCACCCCGGCAGCAAAAGCCGCCTTCAGGTCCGAAGCACTGTCACCAACCATCACGGATTTCGCCATATTCACACGCAGCTTGCTGTTCACTTTCAGCAGCATGCCGTTGCGAGGCTTGCGAAGTCCCGCCAGCAAACGCCCGCGAGGACTGCCCGCTTCATCAATAAACGCCGACCACTCGCAGTCGTCAATCCACGCCCCTTGCTGGGCTAAAAGCTGCATCATACGCTGATGCACGGACTGATACTGAGACCAGCTGATCCAGCCTCGCCCCAATCCGGACTGGTTCGTCACCAGCGCCACCCAATAAGACTGCGCATGGGCTTTGTTAATCAGCTCGCAAATGCCCGGCAGCAGCTGAACTGCTTCGGGGTCTTTGTTATAGGGAACGTTCTTAACCACCACATCATCGCGATCCAGGAACAGACATCCTGCCCCGTGCTCGCCATCCAGTCCCTGCAGCGCCGACCATTGCCCCCAATGGGCTTTCAAAGCTTGCAAAATCAGCTGCCACTTGTGCAGGCTTAAATCAGCAAAGGTATAGTCCCACTGATGGGATTCAGCAGACGATGCTTCCGCCCCTAACAAGACCCGTTGACCATTCAGAATTGCATCCACAGAAGTCAGGACAGATTTTTGGTTGGACTGGAACAAGACCAGATCTTCTGGACGTGTGACATACTTTTGTGCCAGCAGATCTTCAGCTGTGCGTGTGACAAAAGGAATTTCCCCGGCAAAGTCCTGCACCAATGGCTGCTGCCATTGCGACAATGTGGCCGGATTCTGATCTGCAATAAAGACCAGACTGCCACCCAGTTGAACTGTTTCAACAATCAAAAGTTCCAGGGGATGTGACATAGAGGCCCAGTTTACGACAAACCGCCCCTTGTGTCCTCGGGTTTCTACTTGCCGCCTTGCATTTATGCTTATTAAAATTCCTGCAGGAGGAAATTCATGACGGCCCTACTGAAGCAGATTTTTAATTTTCTAAAACTCCTCAACTCGGACACCGGAACCAACCAACTGGCCTCGGGCCTGTCGCTGGGACTGATCCTGGGGTTTTCCCCGTTCATCTCCATTCAGACTTTCGCGGTCTTTGCGATTATCTTTATTTTCCGCGTGCAGATTGGTGCAGCCTTCCTGTCGGCGTTCTTTTTCAAGTTCGTGGCCTTCATGTTTGACGGACCGGCTCACCACCTGGGTAAAGCCGTGCTTGAAAACGAAAGCCTGAAACCCCTGTTCACCACCATGTACAACATGCCGCTGGTGCCAATGACCCGCTTCAACAACAGCATCGTGATGGGATCCATGATTGTGTCCATCCTGCTTTTGCCGTTTGCATTCTTCGCCTTCAAAGCGCTGATCCTGAAATATCGCGCCACCGTGGTGGCACGATTCAAAGGCACGAAGTTCTGGAAAGCCTTCACGGCAACCAAGCTTTACAACTGGTACTGCACTTACGACAACCTTTACGGCTAGGACACACAGCACATGACAACACCTGAAACAACACCCGTAAAAAAGAAAAAAGAAAAAGGCCCGATCCGCTGGGAAGCCATCATTCCGTTTGTGATCATCTGTGCGGTTATTGGATTGTACTTCCACTTCTTCTTCGACTCTCACCTGCGCAAGGGCATGGAATGGGCCGGATACAAAGCTGTCGGCGCCGAAGTGAACATCGCCAAAGTTGAAACCAGTTTCTTCAACGCCAGCCTGCGCATTCAGGGCATCGAAGTGACTGACGCAGAAAAGCCAACCCACAACTCTTTGAACATCGGCGACATCCGCTTCTCAATGCTGTGGGACGCCTTACTGCGTGCGAAAGTGGTCGTGAATGAAGCCGCCGTTGAACAGATCGCCTTTGGCGTAAAGCGGGCCCGTCCGGGTCGCGTGGCTCCGCCAGAGCCGGTGTCCAACGAACCAGGCCTTGCTGACAAACTGAAAGAACAGGCCATCAACGAAGCCCAGCAACAAGCCGGCGACAGCGTTCTGGGTGACGTGATTGCGATGCTGACGGGCACTGACGCCAACGTGCAACTGCAAAAGCTGCAGGATTCATTGCCGTCCAAAGCGATGCTGGAAAATTTTGAAAAAGAACTAAAAGCCAAACAAGCCACTTGGGATGCGCGCATGAAGTCTTTGCCTCAAGGTAAAGATATCGAGGCTTTGAACAAGCGCCTGAACGCCATCAAGTACAAAGACTTTAAAACTCCGCAGGAACTGCAGTCTTCTTTGCAGGAACTGGATAAAGTCTTTAAAGATGGCGATGCCATGTACAAACAGGTGCAAGGCGCTGGCAATGATCTGCAAAAAGACCTGAAAGCACTTGAAGCCCAGTACAAGGAAATCGAAAAGCAGGTCAAGGCCGACATCAAAAGTCTTGAACAGCATTTCCGCATTCCAAAGCTGGATGCCAAGTCCATGTCGATGGCGATCTTCAATCGCTATCTGGGGCCGTACAAAGCCAAGTTCTTCCGTTACAAGGCCATGGCTGAAAAATACATTCCGCCAAACCTGCTGAATAAAAAAGAAAAGGACCCGGAAGACATCCCACTTCAGCCGCATCCACGTGAAAACGGGATCAGCTATGAATTCGGACGGCCGAACTCGTATCCTTTGGTGTGGATCAAACGCACAGCGGTCAGCTCTCAAGCGGGCTTGACTCCGGATGCGGGGAACATCAAGGGTGAGATTCTGGATATCACAACCCACCAGAAACTGATCGGCAAGCCGACCGTAGCCTCTTTGTCCGGGGACTTCCCGTCCAAGGAAATCATGGGCTTCCTGGTACGCCTGTCTTTGGACAACACCAAGCCTGACAGCATCGTTGATTATCGCTTCAAGGTGGATTCGTACTCGATCGAAGGCAAAGAGCTGGTGCAGTCCCCTGACGTGCAGATTGCCTTTAATAAAGCCAAGGGCAGCATCGGCATCGAAGGCAAGCTTGTGGGTCTAAAGAACATCACGGTGAACATGGACAACAAGTTCACGCAGATCGAATACGCGGTGGGATCCAAGAACGAGATTGCTGATCAGATTCTAAAGGCCGTCTTTGCCGGCATCCCGGTAGTGACGCTGAACGTGGATGGTCAGGGCACGTTCCCGAATGTTCCTTTGTCTATCAACTCCAACCTGGGACCTGAGCTGCAAAAAGGATTCGAAAAGCAGATCCAGGCCAAGATTGACGAAGCCCGCAAAAAGATCGAAGCCTACGTCAATGAAGAGATCGGCAAACAGCGGGCCCGCGTGGAAGCCGAGATCAACAAACTGCGCGGCGATCTGGACAAGGAAATCAAGAAAGCCGAAGGCCAGTTGAACGAACAGAAAAAACAAGCTGAAGCCCGCGTGAATCAGGCGAAAAAAGACGCCGAAAACCAGGGCAAGAAGCAGCTTGAAAAAGAAGGCCAGAAAGCTGTCGATGATCTGAAGAAAAGATTCGGACTTTAAGATTTGAAATTTTCTGCCAACGCAAAAGACACCCCCAAAAAGGGTGTCTTTTTTTGTCTAATTTTTCAGCACGGTCCTGTAAAGATCTTCGGCAGTAACTTGTAACTTACTGTTTTCACTTATCAATTTTCCTCACTTTTTCACTTTGCCTCTGTTTTAGGCATTCACTTTCTGCTAGCCTTGACGATGAGGTAGGTATGAAAGCATCGTTCAAAACACATTTAGCAGTTTTAGGTTGTGTGATTGGAACCCTTTCCGCGGGTTGCGCGAAAATGAATTTTGCGCCCGTCCCTGAGCAGGACACCACCGCGGTTACACCGCCCACCACGACTCCCAGCAAAACAATCTCCACCAGCGAGGTCGTGGCTTACGGTAATAAGCAGGTCGACTTCCTGTTTGTACTGGATGATTCCAATTCAATGCTTCCCGAGCTTAAAAAACTCGCGGCCCGCATGGGCACCTTCGTAAGCTCTCTGGATGCCAGCAATATCGACTGGCAAATGTGCCTGACGACCACCAGAGGCGTTAATTCCGGTGGCTCCCTAACCTACGGCAGCCCTTATAATTGGGCCAACTATGCGCCCGTTGGCGGGGCTCCGGCCTATATCCTTAAAAAAGGGACCGCCAACCTGAACACCATCTTTAATTCCACTATTGATACCCTGGGTATTGGGGGTGGCAGCTCCGGGGATGAACGCGCAATCAAAGCCGCCCATGACCACTTTGAAGCCGCTGGCGTGCATGGTTGCTATCGTCCGGGAGCCGCAATTTCGGTGATCGTGATTTCAGATGAAGACGAACGATCTGTGGGCGGCGTGGCTTCCCGCGTGAAAGCCAATGATGCTGCCGGCGTGCTTTTGCCGATGGAGGCTTCCGACATGCCAGCCAATCTGGTGGCGAAATCCAAAAGTGTCTTCGGCCCGGATGTGCGCTTCACTTTCAGCTCGATCATCGTGAAACCCGGCGACACCGCTTGCGAAGCTGAACAGGACAAAGACACTTCGCCTAGTCACCCGGGCTACTTCTATGAGGAAGCGTCCAAACTGACCGATGGTGGCGTGGGCAGTATTTGTGATTCGGATTACAGTGCGAATCTGAACACATTCAAGGACAAGATCGTGAACTCGCTTTCCAACTTGAATCTGGAATGCGAACCGGTTCCTGAAACTCTGAAGGTCAGCATTGATGGTTTGAATATCCTGAACTACAAAATCGAAAAGAGCGTTTTGAAGTTCACTTACGCCCTGATTGAGGGCACCAAGATCGACCTGCAATACGACTGCGTAGAGGGGATTCCTTAGCAAGGCGACGGCATTCGCCGCGCGCTTCACTGCCTTTAAACGACAAAAGCCGCTCTCTCGAGCGGCTTTTTACTTTGGCCTTATTGCGCCGGCTTTGCGCCCAGCAGAGACTGAACGTAAGACACAGAGTCTTTGTTGAACCATTCGATGGATCCCACAACCTTTTTAACCAGTTTGTGATCCGTGCCCAGCACCAGGGATTCTGGCAGGCGCGCCACCTGGAACTGCTTCATTAAAGAGCGGTCTTCGTCATAAACGATATGAATATTCGCGCCCTTCATTTCCGGGAAGGACTTCATAAAGACATCGATGTCGTTGCGGCTGCTATCGCCGGAAACTGCGATCAACTGAACATCACCTTTGAATTCCTTGATCAGCTTGATCAGGGAAGGGACTTCCTCAATACAAGGCCCGCACCAGGATGCCCAGAAGTTCAGGATAACCACTTTGCCTTTGAAGGCATCAAGCTCTACGGGTTTACCGTCCAGATCCTTGGTCACAAAGTTAGGAACGCCTTCCTTTTCCATAGCCTCAATCGTGGTGTAATCTGAGGTGGTTTGGTTCAGCTTGCTGGCAAAGAATTGGGTGTAGGCCCACAAACCAGCTGCTGCCAGAATAAAGACGATACCGAAGGCTTTAAGGTGTTGTTTCATGGGACTCCCCTTTTCAGCAAGGAACTGAGTACCCAAGGTAAAGATTGTCGCCCGGGATGGCAAGACGCAATGGTGATAAATGGCGAGAGCGGTTCGCAAAGCCAGCGAGAGGTCCGATAGTTTTGAAGGATAAAACGAGGGATGCTAAAAATAAAAAAGGCCCAAGTTTCCTTGAGCCTTTTTTTGAAGATCTTAATCAGATCCCAGAATTAAGCGCGAGCTGCAGATGCTGCTCTGTCTTTTTTCTGAGTCTTTTTAACAGCTTTTTTCTTCGCTGCTACTGCTTTAGTGGAAGCTTTTTTAGCTACAGCTTTTTTCGCTGGAGCTTTAGTAGCTTTCGCAGTTTTAGCGGACTTTTCAGATTTCTCTGCAGTGTCAGCTGTTTTAGCTTCGAAATCGTAGTCTACGAACTCAAGGAATGCCATTTCAGCAGTGTCACCTGGGCGACGACCGATCTTGATGATACGAGTGTAACCACCAGGACGTGTTTTGAAACGTGGAGCAAGATCCTTAACGATTGTAGCAACCGCTTCTTTGTTCGGGTAACGAGAAAGCAACAAACGAGTTGTAGCCAAGTCACCTTTTTTACCCAAAGTGATCGCTTTTTCAACGTGGCGACGTACTTCTTTAGCACGGTCAACAGTTGTAGTGATACGGCCGTGCTCGATCAAAGAAGTCACAAGACCTCTCAACAAAGCTTTTCTTGGGCCAGATTTACGATCGAAATGTTTTACTCTTCTTCTGTGTGAACTCATTTTATTCTCCGGTTAAACGGGCTGACCGTATAAGGTATCAGCACGATAGAACACTCTTTGGTTAATTTGGTCGAGTGTTGCTTTTTCAGGGCTCCGTGCCCTCGCAGCCCCGCAGGGCCGCGTGTTCAAACACCATTCTTGGTGTCTATTTTTGGTTACTGTTGAGTCTCTCTCTTTTGAGGAGGTTGACTTGGATCCCAACCAGCCGGTGGCCAGCCTTCGATCTTCATGCCAAGGCCCAATCCCATTTCGCCCAGAATCTCTTTGATTTCATTCAAAGATTTACGGCCGAAGTTTTTGGTCTTAAGCATTTCTGCTTCAGAACGTACTACCAACTCGCCGATGTAGCGGATGTTAGCGTTCTTCAAGCAGTTCGCAGAACGAACAGAAAGCTCAAGGTCGTCAACAGAACGGAACAAGTTCTCGTTCAGAGTTGGAGAACCAAGCTCGCGTGCTTCTTCTGCAGGCTCCATAGTCTCGTCGAAAGTCAGGAAGATTTGCAGTTGTTCTTTCATGATTTTGGAAGAAAGAGCTACTGCTTCTTCTGGCTTCAAAGAACCGTCTGTCCAAACTTCAAGAGTCAATGCATCGTAGTCAGTTCTTTGACCAACGCGCGCATTAGAAACATTGTAGTTCACTTTTCTGATTGGGCTGTAAAGAGCGTCAACGCCAATAAAGCCAACTGGAAGATCAGTTTCTCTGTTTTCAACTGGTACATAACCACGACCGAAGCTTACAACGATTTCCGCGTTGAAGTTTGCGTTCGCGCCCAAAGTAGCGATTGGAAGATCTGGGTTCAAAACCTCGATCTTATCGGTAGTTTGGATGTCCGCTGCAGTCACTTTGCCTGGACCTTTTTTGGAGATCTTCAAAGTCAAAGAATCTGCAGTGTACTGTTTAAAGCGCACTTCTTTGAGGTTCAGGATGATGTCAGTGACGTCCTCAAGAACATCTGGGATCGTAGTGAACTCGTGCAATACGCCTTCGAACTTAACAGCTGTAATTGCAGAACCCATCATGGAGCTAAGAAGAATTCTTCTTAGGGAGTTACCCAAGGTAACGCCAAACCCTCTTTCAAGGGGACGGATAATGAATTTAGCGTAGTCATCACGAAGAGAATCACGATCAACCTCAAATCCCTTTGGTTTGATCATTTCTCTCCAAAACTTATAATAGTGCTCTTGCATAGCTCCCCCGAGAGGTAAAATTATCTTGAGTAGTATTCAACGATCATGTTCTCTTCAACAGCAACTGCTACGTCTTCACGATTTGGAAGATCTTTAACAGTTCCAGTGAACTTAGCATGATCGGCTTCAAGCCATGCTGGCACAGAGCGTCTAGCTACCGCTTGGATAGCAGACTGGATCTTAGCCATTTCGCGGCTTGATTCAGCAACTTGAATAACATCGCCTTTATTCACAAGAATGCTTGGGATGTTAGCTCTTTTACCATTCAACAGGAAATGGTTGTGCTTAACAAGCTGTCTTGCTTCGCGACGAGAATTTGCGTACCCCAAAGTGTACACAACGTTATCAAGGCGAGTCTCGAGGAATTTAAGAAGCGCATGACCGGTCAATTCTTTTGCACGGTTGGCTTCTCCAACATATTTCACAAATTGTTTCTCAGAAACGCCATAGTATCTTTTGGCTTTCTGTTTTTCACGCAATTGAAGCGCAAATTCAGAGAACTTCAAACGAGACTGACCATGTTGTCCTGGAGGATAAGGTCTTCTTTCGAAAGAACACTTATCTGTGTAACAACGGTCACCCTTCAAGAAAAGTTTCACGTTTTCGCGACGGCAAAGCTTACAAACGCTTTCGTTAATGCAGCTCACGATATACTCCTTAGATTCTTCTACGCTTAGGTGGACGGCAACCGTTGTGAGGAACTGGAGTCACGTCTTTAAGAGACAAGATTCTCATTCCAGTAGCAGCCAATGCACGAATTGCAGGCTCACGACCAGCGCCTGGTCCTTTCAAGTAAACGTCCACAGATTTCATGCCTGCTTCCATAGCCTTCTTTGCAGCGTCTTCTGCCGCGACTTGAGCTGCAAATGGAGTACCTTTACGGCTTCCTTTGAAACCGAGGTGACCTGCAGAGGACCAGGACACGGTAGCACCGGTTGGATCAGTCATCGTTACGATAACGTTACCGAACCCAGCTTGGATATAGCAGTTCCCTTGTGGAACGTTTCTTTTTACTTTTTTCTTTGTAACAGCTTTTTTATCAGTGTTCATTTACGCAACCTCAATTATACGGCTTTTTTCTTGTTAGCTACCGTCTTTTTAGGACCTTTGCGAGTACGTGCATTAGAACGAGTGTTCTGACCACGAACAGGCAAGCCTTTACGGTGGCGGATACCACGGAAGCAGTTCAAATCCATCAAACGTTTGATGGATTGACCGATTTCACGGCGCAAGTCACCTTCTACTTTGAAGTTAGCTTCAACGATGCTACGGATTTTAGCAATGTGCTCATCAGTCAGACCTTCAGTTCTTAGTTCAGAAGGAATACCAACTTGCTTGCAGATCATAGCAGCACGAGGACGGCCGATGCCGTAAATATAAGTCAATGCGATTTCAACGCGCTTATTTCTAGGTAAGTCGACACCAAGGATACGTGCCATGATTAACCCTGCCTTTGCTTATGTTTAGGGTTCTCGCAGATAACGCGAATAACGCCTTTTCTTTTGATAACTTTACACTTATTACAGATTGCTTTAACTGATGGTCTTACTTTCATACTGTCTTCCCATACGCTTAGTTTTCACTTCATTAAAAAAGTGAAAATTCCAGCAAAAAAACGAATGCGGTCCGGCACGCTAACACCGAAAAAAATTAAAGTCTAGAGATAAAAATAATACAGCCGTCTATTTTATTATTTTTTCGATCTCTTGATAGACTTCTTCGGTGTCTCTATTTCCGTCCACTTCGATATATTTGCCTGATTTTTTATAAAACTCTTTTAGGGGGCTCGTGAACTCTTCATAAGTCTTCAGGCGGGTCTCAATAACCTCAGCCTTGTCATCATTCCGTTGAATGACCTCACCACCGCACAAATCACATTTGCCCTCTACTTTGGAGGGCTTACTGACTATATGATAGACAGCGCCGCAATTTTTACAAACGCGTCTGCCAGTCAGCCTATCCATCAGGATTCTCATTGGAACTTCAAGGAAGATTGCCTTCCCGATGGATAGATTCATTTTTACAAGTAATTCATCTAGAGCCTGGGCCTGAGCCACAGTTCTAGGGAAACCATCTAAAATAAAGTTTTGGAGGCCTTTTTGGAGAACTTCTTCAACCATGCCGATAACGATGCTATCTGGCACAAGTTGACCTTTATCCATAAATTCCTGGGCTTTTTTGCCGAGGTCCGTCTGGCCTTTAATGGCTGCTCTGAATAGATCGCCAGTGCTGATCTGTGTCATTCCCTGGCGTTTAATCAAAAGCTCAGACTGCGTACCTTTACCGGCCCCCGGGGCTCCAAACAGGATCAAGTTCATTAGAACTGAACCCTTCTGCTACGGATCTTAGCACCCTTAAGGAAGCCCTCATATTTCTGAGTGATCATATGAGACTGGATCTGTTGAGCAGTATCCAAAGCAACACCCACCAAGATCAACAAGCTGGTACCACCGAAGTGGAATGGCACGTTGAATTGGTTAACCATGATGCCTGGAAGAATACAAATAGTACAAAGATAGATACAACCAACTACGTTTACGCGCTCCAAAACTCTTTGGATGTAGTCTGCAGTGGATTTACCAGCGCGAACGCCAGGAACGAAACCACCGTATTTTTTCAGGTTGTCTGCCACGTCGTTAGGATTGAAAACGATCTCCGTATAGAAGAAGGAGAAGAAGACAATCAAAGCCACGAACATGATGTTGAAGATAGTACCGGAAGGATTCAAAGAATCCTGAAGCGCCTTCAACCAAGGTGTGTTCACGAATTGAGCCATTGTCGCCGGGAACATCAACAAGGAGCTCGCGAAGATTGGCGGGATAACACCAGAGATATTAAGTTTGATAGGAAGATGGCTTGTCGGAGTCTGCATGGATTGCATACCGCCGCCACCTTGTCTTTGAGAATACTGAACTGTGATTCTACGCTGAGCCACTTCCATATAGATAACGGCTGCGATGATCGCCACCATGAAGGCAACCAACAAAAGAACCAATGCAAAACGCATTTCACCAGTACGAACAAGCTCCCAAAGCTGTTGAACACCACCTGGGATCGCAGCAGCGATACCAGTGAAGATGATCAGGGAAGTACCGTTACCGATACCACGCTCTGTGATCTGCTCACCCAACCACATGATAAAGCAGGTACCTGCAGTCAATGTGATGATAGTCATGATTTGGAACGGAAGGAAGGCCACGGTCGGAGCGATCACAAGTGGATGTCCATCTGGGCTTGTGGAATTCATCAACCAAGTGCTGATACCATAACCCTGGATAATCGCCAGAGCCACAGTCGCATAACGAGTGTATTGGTTGATTTTACGACGACCTTGCTCCCCTTCTTTCTTAAGAGCTTCCAGATACGGAATCGCAGAAGTCAAAAGTTGGAAGATGATGGAAGAGGAGATGTAAGGCATGATTCCCAGTGCAAAGATACTGAACTGGGAAAGTGCGCCACCTGTAAAGGTATTAAATAGGCCAAAAATTCCACGGCTTTGAGCCTGGAAAAATGAGAGCACCGCTGAACCATCCACTCCCGGAGTCGGAACGTGTACACCAATTCTGTAAATGGCCAAAAGAGCCAATGTGAACAAGATGCGCTTACGAAGATCAGAATTTTTTGCGATGCTCTCAATTGCAGACACTACTTAATTACCTCGACTTTGCCGCCAGCAGCTTCGATAGCTTTCTTGGCGCTTTCTGAGAATTTATGAGCTTTTACAGTCAAAGCTGTTTTAAGCTCGCCATTTCCCAAAATCTTAACAGCGCCTTTGGACACAAGTCCAGCAGCGTATAGAGATTCAGGAGTGACTTCACCAGAAAATTTAGCAAGTTGTCCTACGTTTACAATCTCAAAGTTGTTAGCAAACGCTACGTTGCTGAAACCGAACTTAGGAAGACGACGGTGAAGTGGAGTTTGACCACCCTCGAAGCCTCTACGCACTGTTCCACCGGTACGAGCCAACTGACCCTTGTGACCTTTTGTAGATGTGCCGCCCATACCAGAACCGATACCACGACCGATTCTTTTTGGAGCATGCTTGGACCCTGCTTTAGGTGCCAATGTTTTAAGCAAGCTCATGATTACCCCTTAACTTCAACATCAAGAAGATGTTGAACTTTCATGATATTACCACGTGCCGCAGCAGAATCTTTCACCTCAACAGTTTGGCGAATTTTCTTAAGACCAAGGATACGTACAGCATCCTTTTGATCTTGCGTGCATTTGATAGTTGATCTTTTCAATGTTACTACGAATGTCTTAGCCATTTTTGCCACCAGTCCGCGAATTAAAGCTGTTGTTTCAACTGCTTCAAGCCGTCGATTGTTGCTCTTACTGCATTGTGAGGGTTACGAGTACCAACACATTTAGTAAGAATGTCTTTTACACCTACAGATTCAAGAACGGCACGTACCGCACCACCCGCGATTACACCAGTACCTGGAGCAGCTGGTTTCATGATAACCTTAGCTGCACCAAATCTACCGATAACTTCGTGAGGGATCGTACGACCTTCCTTCAAAGCTACAGATTTAGCAGATTTTTTAGCGGATCTGCTTGCTTTACCGATTGCTTCTGGAACTTCACCAGCTTTGCCGGAACCGAATCCAACATCACCAGCTTTGTTGCCTACAACTACTAGAGCTGCGAAAGAGAAGCGACGACCACCCTTAACAACTTTTGTTACGCGGTTGATCGCTACTACACGCTCTTCTAATTCAGCTGCTTGAGCTTGAACTTTCTCCACACATCACTCCTTAGAAATTCAGGCCGCCCTCACGAGCGCCGTCAGCAAGAGATTTAACACGTCCATGATAGAGGTAACCGTTTCTATCGAAAACAACGTCTTTGATGTTTTTCGCAGTAGCTGCTTTAGCTGCTTCGATACCAACAAGTTTCGCCATATCGATGCCGGATTTATCCTCTTTACCCAAAGAAGAAACAGCCACCAGAGTGTTGCCATCTACGTCATTGATAATTTGAACGTAAACGTGCTTACCGCTTCTGAATACGCAAAGACGAGGTCTTTCCGCAGTTCCTTTAACGGTCTTGCGGATTCTGATCTTCTTCTTGAGGCGATTTACTTTTCTTTCGCTTGTATGCTTACTAAATTTCAATTTCATACTTTACCTCAATTATTTACCAGCAGACTTACCGGCTTTACGTCTGATCTGCTCACCAGCGTAACGAACACCTTTACCCAGGTAAGGCTCTGGTGGACGGAAGGAGCGAATTTTCGCTGCTACCTGACCAACAAGCTCTTTACTTGGACCATTCACGGTCAAGCTGGTTTGCTTCTCAACTTTAATTTCAATACCTTCTGGGATATCGAATACAACAGGGTGAGAGAAGCCCAAAGAAAGCTCCAACTTTTTACCTGCTACGTTCGCACGATATCCAACCCCTTGAAGCTCCAAGCCTCTAGAGAAACCCTTAGTCACGCCGATTACTGCGTTTTGAATAAGAGCTCTGTAAAGACCGTGCATCGCGCGGCTTTCTTTTGTGTCATCATTCGGAGTCAAAACTACTTTGTTGCCGTCGATTTTCGCGGAAACATTTGGTTTCATACCGATTTTCAATGAGCTTTTTGCGCCTTTAACGACAACTTCGTTAGCAGGAGAAACGCTCACTTGTACTGTGTTATCAAAAATAACGGGTGCTTTACCAATACGAGACATGATTCACCTACCAAAGTGTCGCAAGCAATTCGCCACCGAGTTTTTGCTCTGTAGCTTGCTTACCGCTCATGATTCCTTTGCTTGTGCTGATGATGGACATGCCCATACCAGAACGAACAGTTGGAATCTTGTCAGATTTAACATACACGCGACGACCAGGACGGCTAACACGGTCAATATTATTGATCGCGTGGCCACCAGCTTCGTCATACTTCAAATAAACACGCATGATGCCTTGTTTGCTGTCTTTAGCAACTTTAAAGCTTCTGATGAAGCCTTCGTTTACCAAGATCTGAGCAATACCGGCTCTTACTTTAGAAGCAGGCATGTCCACTTTTTCGTGTCTTGCTGCTCCAGCGTTTCTGATCATTGTAAGGAACTGAGAAATTGTATCCATTCTGAACCTCTTACCAGCTGGCTTTCGTTACGCCAGGCAATTTACCGTCAAGGGCCAATTGTCTGAACGCAATACGAGACAAACCGAACTTTCTGTAGTTACCACGAGGGCGACCAGAGATCACACAACGAGTGATAGTGCGGTTTGGGTTAGTGTCACGAGGAAGACCCTGCAGCTTAGTGCGTGCAGCAGCTCTTTCTTCGTCAGAAAGCTTCATATTAACAGCTTTAGCTCTCAATTCTGCTCTGTATTGAACATACTTAGCAGCAAGAGCTTTTCTTTTATTATTTTTTTCAATGCTTGCTTTACGAGCCAAGTGACACCTCTTATTTTCTGAAAGGCATGCCAAGCGCTTCAAGTAGCGCTCTGCCTTCAGTATCGTTCTTCGCAGTTGTACAGATAGTGATGTTCATCCCACGAGTTTTGTCTACTTTATCGTAGTTGATCTCAGGGAACACGATCTGCTCTTTCAAGCCCATGTTGTAGTTACCACGACCATCGAAGCCTTTGTTAGGCAAGCCACGGAAGTCACGTACGCGAGGTAGTGCCAACGTGTTCAAACGATCCATGAAAGACCACATTTTCTCTCTTCTCAAAGTCACGCGAACACCCAGTGGGATGCCTGCACGCAATTTGAAGTTGGAAATTGCTTTCTTTGCTTTAGTGATAACAGCTTTTTGTCCAGTGATCGCTGTGATTTCATCAACCACAGTGTTCAAGATTTTTGGATTCTGAACAGCTTCGCTCAAGCACACGCTAAGAGTGATTTTCTCCAAGCGAGGAACTTGCATCACGTTTTTAACTCCCAGTTGGTTCTTTAGAGCGGGAGCGATCTCTTTATTATATCTTGTATGTAAGCGATTCATCTCATACCCCTTATAGAACTTCCGGAGCCAAAGACACGATCTTAACGAACGACTTTGCTCTCAATTCTCTGGCTACTGGGCCAAAGATACGTGTTCCGATTGGCTCTTTAGAAGCGTTGATCAAAACTGCAGAGTTGTCGTCGAAGCGGATGTAAGATCCGTCTGGACGACGAAGTTTTGCTACAGTTCTAACAACAACAGCTTTAGCTACGTCACCTTTTTTTACTTTTGCATTTGGCAAAGCTTCTTTGATGGAAACTACGATAACATCACCAATGGATGCTACACGACGTTTAGAACCACCAAGAACCTTAACGCACATAACTTCTTTTGCGCCGGAGTTATCTGCTACATTCAGTCTGGTTTGCATTTGAATCATAACAGTCTCCTATGCCTTAGCCGTTTCAACGACTTCAGCCAAAGCCCAACGTTTAGTTTTGCTTAGAGGACGAGTTTCACGGATCTTAACGATGTCACCAACTTTTGCCTGGTTCTTTTCGTCATGAGCCTTGAATACAGACGTCTTCTTAACGTACTTACCGTACTTAGCGTGCTTAACCATGCGGTAGATCAGAACAGAGATGGTTTTATCCATCTTGTCACTGATAACTTCACCTACGACTTCAATTTTACGGCCTCTAGAATTAGTTTCAGTCATTTCCTACCCCTATCTCGCCACTTTTTTTACGATCGCTGTATTGATTTTAGCGATGTCGCGGCGAAGACCACGGATTTGCACTGGGTTAGAAAGCTGCCCAATGGAATTCTTGATACGTGCCTGGAACAGCTCTTCGGAAAGAGCCGCTCTTTTCTTTTTCAATTCTGCTACAGAAAGATCTTTGATCTCTACGAACTTCATACAACTACTCCCTTACCAAGAAACGAGTTTTGAAAGGAAGTTTGTGTGCTGCACGTTCGAAAGCTTCTTTAGCTTGTTCACGTGTCACACCGTTCATTTCGAAAAGAACTTTTCCAGGAAGAACACGAGCAACCCATAGTTCCGGGTTACCTTTACCGCTACCCATACGAGTTTCAGCAGGCTTTTTAGTTACCGGAATGTTTGGGAACACACGGCACCAGATTTTACCACCACGCTTAACAGAACGGGAGATAGCGATACGACCAGCTTCCAACTGACGAGCAGTCAGACGACCTTCCTCGATTGCCTGAAGACCGTAGTCTCCGAAATCAAGGTTAGCGCCTCTTACTGCAAAACCAGTAGCGCGGCCTACAAATTGTTTACGCCATTTTACTCTTTTAGGACTTAACACGACCTGCCTCCTCAACTTCGCGAGCAGATAAGATATCGCCTTTATAGATCCAAACTTTCAGACCGATGATACCGTATGCTGTCAGGGATTCTGCTGTACCGTAGTCGATATCAGCACGCAATGTATGAAGAGGAACGCTCTTCTCATTGTACCACTCTGAACGCGCAATCTCTGCACCATCAAGACGCCCGGAAACACGGATCTTGATACCTCTCACGCCGCCTTTGATCGCAGCTGCAATAGATTTTTTAAGAGCTCTTCTCCAAGAGATACGTTTCTCAAGTTGTTGAGCAATGCTCTCAGCAACGAGCTGAGCATCGAGGTCTGGTTTGCGCACTTCTTGGATGCTCAAGAAAACTTCGTTGGGTGTAAGTTTTTGAACTTCCGCTTTAAGAGCGTCGATACCACTACCTTTTTTACCAATAACAACACCTGGGCGAGCTGTGGAGATGATGATTTTAATCTTCTTCGCAGCACGTTCCATTTCAATTTTCGCTACACCCGCGTTCTTAAGTTTATCCTTAAGGAACTTTCTCAAACGGATGTCTTCGTGGAGGTTTTCATAATATTGTTGACCCTTCGCATACCAGCGAGAATCCCAAGTTCTGATAACACCGACTCTTAGACCAATTGGATTAACCTTCTGACCCACGACTATTTCTCCTCGAGTACTACGTTAATGTGGCTGGTCTTCTTACGAACACCGAACGCGCGACCTTGCGCACGAGGACGGAATCTTTTAAGAACCGGACCTTGATCAACCCAGATAGCTTTAACATAAAGGCTGTCTACATCCATAACCTTTTTGTATTCAGCATTGGCAACAGCTGATTCGATCAACTTTTTTACCATACCTGCGGTTTTTTTGTTCAGGAAAGTAAGGGTTTTTACAGCCTCGTTCACGTCTTTACCGCGAACAAGGTCTACAACCAATCTTGCTTTCTGAGCGCCAACTCTTGCATATTTCAAGCTTGCTTTAACTTCCATAATAAACCTCTATTACTTCTTCGCAGCAGGAGCAGCGGCTTTCTTCTCAGCGTGACCGTGGAAAGTTCTGGTTGGAGCAAACTCGCCGAGTTTGTGACCAATCATGTTCTCTGTGATGTATACAGGAACGAACTTTCTTCCGTTATGAACTGCGAATGTCAGTCCAATTGTCTCTGGAAGAATTGTTGAGCGGCGAGACCAAGTTTTAATAACTTTTTTATCATTTTTCTCAAGTGCATTGTCGATTTTCTTCTGAACATGAGTATCGACGAATGGACCTTTTTTAATTGAGCGTGCCACCTTTTACTCCTACTTACGTCTCTTGATGATTGAAGAGTTGGTTCTCTTATTGTTTCTAGTTTTGAACCCCTTACAAGGTTGACCCCAAGGAGTTACCGGGTGATGCCCTTTACCAACGCCTTCACCACCACCGAGTGGGTGATCAACTGGATTCATGTGCATACCACGTACAGAAGGACGGATACCTCTCCAACGAGAGCGACCTGCTTTACCTAGATTGATGTTTTCATTGTCAGTGTTACCAACTTGACCGATAGAAGCACGGCAAACTGTCAATACTTGTTTCAACTCACCGGATGGCATACGTACTTGGCAGTACTTGTCGCCTTTACCAGCAAGAGTTGCGCTTGCACCAGCACCACGGCAGATTTGACCACCTTTGCCTGGACGCAATTCAACATTGTGAATCACAGTACCAACTGGGATCGCACCAAGAGTCATAGAGTTACCTGGTTTGATGTCGGCTTTATCAGAAGAAATAACAGTATCGCCAACATTCAAACCTACTGGAGCAAGGATATAAGCCTTAGCGCCATCGATGTAGGAGATCAGAGCAATACGGCAAGTTCTGTTCGGATCGTACTCGATCGCGATAACTTTTGCTGCAACTTCAAGCTTGTTACGCTTGAAATCAACCAAACGGTATTTTCTCTTATGACCGCCACCTTGGTGACGAATAGTGATTTGACCGTGATTGTTACGCGCAGCTTGTTTCTTAAGAGGAGCTAGCAAAGACTTCTCTGGAGTAGTCTTAGTGATTTCTTTGAAATCGAAACCAGTCATTCCTCTGCGACCATGAGAGCGTGGGGCAAATGTTTTAATACCCATCTTTATACTCCCTCAAAAAGAGCGATCTTCTCACCTTCAGCAAGCTTAACGTAAGCTTTCTTCCAGTAAGCGACCTTGGTTAGACCGAATTTAGTTTGCTTAGAGTGACCGCGGCAGACGCTAGTTCTAACGCTATCAACTTTAACTTTAAAGTTTTTCTCAACAGCGGCTTTTACTTCTGTTTTAGAGGATTTCATATCCACTTCGAACACGTAAACACCAGCAGCGTTGTGATAAGTATTTTTCTCAGTAATGAGAGGGGCTTTAATTACTTGTTTCATTACGCCTTCTCCAATGAACAACGATCTACGATTTTAGCCACAGAATCTTTAGTGATAACAGCAGCGTCGTACTTCAATAGATCAAACACGTTCAAACCTTCAACTGGGAAGTATTTGAATGTTGGAAGATTCTTGGAAGCACGGTTGAATTTGTCATCAACTACAGAGTCAACCAATACAGCCTTCTTCAAACCGAAAGCAGCCAAACGTTTGTTAAGCTCAGCAGTTTTACCTTCAGAAGCCATGCTGTCCACGATGAACAGTTTGCCTTCTTTTTGAAGGTGAGAAAGTGCCATGCTCAGACCCAAACGACGAACTTTTTTAGGCAGAACGAAAGCGTAGCTGCGAGGCTGAGGACCGAAAGCGGTACCACCACCTGGCATCAAGATAGAACGGCTGGAACCTTGACGAGCTCCACCAGTACCTTTTTGTTTAAACGGCTTTTTACCACCACCAGACACAAGACCTTTGGTCTTAGTCATGTGAGTGCCTTGACGACGAGCCGCCAATTGCCATTGAACTACTGTGTGAAGAACTTCCTTTTTAACAGGAGTTTCGAACACGTCAGCAGCAAGCTCAACGGAGCCAACTTTTTCTTTTTTCCAGTTCAATACATTTACTGTTGCCATACTATTCTCTCACCAACTTAACCAAAGTGTTTCTAGCACCTGGAACTGGCCCTTTTACCATCAGAACGTTTTCTTCAGCGATAATCTGAACAACTTCGACGTTCTTAACAGTGACAGTTTCAGCACCCAAATGACCTGGGAATTTCTTACCCGGCATTACGCGACCTGGCCATGTTCTGTTACCAGAAGAACCCGGACGACGGTGGAATTTAGAACCGTGGGATGCAGGACCACCTGCGAAGCCCCAACGCTTCACGGAACCAGCGAAACCTTTACCTTTAGACTTGGAAGTGATTTTTACGAAATCACCTTTAACCAAGCTGTCGATAGAGATTTGCGCGCCAACAACAGTACCTTCCGGTGGAGCTTGACGAAGTTCTTTTACGAACTGAGCGCCATTCTCGAAGCCAGCTTTTTCAAGGTGACCTTTTTCTGCTTTGTTGGAGTTTTTAGCTTTTTTAGGGTGGCAAGCTACCTGGATAGCTTCGTAACCATCAGCTTCGTTAGTCTTGATTTGAGAAACAAACCAAGGCTCATAACGAAGAACAGTAACAGGAACAGCTTCGCCGTTCTCGTTATAGATAGTAGCCATACCTTCTTTGAAGGCGAACAGGCCGTTCAATTTCAGACCTGCAGTATTTTGAGTTTCTGTAGTTTCGCTCACGTCTTACCTCTAAACCGCAGAAAGTTTGATTTCAACATCTACACCAGCAGAAAGATCCAACTTCATAAGTTGATCTACTGTCTGTTGAGTTGGTTCTAAAATATCGAGCATACGCTTGTGAGTTCTCACTTCGAATTGTTCACGAGATTTTTTATCTACGTGCGGAGAACGCAATACAGTGTAGCGGTTGATGCGAGTAGGCAAGGGAATTGGACCCGCAACTTTAGCGCCTGTACGACGAGCAGTCTCAACGATTTCTTTCGTCGACTGGTCAAGCAATTTATGATCGAATGCCTTCAATCTGATTCTAATCTTCTGACTTTGCATATGGACACTCTTCTCTTTTATAAAGTATCGTAATTACTAGCAAATTTGTTAACGTTCAACGTCCTGATCCCATCGAAAACTTGCCCCGAATTAGCCCTTGCGGCCTGAATCGCCTTCAACGCGGGGGGTTTTTTGTAGATATAGACGCTATGAGTGCGCGAGTATGCGCACTTTGAAATCTAATGTCAAAGGGAAATATTATTTTTTTTAATATCTTCCCATTTTATGGAGAATGTCCGTTTTTACCTTCGCAGGCACAATGGCATATTCCAAAAATTCCATACTGAAGCTTGCTCGTCCTTGGCTCAAACTGCGGACATCCGTCGCATAACCAAACAGACTCGCCAGAGGGGCTTCGGCCGAAATAACCTGACCACCACCCTGCTTCACATTCATCGCCAGGATTTTCCCACGGCGGGCATTCAAATCGCCCACGATGTTCCCGACGAAGTCATCCGGACAAGTGACCTCTAGTTTGAAGATAGGCTCCAAAAGCTCTACAGAGGCCGCCTTAACCGCATCCCGGAATGCCAGGGAAACAGCCGCCTTAAAGGCCATTTCGCTGGAGGAATCGGGACGAACTTCAACTGAATTTAAGGTCCCCTTAATACCCAGCATCGAACAACTTGCCAAAGGACCGACTTCGGAAGCTTCACGGAAGCCCGATTCAGCAGCCTTCAACATAGGGGCTGTAAATTCTTTAGACACAGCCACTTTACTGATGAACTGGATACCATCCGCCTGAGAAATAGGCTCGATGGAAAGGGAGACTTTGGCAAAGTGAGTTTCACCGGCAATCTCACGCTCGTAAACGTGCTCTGCCTTGGCTGCAGCCGTGATGGTTTCACGATAGGAAACCTGCGGCTTACCCACATTGGCCTGGATCTTATGCTCACGAAGCAGGCGATCCACAAGAATTTCCAAATGCAATTCACCCATACCAGAAAGCAGGATTTGCCCTGTTTCAGGATCCGTGCGCAGACGGCAGGATGGATCTTCTTTTTCAAGTTTAGCCAGGCCGGCCAGCATTTTTTCCTGGTCCGCAGAGGACTTCGCCTCTACCGCCACGGAAATAACCGGCTCTGGGAATGTGATCGCCTCAAGAACCACAGCATGAGAGCTTTCACACAGAGTGTCCCCAGTACCTGTGAACTTAAGACCGATAACCGCACCGATATCACCAGCCTTCAGGCTGTTGATTTCTTCACGGGAATTCGCATGCATTTTCACCAGCTTCTGGATGCGCTCTTTTTTCTGAGTGCGCGGATTCAAAAGCTGCTCCCCGACCTTCACTTCACCGGAATAAACACGGATATAAGTCAAAGTGCCGGCAAACGGATCGTTGGCGATTTTGAAAGCCAAAGCAGCCGCGTGAGCATCGAATTCAGTTTTACAGATGATTTCTTTATCAGGACGCTCAGGATCGTGGCCCACGATTGCAGGCACTTCCAGAGGCGACGGAAGGTAGTCAATGACCCCATCCAACAAAGGCTGAACACCTTTGTTTTTGAAAGCGGCTCCACAGAATACCGGGAAGGCTTTCAATTCAAGAGTCCCTTTGCGCAAAGCACGTTTAAGCTCTGGCACAGTGACTTCTTCTCCATTGAGATATTTCTCAAGAAGTTCGTCTTCAAATTCAACGATCTTCTCAATGACCTCAGTACGGAAGCGGTTTACTTCCTCTTGCATGTCATTGGGAACATCGGTGATTTCGAAATGGTCACCCATTCCGGACTGATCCCACATGTAAGCGCGGTTTTCCAATAGATCAACAACACCACGGAAAGTGTCTTCCATGCCGATTGGAACCTGCACAGGGATTGGGTTCGCGTTCAGCTTTTCTTTGATCGTCCCAAAGGACATCACAAAGTCAGCACCAACACGGTCCATTTTATTAACGAAGCAAATGCGGGGAACTTTATATTTGTCGGCTTGCTTCCAAACGGTTTCGGACTGAGGTTCAACCCCATTCACACCGTCGAAAACAGCGATCGCGCCATCCAATACACGCAAAGAACGCTCAACTTCAATAGTGAAGTCAACGTGGCCCGGAGTATCGATGATGTTGATTCTGTGATCTTTCCAGAACGCCATGGTCGCAGCAGAGGTGATAGTGATACCGCGCTCTTGCTCTTGAACCATCCAGTCCATGGTGGCATCACCATCATGGACCTCGCCGATTTTATGACTTTTACCTGTATAGTAAAGAATGCGTTCGGTGGTGGTCGTCTTACCGGCATCGATGTGAGCCATGATGCCGATATTACGAGTGTACTTGAGATCAGCTACAACTTTAGGATCTTTAGCTGACATCTGAACAGATTACCAATTGTAGTGAGAGAATGCCTTGTTGGATTCAGCCATTCTGTGAACGTCGTCTTTCTTCTTAATAGCATTTCCTCTATTATTGTACGCGTCCAAGAATTCGCCAGCCAAACGTTTCGCCATGTCTTTCTCACCGCGCTCGCGAGAGTACTCAACCAACCAACGCATAGCCAAAGCCAAACGACGGGATGGACGAACATCTACTGGAACTTGGTAAGTAGCACCACCTACACGGCGGGAGCGAACTTCGATAGAAGGCTTAACGTTCTCAAGAGCTTTTTTGAAAACTGCCAAAGGCTCTTCACCTTGAACTTTGCCTTCAAGCTCTTTCAAAGCACCGTAGAACAACTTTTGAGAAGTTGCTTTTCTACCTTGAATCATCATTTTATTGACGAACTTAGCAATTACTAGATCCTTGAAAACCGGATCTGGAATGATTTCTCTTTTAAAGGTCTTTTTACGACGTGACATCTCTCAATCCTTATTTCTTAGGTCTCTTAGTACCGTATTTAGAACGGGCGCGCAGACGACCGTTTACACCTTGAAGGTCCAATACCCCACGCACGATGTGGTAACGAACACCCGGCAAATCCTTCACACGACCACCGCGGATTAGTACAACGGAGTGCTCTTGAAGGTTATGGCCGATACCAGGGATGTAAGAGATAACTTCGAAGCCATTGGACAGACGAACTTTTGCTACTTTACGAAGAGCGGAGTTCGGCTTCTTTGGAGTCGTAGTATAAACACGAGTACAAACACCGCGACGCTGAGGACAAGAGTCCAAAGCTGGTGATTTTGTTTGGTTTTTTTGAACAGTACGCTCACTTTTGATGAGCTGATTAATTGTTGGCACTTTATATACCCCTTAAAAACAATTATGCGGTTCTGGACGCTGGAACTTACATTTCGGTGACGCCCAGGTCAAGACTTTGTTGTTAAAATTACATTTATCCATGAAAAGCGGCGTGAGGTCCCCAATCCATGAGCTTTTTACCCTACGCCGGCCTGTGAAGCCGGCGATCAGGTGGACTTACTTTAGCCTTGAGGCTGTACAGAAGACGTCATACCCGGCAATGCAACAAAGCCGATATCGTCATCTTCATGCACAGACACTTTCCAGCGTTTGTAAGATGTCAAACCAGTTCCCGCAGGAATCAGACGACCCATGATGATATTCTCTTTCAGGCCACGCAAATGGTCTGTACGAGAATTGATCGCTGCTTCCGTAAGAACTTTTGTAGTTTCCTGGAAGGACGCTGCTGAAATCCAGCTGTCGGTGCTCAAAGAAACTTTCGTAATACCAAGAAGAAGCGGGCTGCAAGTAGCAGGCTGGCCACCCTCTTTGTTAATACGATCGTTTTCTTCCATGTAAGCGTATCTTTCAACTTGCTCACCAGCCAGGAAGCGGCTGTCGCCGGCATCACGGATTTCTACTTTACGTAGCATCTGACGAACAATGACTTCGATATGCTTGTCATTGATACCAACCCCTTGAAGTCTGTAAACTTCTTGGATTTCATCTACAAGGTATGCAGACAAGGCTTTAGCACCCAGAACCGCCAGAATGTCATGAGGATTTGTTGGACCATCCATCAAAGCCTCACCGGCTCTTACGTACTCACCTTCTCTTACAGCAACGTGCTTACCTTTAGGGATGAGGTATTCTTTTTGCTCACCCACTTCAGGAGTTACGATCACACGTTGTTTACCCTTAACGTCTTTACCGAATGTCACATAACCATCGATCTCAGAGATGATAGCTGCTTCTTTCGGTTTACGAGCCTCAAACAATTCGGCAACGCGCGGAAGACCCCCGGTGATATCCTTCGTTTTCGAAGCTTCACGGTGCATCTTCGCGATTACGTCACCCGCATGCACTTCCTGTTGATCCGCAACAAGCAACTGAGCCCCAACTGGGATCAGGTAACGAGCCGGGATATCACGACCAGGAAGATTCAATGTTTTGCCAGCACCGTCCACAAGGAACACTGTTGGTTTAACATCGGAAGACTTGGATTCCATGATAACTTTGGTCGCGAAACCAGTTACCGCATCCACTTGCTCCTGCATTGTGGAACCTTCTTCGATATCCTGATATTGGATCTTCGCAGAAACCTCTGCGATGATTGGATTCGAATATGGATCCCATTCCGCAACAGTCTGACCTTTGGCAACTTTGTCGCCTTCTTTGAAGTTCAAAACAGCGCCGTATACGAGCTTGAAGTTTTCACGCTCACGACCCGCTTCGTCGATCACAAGAGCAGAACCGTTACGATTCATCACAGTCAGCTTGCCGTTACGGTTTGCCACTGCATGAACGTTTTGTAGTTTAATAACACCGTCATAACGGGATGTGTGAACAGATTGTTCAACCGCACGAGAAGCCGCACCACCCAAGTGGAACGTTCTCATCGTCAACTGGGTACCCGGCTCACCGATGGATTGAGCGGCAATGATACCCACTGTTTCACCCAGGTTCACAGTCGCACCACGGGACAAATCACGTCCGTAGCACTTCACGCAAACACCGCGTTTAGACTGACAGATAAGAGCAGAACGGATGTCGACTTTGTCGATACCACGGCCTTCGATGATCTTAACGTCATTTTCAGTGATTTCCTGATTAGCACGAACCACAACTTCGTTTGTCGCTGCATCAACAACGTCTTTCAAAGCTGTACGGCCCAGGATACGGTCACCGATGTTTTGTACGATCTCACCCGCTTCGTAAATCGGAGTGATTTCCAAACCATCTTCAACACCGCAATCGATCTCGGACACAACAACGTCCTGAGCAACGTCAACCAAACGACGAGTCAGGTAACCGGAGTTCGCTGTTTTCAATGCGGTATCGGCCAAACCTTTACGCGCACCGTGCGTGGAGATGAAGTACTGGATAACTGTCAAACCTTCACGGAAGTTTGCAGTGATCGGAGTCTCGATGATCTCACCGGAAGGTTTCGCCATCAGACCACGCATACCACCCAACTGACGGATCTGAGCTGCGGAACCACGGGCTCCGGAGTCAGCCATGATGTAAATTGGATTGAAGGAAGGACCCACAACCTCTTTGCCACCAACGTTGAATGTCTGCTTTTCGATCGCGTTCATACCTTCTTTGGCAATTTTGTCGGCAGTCTGCGCCCAGATGTCGACCACTTTATTGTAGCGCTCACCATCTGTGATCAAACCTTCGTCGTACTGCTGCTGGATCTCGGTAACTTGTTTTTCTGCGTCAGCGATCATCGGAGCTTTCGCCGCCGGGATCACCATGTCATCGATACCGATGGACATACCTGCTGCAGTTGAATACTTGAAGCCGTATTCCATGATCTTGTCAGCAAGGATGCAGGTCGCTTTTGCACCGGCAAGACGGAAAGTCTTGTCGATCAGGGCTGCGATCTGTTTTTTACCCATTGTCACGTTCACTTCGTTGAACGGAACTTCTTTAGGAACGATATCAGAAAGGATTGCACGACCCACTGTGGTCTCTTGCAGAGTTCCGTTGATACGAACCTTACATACCGCCTGAAGGTCTACCAGACCGGTTTCATAAGCGTATTGTGCTTCCTGAACGCTGGAGAAGGCTTTGCCTGATCCAAGCGCGCCTGGGCGCATACGAGTCAACCAGTACATACCCAACACGATATCCTGGGAAGGATTGATGATAGGTTTACCGTTGGCAGGAGAAAGGATGTTGTTCGTGGACATCATCAGAACGCGTGCTTCAACCTGGGATTCCACAGAAAGTGGAACGTGAACTGCCATTTGGTCACCGTCGAAGTCGGCATTGAACGCCGTACATACCAGCGGGTGCAACTGGATAGCTTTACCTTCGTGAAGAACAGGCTCGAACGCCTGGATACCAAGTCTGTGCAGGGTTGGCGCACGATTCAGAAGAACCGGGTGCTCTTTCACCACGTCAGCAAGGATATCCCATACTTCAACTGTTTCCTGATCAACCAAGCGCTTGGCTTGTTTGATAGTGGTCGCAAGACCTTTTTCTTCAAGTTTGTTGTAAACGAATGGTTTGAACAACTCGAGAGCCATTTTCTTCGGAAGACCGCACTGATGAAGTCTCAGAGTAGGTCCAACGGTGATAACGGAACGACCAGAGTAGTCTACACGTTTACCCAAAAGGTTTTGACGGAAACGACCCTGCTTACCTTTCAACATATCAGAAAGGGAGCGAAGAGGGCGTTTGTTCGGACCAGTGAAGGTCTTACCGCGACGACCGTTATCCAACAAAGCGTCCACTGCTTCTTGAAGCATGCGCTTTTCGTTTCGGATGATGATGTCTGGAGCGTTCAGCTCCTGAAGACGTTTCAAACGGTTGTTACGATTGATAACACGGCGGTACAGGTCATTCAGGTCAGACGTCGCGAAACGGCCACCATCAAGAGGTACCAATGGACGAAGATCAGGAGGAAGAACCGGAAGCGCTTCCAACATCATCCACTCTGGTTTGTTGATGGAACCTTTGAAGGCCTCAACAACGCGCAGGCGTTTAGTCAATTTTTTGATACCAGCTTCAGACTTGGTGTCTTTAACTTCCAGACGAAGTTTGCGGGAAAGGTATTCAGGATCGATTTTTTTCAAAAGATCACGAACTGCCTCGCCACCCATTCCGTATTTGAAGGATGGGCCGAACTCATTCAGAGCCGCTTGCAATGCTTCTTCAGTCAGTACCTGGCCTTCTTCCAATGTAGTTTCCATTGGATCGATAACCACGTGTGCTTCACAGTAAAGAACCTTTTCAACGTCTTTCAAAGAAAGATTCAAAAGGTTACCAATACGAGAAGGCAAAGAACGCAGGAACCAGATATGGGCTACTGGAGTTGCCAATTCGATGTGACCAAGACGCTCACGGCGAACCTTGGTCTGAGTCACTTCAACGCCGCACTTTTCACAGACGACGCCACGGTACTTCATACGTTTGTACTTACCGCACAAGCACTCGTAGTCCTTGATAGGACCGAAGATTTTCGCACAGAACAAGCCGTCACGTTCAGGCTTGAAAGTACGATAGTTGATAGTTTCTGGCTTCTTAACTTCACCAAATGACCATTCACGAATCATTTCAGGTGACGCCAACGAAACTCGTACGGCGTCAAACGAAAGTGGATCTTTTGGTTTATCGAAAAAATTCAACAAGTCTCTCAAAGAACACCCCTGTTGTTAAATTATTAAACTTAGTGCTGCTCTGGTTCGTCTTTAGACGCAACCGGCGCAACTGGTTCTACCTCGATCACTTCTTCGTCACCAAAATCTTCATCTTGGTCACGTAGAATGTCAGACTCCATCAGCTCCACGTTCAGTGCCAGAGACTGAAGCTCTTTCACCAATACGTTGAAGGATTCAGGCAAGCCTGGCTCAAGGATATTTTCACCCTTCACGATGCTCTCGTACATACGAGTTCTACCTGCAACGTCATCTGACTTAACAGTCAGGAACTCTTGCAGAGAGTATGCAGCACCGTATGCTTCGATCGCCCAAACCTCCATCTCCCCGAGACGCTGACCACCGAATTGAGCTTTACCGCCCAATGGCTGTTGAGAAACGAGTGAGTAAGGTCCGATAGAACGAGCGTGGATCTTCTCTTCCACCAAGTGGTGAAGTTTCAGCATGTACATGATACCCACGGTCACCGGATTCGTGAACGGCTCCCCTGTACGACCGTCGAATAGAACGGACTTACCGGAAGAAGGCACTTGCGCTTTTGCAAGCAAACCTTTCACGTCAGATTCACGGGCACCATCAAACACTGGCGTACCCACGTGGATACCGTGCTTCATGCGATTAACCATGGACTTCAATGAAGCATCGTCTGCTTTATCAAGCTTCGCGGAGATATCAGAGTCGCTGAAGATGTCTTTCATCTCTGTGCGAGCATTCTCTGCATTCCACTTGTCCAGATGAGCACCCAGTTGCTTACCAAGGTTGTGCGCTGCCCAACCCAAGTGAACCTCAAGGATCTGACCGATATTCATACGAGAAGGAACCCCCAGTGGGTTCAGAACCATGTCTACTGGAGTACCGTCAGCAAGGTAAGGCATGTCTTCCGCAGGCAATACTTTGGAGACAACACC